>NZ_DATGNO010000142.1:0-6416 GCF_035306705.1 Xanthomarina sp.
TAAGAGCATCAGTTAAAAAAAGAAGTGCAGATTGTAAAATCGTGCGTAGAAAAGGAAGACTTTACGTAATTAACAAAAAGAATCCTAGATTCAAACAAAGACAAGGGTAGTTATGGCAAGAATTGCAGGTGTAGACATACCGAAAAACAAGAGAGGGGTTATATCCCTTACTTATATCTATGGAATAGGTAAAAGTAGAGCAAAAGATATTTTAGCGGAAGCTAAAGTTGACGAAAGTACAAAAGTTCAAGACTGGACGGACGAGGATATCAATGGTATTCGTGAGGCTGTTGGATCTTTTACTATTGAAGGAGAACTACGTTCTGAAACACAATTGAACATTAAGCGATTAATGGATATTGGATGTTACAGAGGTATTCGTCATAGAGTTGGACTTCCTTTAAGAGGTCAACGTACAAAAAACAACTCTAGAACTAGAAAAGGAAGAAGAAAAACTGTTGCTAACAAAAAAATGGCGACTAAATAATTAAAAGACATTAGTCATTAGAGTTTAGAGGTTAGATGAATCTGTTTGAAATAGCAATGTTTAGGATTCTAACAACTAAAAACTAACAACTTAAAACTATTTCAATATGGCAAAGTCAAGTACAAAAAAACGTAAAGTAATTGTTGAATCAGTAGGAGAAGCACATGTAACCGCTTCTTTTAACAACATTATTATATCGCTTACAAACAAAAAAGGAGACGTTATTTCATGGTCGTCTGCTGGAAAAATGGGATTTAGAGGTTCTAAAAAGAACACACCTTATGCGGCTCAATTAGCTGCTGAAAATGCTGCAGCTGTAGCAAGTGAAGCTGGCTTAAAGAAAGTTAAAGTTTACGTAAAAGGTCCAGGAAACGGTAGAGAATCGGCTATTAGATCTCTTCATAATGCGGGAATCGAAGTAACAGAAATTATTGATGTTACTCCATTACCACATAATGGATGTCGTCCTCCAAAAAGAAGAAGAGTATAATTTATATATTATATTAAATTAATATCAACTGTTTTTTAATAGTTGATATTAGTTTTTTATACGTAAATTTGCAAACTGAAAAAAAATTAATAAACAAGTATCAACGAGAGACTAACGGATATCGAAGGATAAGATTAAGACCTTAATTCATACCCACTCTTATAACAAATCAAACAATGGCAAGATATACTGGTCCTAAAACTAAAATAGCCCGAAAATTCGGTGAAGCTATTTACGGAGAAGATAAATCTTTTGAAAAAAGAAACTATCCTCCAGGTCAACATGGTGCAAACAAGCGTCGTGGAAAGAAATCTGAATACTCTATCCAGTTAATGGAAAAGCAAAAAGCTAAATACACCTACGGTGTTCTAGAGAAACAATTCAGAAACATGTTCAAAAGAGCAACTGCTGCTCCTGGAATTACTGGGGAAGTGTTGTTGCAACTTTGTGAGTCGAGATTGGATAACGTAGTTTATAGAATGGGGGTATCTCCATCTAGAAGCGGTGCAAGACAGTTGGTTTCACATAGACATATTACAGTAAACGGAGAGATTGTAAACATACCATCTTACCAGTTAAAAGCTGGAGACGTAGTTGCTGTAAGAGAAAAATCTAAATCGCTTGAAGCTATCGATAGTTCTTTAGCTAATTCAAGTCAGGTTTTCGAATGGATTACATGGAATAGTGAGAAAAAGGAAGGAACATATGTTTCTGTACCTGCTAGAATTCAAATTCCAGAAAACATTAACGAGCAATTAATCGTCGAATTATACTCTAAATAATAACTGATACAAATCTCAAATATGGCAGTATTTAATTTTCAAAAACCCGACAAAGTAATCATGATTGATTCAACTGATTTTGAAGGGAAATTCGAATTTCGTCCTTTAGAACCTGGTTACGGATTAACAGTTGGAAATGCTCTAAGAAGAGTTTTACTTTCTTCTTTAGAAGGATTTGCAATCACTTCAGTTAGAATGGAAGGTGTAGATCATGAATTTTCTACCATTGCAGGTGTTGTTGAAGATGTTACTGAAATTATCTTAAACTTAAAACAAGTTCGTTTTAAAAGACAAATAGAAGATGTGGATAGCGAGTCTGTCTCAATATCTATTTCAGGACAAAATCAATTAACAGCTGGAGACTTTCAAAAATTTATTTCAGGATTCCAAGTTTTAAATTCAGAATTAGTAATCTGTAATTTAGATCCTAAAGTAAATATCAACATGGAGATTACCATTGAAAAAGGTAGAGGATATGTGCCAGCAGAAGAAAATAAAAAAGCTTCAGCACCAATTGGAACAATCTTTACAGATTCTATTTATACTCCAATTAAAAATGTTAAGTACAGTATTGAAAACTATCGTGTAGAACAAAAAACCGATTATGAAAAATTGGTTTTCGAAATTATCACAGATGGTTCCATTACGCCACAAGACGCGTTAACTGAGGCAGCTAAGACTTTAATCCATCACTTTATGTTGTTCTCGGATGAGAGAATAACCCTTGAAGCTGATGAGATTGCACAAACAGAAACTTATGATGAAGAATCACTTCACATGAGACAACTATTGAAAACTAAATTAGTTGATATGGATCTGTCGGTTCGTGCTCTTAATTGCTTGAAAGCAGCAGAAGTGGATACCTTAGGAGACCTAGTTTCTTATAATAAAAACGACTTAATGAAGTTCCGTAACTTCGGTAAAAAATCTTTAACCGAACTTGAAGAACTAGTAAGTGTTAAAGGTTTAAACTTTGGAATGGACCTTTCAAAATATAAATTAGACAAAGACTAATATAACCAAGTATTAACGACTCATAATTTGCTCTCCGTTTATAAAGGATCTGGTAGCAAGATGATGTCCAACAACAAATGTCATGAGACACGGAAGAAAAGTAAATCATTTAGGGAGACAAACAGCCCATAGAAAATCGATGTTAGCTAATATGGCTTGTTCTTTAATCGAACACAAACGTATTAACACAACAGTTGCTAAAGCAAAAGCTTTAAGACAATTTGTAGAACCATTGATTACAAAATCTAAAGAAGATACAACTCACAACAGACGTATTGTTATGTCTCGTTTAAGACAAAAAGATGCAGTAATTGAATTGTTTAGAGATGTAGCTCCTAAAGTAGCTGATCGTCCAGGTGGATATACTAGAATTATCAAACTTGGTAATCGTTTAGGAGATAATGCAGATATGGCAATGATAGAGCTTGTTGATTACAACGAAATCTACAACGCAAATAAACCTGCTAAGAAAACAACTAGAAGAAGTAGAAGAAGTGGTGCTGCACCTGTTACACCTACTGACGCTGCTCCAGCAACAGAAACCAAAACTTCTAACGAAGAAGAATAGTAGTTAAGTTTTTGTTAATTAATAATAATTAAAAAAGGATAGACCCATTAAAGTCTATCCTTTTTTTATATTTGCAACTAAAAATTTATAAAATAATGAACAAACTCTTAGTTTTCATACTTACCCTAACAGTTAATTTAACGTTTTCACAAGCTGGTGTTAACATCGCTGGAGATAGTTTTGCCAATTCAAACGGAATTATGAGCAATGATGGAATTTGGGTTACAAACTCAACCAAAAGCTCTAGATTAAAAGGATCTCCTTATTTATTTGATTCATGGAACTCTAGCAATGCTTTAATTTACACCAAAAACAAAAAGGCGTATAAATTTAATAAGTTAAATTATAATGTGCAATTGGAACGTTTTGAAGCTAAGTTTTCTGAAGACTCCATTTTAGCATTCAACCCAGGAAATGTGGACAAAGTTGTTATAGAAGGTCGAACTTTTAAACGCTATTTGGACAGCGAGTTTCAAAGAAACTCTTATTTCGAAGAACTGGTTGTAACAAATTCTGTAGTTATCTTAAGAAAATTTGAAATAGCTATAAAAGAAGGTATGTTTAATCCGTTAACTCAGCAAAAAACTACTGACGATTCGATGATTGTAAAGGAAAAATATTTTTACACAACAGATAAAGAGGAGTTGAAACCAATTCAACTTAAAAGGTCTGCCATTTTAAAAGTAGTAGACGCTGATAAAAGAGATATTTTAAAACAGTATGCAAAGGATAATAATTTAAGTTTCAAAGAAGTAAATGATCTTAAATTAATATTTCAGCATTATAATACACTATAGTTATTTAGCTGTCTATAATAAAGAAAACATAAAAAAGGATAAACATTTTAGTTTATCCTTTTTTTTATGCAATTTTGCAAAACTTTATTTCTGTCACCTCAATATTTTTACGACGGAAATCTCATTAAGAAGTAATGAAATACAATAAAAGACAAAAAGCGATAATTCTTTTATCGGACGGGACTATTTTTCATGGAAAAGCCATTG
This sequence comes from Xanthomarina sp., assembly GCF_035306705.1. GTDB lineage: Bacteria > Bacteroidota > Bacteroidia > Flavobacteriales > Flavobacteriaceae > Xanthomarina. The sequence continues at coordinate 4,346 of NZ_DATGNO010000142.1, forward strand.
GAAAATCCGGAACAGCTTTTGGTGAAGTCTGCTTTAATACAGGCATGACTGGGTATCAAGAAATTTTTACAGACCCTTCGTATTATGGTCAGTTAATGGTAGCTACCAATGCGCATATTGGTAATTATGGAACCCATAAAGACGAGGTAGAATCTAACTCCATTAAAATTTCCGGATTAATTTGTAAAAACTTTAGCTATCATTATTCAAGAGATGGAGCCGATGCCTCTTTAGAGGAGTTTTTAAATCAGCACGACCTATTCGCTATTTCCGATGTGGATACGCGAGCCTTGGTAAGCTATTTAAGAGAAAATGGCGCCATGAATGCTGTAATTACAACCGAAGTTGATAATATTGAAGCTCTAAAAAAGCAATTGGCAGATGTGCCCAATATGGATGGCTTGGAGTTGGCTTCTAAAGTTTCAACTAAAGAACCTTATTTTTTTGGTGAGGAAAATGCCACCTATAAGATTGCTGCTTTAGATGTTGGAATTAAAACCAACATTCTTAGAAATCTTGCTAAAAGAGATGCCTATATAAAAGTGTTTCCTTACAATGCTACTTTTGAAGAAATGAGTGCGTTTAACCCAGATGGATACTTTTTATCTAATGGACCTGGAGATCCAGAACCTTTAAAATCTGCTCGAACGTTAACCCAAGAAATATTGGATAGAAACTTGCCTTTATTTGGAATTTGTTTAGGACATCAAATTATTGCCCTTACTCATGGAATTTCTACCTATAAAATGCATCATGGACATCGAGGGATTAATCATCCGGTAAAAAACCTGTTAACAGGAAAGGGTGAAATAACCTCTCAAAATCATGGTTTTGCTATCAATAAGGAAGAAGCGGAAATTCATCCAGACATAGAAGTTACACATGTTCATTTAAACGATCATACGGTTGCTGGAATCCGTATTAAAAACAAGAATTGTTTCTCGGTTCAATACCATCCGGAAGCGAGTCCAGGTCCACACGACTCTTCATATCTGTTCGATCAGTTTATAGAGAACATAAAAAATAGATAATTGAAAAGCCTCAACGAAGACCCACTTCCTTGAGGTTTTTAAATTAACCCTGAAAATTTTTGAAACTTTGGGGCATTAAATAAATAATTAATTACTAAAACATTTAAAATGAGCATCATTATTAATATTCATGCCAGACAAATTTTTGATTCAAGAGGTAACCCAACTATAGAGGTGGATGTGCTTACCGAAAATGGTTTTATGGGAAGGGCTGCTGTGCCTTCTGGTGCTTCTACTGGCGAACACGAGGCTGTAGAGTTACGAGATGGTGGGAAACCTTATATGGGAAAAGGTGTTTTGAAGGCTGTTGAAAACGTCAATACAATAATTGCTCAGGAATTGCTAGGAACTTCAGTTTTTGAGCAGAACCATATAGATAAAACCATGATCGACCTAGATGGCACTTCCAATAAATCTAATTTAGGAGCTAATGCCATTTTAGGAGTTTCTTTAGCAGTGGCAAAAGCTGCCGCAAACGAACTTGGAATGCCGTTATATAGATATGTTGGTGGCGTTAGCGCCAATACGCTTCCGGTTCCAATGATGAATATTATTAATGGAGGCTCCCATAGCGATGCGCCAATTGCTTTTCAGGAATTTATGATTATGCCTGTAAGTGCTGTAAATTTTTCGGAAGCTATGAGAATGGGTTCGGAAATTTTTCACCATCTTAAAAACGTACTTCACAAAAGAGGTTTAAGTACAGCTGTTGGGGACGAAGGTGGGTTTGCACCTAATTTAGCTGGAGGAACCGAGGACGCTTTAGATACTATTAAAGTAGCCGTTGAAAATGCAGGATATAAATTAGGGGAAGATATTTTTATTGCTTTGGATTGTGCAGCAGCCGAATTTTATAAAGACGGAAAATACGATTACTCCTTATTTGAAGGCGAGCAAGGCCAGGTTAGAACCAGTGAGGAGCAAGCCGATTATTTAGCCGAATTAGCATCTAAGTACCCAATTATTTCTATTGAAGATGGGATGGACGAAAACGATTGGGAAGGTTGGAAGTATTTAACAGAGAAAATTGGAGATAAAAT
>NZ_DATGNO010000143.1:0-20197 GCF_035306705.1 Xanthomarina sp.
TTTTTGAAGCTTTTTCAAATTCGTAATTTGTCCGTCGTAATTCATTAATTCTTGAACTGTTCCCGCAACTGTAAGCTACAAAGCTTCATGTAAAACTTCAATGTCACTGGATATATCTGGGAAGACCTACATGAGGACGCAAGTCAGGAGACCTGCCATTTTCATCAACTTAATTTAAAAGTTTTCGGGAAAAGAACTTTAAGAATATGAAGCAGGTTTTTAGCATTTTTATATTATTACATATATGTGTTGTGGCATGGGCTCAAGCACCTATTTATACTATTCAGCAACTTGATGAAATTGTTTTAAAAACCGATAGGTATTTAGAAACGTTTTCAGACACACAGCTTACCAGTGTTTTAAACGACAGTGTTTTAGTTAGGAGTGCTTCATCTTTAACACAATTACTCAACAATAACGCTTCCATTTATTTTAAGGAAAATGGTTTAGGCATGGTGTCTTCACCTTCTTTTAGAGGCACTACCGCCCAACAAACAGCTGTTATTTGGAATGGTATTAATATTAATTCCCAATTTAATGGGCAGACAGATTTTAACACTGTTAATATAAGAAACTTCGATAATGTTACCGTTAGAAGTGGCGGAGGAAGTGTGTTGTATGGAAGTGGGGCCATTGGTGGTACCATCCATTTAAACAATGATTTACAATTTAATTCTGCTTTTGAAAACAATCTTTACGCCAGCTATGGAAGTTTTAATACTTGGGATGTTGCATATAATGGAGGCCTATCATCTGAAATATTTTCTATAGATGTTGGATTGAGCAGAACCAGTTCTTCAAACGATTATCCTTACGTAGATAGTAATAAAACCAATTTGAATGGTCAATTCTATAACAATACATTTTCGGTAAATTTTGGTTATAAACTAAATAATAAGAATGTTATCAAGCTCTACAGTTATTTATTTGATTCTGAACGTCATTTCTCGTTGATATCTCCTACGGAAACTCCAACAAAATACCAAGATTTCAATACTAGAAACCTTTTAGAATGGCAAGGGTTTTACGGGAAGTTTATTTCCACATTAAGATTAGCATATATCACAGAAAATTATAAATATTTCCAGAATATAGAAAAGAGTACGTTTAGTTTTGGTGAAGCAACATCTTATATAGGAAAGTATCAGTTAGATTATAAGCTTCTTAAGAATGCAAATTTACAAGGTGTTCTAGATGTAACCCGTACATCTGGTGAAGGTTCTGATATTGCCGAAAACAATCGAACTATTTCAGGATTTAGTTTGTTGTTTAAACAGACTTTCAAAAAGTTTTTATATGAAGCCAGTTTAAGAAAAGAAATCACCAATAATTACGAAAGTCCTTTGCTGTATAGTCTAGGGTTGCAATATCGTGTAACACCTTATTATGCGATAAATTTGAATGGTTCTAAAAACTTTAGAATTCCAACGTATAACGATTTGTATTGGTTTGGAAGTGGAAATTTGGAGTTGAATCCAGAAACTTCCAATCAAATAGAATTAGGTAATGAATTTACATTTAACAAAATATCCTTTTCGGTAGTAGGTTTTTATAACGATATTAAAAACATGATTCGTTGGCTACCAGCAGGAAGTATTTGGAAACCAGTAAATACAGATCATGTATTAAGTTATGGATTGGAAGCCAAATTACAGATAGAACAACAATTTCAATCTCATAAAATAGCATTAGGAAGTACGTATGCTTATACGGTTTCAGAAAATAAAGACACTGAAAAACAACTTATTTATGTGCCATATCACAAAGCAACAGCCATATTGAATTATCAATATAAACGTATGTCTGCCTATTATGAAGCCTTGTATGTAGGTGAGGTGTTTACTTTATCAGATAATAATCCAAAATATATATTGGATGCTTATGTGCTCTCCAATGCTGGAGCAGAATATGCCTTGGGAAAAAATCGCAATTATACTTTAGGAATTCAAATTAAAAATCTTTTTAACATCAATTACCAAGCAGTAGTAAATAGGTACATGCCTGGAATTAATTATAACTTTTATATAAACCTTAATTTTTAAAAAAATGAAAAACGTATTTAAATTTTTAACTTTAGTCTTAGTATTTGGTTTTTTAACCACATCTTGTAGTAGTGATGACGACCATAGTGTAAATCCACCAGTTTCTTTAGGTGCCTACGAAAACGGTATTTTTGTAAGTGCAGAAGGTGGGACTCTTTCTGGATCTGTATCTTATATTTCTAATGATTTTTCTACAACAGAAAACAATGTGTTTTTTAATGTAAATAGTGAAGATTTAGGAACTTATGTTCAATCAATGGGTTTTAATAATAACAACGCTTATATAGTTGTTGATAGCAACATTATCCATGTAGTAGATAGAAATACGTTTGAAAAAGAAGGAGCTATCTCTACCGGTTTGATGTTGCCTAGATTTATAGCTTTTGCTGGAGGTAAAGGTTATGTAACCAATTGGGGTGATCCTACAGATCCTTCCGATGATTATATAGCGGTAGTAGATTTATCAACTCATGCAGTTACAAACACCATTCCTGTTGGAGAAGGTCCAGAACAGATAATTAGTGTTGGAAATAAATTATATGTGTCTCATAAGGGTGGATATAATTCTAATAACATTGTCTCGGTTATTAATATTTCAGATTCTGCCGTTACGACTATAACGGTTAATGATGTTCCAAATAATATGATTATCAATAGCTTAGGGCAATTAGTAGTGCTTTGTGAAGGGAATGCAGCATGGACGGGAAATGAGACTTCAGCTTCAATTTCTAAAATAGATTTATCTTCAAATACGGTTGTACAAACATTAAGCTTTGCCGATGGTGTACATCCAAGTGGTATGGACTATGCTAATGGTAAAGTGTATTATCAATCTAATAATGAGGTTTTTGAGTTGAATGATTCAGCAAGTTCATTGCCAAGTACTTCTTTTATAAACTTAGGTGCCATATCTACTTATGGAATGGCTGTTAAAGATGATAAATTATATGTAACAGACGCTAAAGATTTTGTGTCTTTAAGCGATTTGGTAGTTTTTGATTTAAACACCAAATCTATAATTAATACGTTTGAAGTAGGATTGATAGCTTCAAAAATTTATTTTAATTAATGTCTTATTAGATATAATTATATAAATTATTTTTAACAAAAGACCTGTCAGATTTTATTCCAAAATATCGGGAACTGGCAGGTCTAATTATTTTCTGTCAATATACATCCTGTTTTTTGTAAGCGTGAAATCCTTGCTATCTCCAACGATTTCAAAAGCGCTAAAAGGAGGTAAAGACATTCTGCCACCATTCATTATTTCTTGCAAAGCAATGGCCAATAAGGTTTCGTTTGGATCTCCTAAAACTCCTAAATTTCCATAGTTTTCTTTAATTGGAAAAGTTGGATCCAGACCATCGTTATAATCTGTGTTCCCAACAGCATTTAGAGTTTTCAATATTAAGGGCTGCATGGCATATGTGTGGATAGGATTGATGTTATTACTACTAAAATCGGGAGAATCAAAAAGTGTAATCGAAGCTTGATATTTTCCGGTTGTGGTTGTTCCAATTTGTACAACATCGATATACGGATGTAAACAGTTTATTACCAATTCGCTAGCAGAGGCGGTACTTTTGCTTGTTAAAATATAAACCTTACCAAGACTCAAACTGTTTAATGGCGTTCCATTATCGTTGTTTTTAAAATTATTTATTAAAGCATTTGGGTCCAATTGCGATTGAATCTCGCTATTCCATTGCTCTGTACAAAAAACCTGTCCAGTAAATTGCCCAGTAATCATGCTCGATAATAAAATAGCCGTATTTACCGAACCTCCAGAATTATAACGTAAATCCAAAACTAAATTCTGAATGTTTTGCGATTTAAAATAACCAAAGGCATCGTTTAATTGCGAATCGAAATCCCTTGTAAAACCGTTATACATTAAATAACCCACATTTTGGTTGGCCACTTCTAAAACTTCTTTTATAAAAACAGGATTTTCAGTATAAGGCGTTTTGGTTAAGTTAATACTTTGATGGATGGGTTCTATGGTATCATCACTTGTATCTTCTGTGCCATTATCGTTATAAACGGCTAAGTTTATAGTGTAATTATTAGGGCTTAATAATTGTTTGTAATTAGTTACATTTAAAGAGACGCCATTAATAGCATGAAAAATATCTCCGCGTTTTAGACCTTTGTTTTTAGCATCGGTATTAGGTAAGACATAACGTACGTAACCAAAAACTTCGGAACTAGTACTGGAAAACCGGACCAATCCAAATTCCATTCCATTGTTATAGGTTGTTCCATTGAGTTGTTGTTGCAATTCAATATAATTATCTGTTATCCAACTAAATCTATCAATGGATTGTCTATGGAAGATGAGACTTTCAAATAAATCTTCAGGTGAAGAAAAACTGTTTATAAAACTGTCATATTCAGAATCGGTAAATCTATTGTTTGCTAAATTAGGTACTTCATCTTTATATAAATAATATCTATTTAGACCTTTCCAAACAAAATCGTTTAAGTCTTTTGTTGATGCAGGATAATCGTCTAAATCCTCAAAACATCCAACAGTAATAAAGGAGAATAAAAATAATAGGCTAAGTAATTTTAAATGTTTGGTTTTCATATTAGAACTTTTTCTTCCGAAGAATTAGAATAAAAGTACTTACTTTATCTTAGACTAAAAATTTTTTGTAACAAAACAACAAGTGTATCGTCGTAATAATATGCAGACGTAAACCAACTGTAAAAACCAAACCAAACTATGACACAGGCAGAATTTTTAAATATAGTCATGCCTTTTAAAGATAAAGTCTTCCGATTAGCGAAACGATTATTGGTTTCGAAGGAAGAAGCTGAAGATGCTACACAGGAGATTTTGTTGAAATTGTGGAATAATAAAGAGAAAATTGAAGACTATAAAAATGTTGAAGCATTTTCTATGACGATGACAAAGAATTTTTGCCTAGATAAATTAAAATCCAAACACGCACAAAATCTAAAAATTGTACATAGCAACTATGAAGATAAAAGGACCTCTTTACAAAAACAGATTGAATTAAACGACAGTGTAGATTGGGTAGCAAAAATTATAGAGAATTTGCCAGAACAACAAAAACTGGTCATTCAATTAAGAGATATAGAACAATACGATTTGGAGGAGATTGCAAAAATGCTAGACATGAATAATACAGCAGTTAGAGTGGCTTTATCCAGAGCAAGAAAAACAATAAGAGAACAATTAACTAACACACATAGTTATGGCACTAAATAATATAGAAAACTTACTTGAAAAGTACGAAAACGGAGAGACAAGTCTAAAAGAAGAGCAGGAGTTAAGAAGCTATTTTTCTCAAGGGACTATTGCACCACATTTGGAAATGTACAAACCTATGTTTGCTTACTTTTCCATAAATCAAAAAGAAACGTTTACCAAAACCGTTCCATTAAAATCTAAGAAAATATTCAGTTATAAGTGGATTTCGGTAGCAGCGGTAGCAGTTCTTTTATTAGGCTTCTATTTTAGTATGCCTGTTTTCCAAGAAGATGAAGATTTAGGAACCTTCGACGATCCAATAATGGCTTATAATGAAGTGGTCAAATCTTTAGAATTAATTTCCAACAGTTTAAATAAGGGAACTGAAAAACTAGGTTATCTAGATCATTTGGATTCCGGAATATCGAAGGTTGGTTACCTAAGTGAAATGGAAAACAAAACAAAAATAATTTTTAAATAATCCCCTAAAAAAATATAAAATGAAAACGATAAATAAATTTAAAACAAGTAAAATGAATAATAAAGCAATCCTTTTTTTAATGGCTATTATGTTATTGCCATTAACATCCATGGCACAGGATATTTTTGCTAAATACAGCGAAAGTCCAGATGTAACCTATGTGTCCATTAAACCCAAAATGTTCCAAATGTTAGCTAAAATGGATATCAATACCGACGATCCCGAAGCTCAAGAATACCTAAATATGGTAAACAGTATTACTAGTTTTAAAGTAATAACTACAGGAAGCAAAGCCATTTCAACAGATGTTTCTAAATGGGTGCAATCCCGTAAAAGTGCGCTGGAAGAATTAATGGTGGTAAAAGATAGTGGTGTAAACATGACCTTTTATGTGAAGCAAGGAAAAGACGAAGACCATGTAAGCGAATTCCTAATGTTTGTAGATGGTTTAAGTGCTGTTACTAAAGATTTGGATGTGAACATGAATGGTGAAAAACGAGAATTTGAAACAGTTGTTGTGTCTTTAACAGGAAACATCGATTTAAACCAGATTTCGAAACTTACAAAGAAAATGAACATTCAAGGTAGTGAGCATTTAGAGAAAAAAAGTAAAAAATAAGACTTATGAATTCATCCATCAAAATAATACTATTCAACTTACTAGCATTTATATTGCTAGTAAGTTGTAATCAAGGAGAATCTCTACAAACTTATTTTGTAGATAATCAAGAAACTCCAAATTTTATTTCGGCAGATATTCCTACAACTATTGTAGAACTGGATAAAAGTACTTTAACAGAAGACCAGAAGGAAGCTTATAACTCGGTAAAAAGATTGAATTTTCTAGGATTTAAAATCAATGAAAACAATCAAGATGTTTATAACGAAGAGCTTTCCAAAGTGAAATCCATATTAAACGATAAAAAGTATATTGAACTGATTGAATTTAATGATAAAGCAGCCAAGGTAATTGTTAAATATATTGGTGACGACGATGCGGTTGAAGAGTTTATTGTATTTACCAGTTCGAAAGATATGGGCTTTGGTATTGTTAGGATTTTAGGAAACAATATGCGTCCAGAGAAAATGGCAACACTTGTAGATGCTTTTCAAAATGCAGATATTGATAGTTCAAAATTTGAAGATGTTATTAAGTTTTTTAAATAAGAACAATCCTTAAGATTAATAAAAAAGGCTTCTGATTTCAGAAGCCTTTTTTATTTTAAATAGTTCCATTTTTGGAATTTTCTTCAATATCAGTTTCCTCATCTTTTTCAAATAAATGTTTGCTGCTTAGTAAATTAGCAACCACTAGTGCAAATAAGAGTAAAAGTACAGCAACAATCACGTGATTATCTAAAACATCTATAATGCCTAGAATGGAGAAGCCAAAAGTTACTACGGCGCAAATAAGTAAAGATTGTTTGTCTGTAAGTATCATATTATATTCCCGTATAATTACTTGGAGTAATGGCTTTTAATTCCTTTTTAATCCCATCTGAAACCTCTAAGGTATCAATAAAATTTGAAATCGATGTTTGAGTAATTTTTTCGTTAGTTCTTGTCAAGCCTTTTAAAGCTTCATAAGGATTTGGATAAGCCTCACGACGTAAAATGGTTTGGATGGCTTCTGCCACAACTGCCCAATTGTTTTCTAGATCTTCTGCAAATTTACTTTCATTTAAAAGTAATTTGCCTAACCCTTTTAAAGTAGATTTAAATCCAATAAGTGTATGTCCAAAAGGCACGCCAACATTACGTAAAACAGTACTGTCAGTCAAGTCTCTTTGTAGTCTTGAGATAGGAAGTTTAGCCGATAAATGCTCGAAGATGGCATTGGCAATTCCTAAATTTCCTTCGCTATTTTCAAAATCGATAGGGTTTACTTTATGTGGCATGGCAGAGCTTCCAACTTCACCTTCTTTAATTTTTTGTTTAAAATATTCCATGGACACATACGTCCAAATGTCCCTGTTTAAATCGATTAAAATGGTATTGATGCGTTTTAAACAATCAAACAAAGCGGCCATATGGTCGTAATGCTCAATTTGTGTCGTTGGAAACGAATGTTGTAATCCCAATTTTCCTTGAACAAAATTCTTTCCAAAAGCTCTCCAATCGATGTTTGGATAAGCCACTTTGTGCGCATTAAAATTCCCTGTAGCTCCACCAAATTTAGAGGCACTTGGAATGTCGTTTAATAAATTAAATTGTTCTTCCATTCTAACAACAAATACAGCGATTTCCTTTCCTAAGCGGGTAGGAGAAGCTGGTTGCCCATGGGTTCTAGCAAGCATTGGGATGTTTTCCCAATCTTTAGAAAGTTCTTTTAATTTATCGCGAAGAATAATAAATTCCGGAACGTAAACATCGTTCATGGCTTCCTTAATGCTTAAAGGAATTGCTGTATTATTGATATCTTGAGATGTTAATCCGAAATGGATAAATTCTTTAAATTCTGAAATGCCCAAGGCATCAAACTTGTCTTTTATAAAATACTCAACGGCCTTCACGTCGTGATTGGTGGTTTTTTCAATCTCTTTAATGGCTGAAGCATCTATCGTTGTAAAATTTCTATAAATAGCACGTAACTCTTCATATAAATTTGGATTGAAAGCTTTAAGTTGAGGTAAAGGTTGCTCACAAAGTGCAATAAAATACTCAATTTCTACTTGTACACGATATTTAATTAATGCTTCCTCAGAAAAATAAGGAGCTAATTCGTTTACTTTATTTCTATAGCGACCATCGATAGGAGAAATAGCATTTAGAGATGTTAAAGACATGATTTGTGTTGGTTTTTGTGAGTTTTCAAAAATGTTTCAATGCATATTTTAAAGATGCAAAGATAAGGAAATGATTTACGATAGACGATTTATGATTTATGAATTATAAAGTAATTTGACGACTTCTTAATCTTTTTTAAAATGTGTTTGGCACGTGCTTTAAAAGTCGAATTCCGTAAATGATAACTAGGTTGTAAAACCAGCACCAAATCCTAAGAGATCCAATTAAAAATGTTCTCAAAAAAGTACAACCTATTAATGTAGATTTCTACAGACTTTTTGTGCGAATGATTGCTATTATTTATTCGTTTCAAAGTTTGTTTTTAGTCATAAGAAATACTTATTTTTAATATCTTAAATTAATTAAAATGAAAACTACAAAAAAAATATTATTCGTAGTACTGATTCTATTTGTTGTAGCACAATTTTTTGGACCACAAAAAAATAATGGAGATCTAGCTTCTGTTGAACCTTTTTTAATTGAAACAAATCCGCCAGAAAACATTAAAGCCATCTTAAAAGAAAGTTGTTACGATTGTCATGCCAACGTTACTAAATATCCTTGGTATGATAATATAACGCCCGTAAACTACTGGTTGGCAGAACATGTTAAAGATGGAAAAAAGCATTTCAATATGTCCAATTGGGAAGGTTTATCTGTAAAGAAAAAAGACCACAAAATTGAAGAACTTATTGAAATGGTCGAAAAAAAGGAAATGCCTTTGCCTTCCTATACTTGGACACATCAAGAAGCCAAGCTTTCTGATGCGGAAATTCTAGATATGGTAAATTGGGCAAAACAAGTACGTTTTAAATATAGTTTGATTCCGAAACCAGAGTAACAGTATTGAGCTTCAATTAGCTGTTTGCTGTTTTTACGTATATTTGAATAGAATTTGTAATTCTGTAAAATTCAATCAGAAATTCTAAGTAATAACCCCTTATCATTCTTGTGTTTGTGGCAAAAAACCTTTTAATTATTGGATATGTTTGGCCGGAACCGAAAAGTTCTGCTGCCGGAACTAGGATGCTGCAAATCATTCAATTATTTCAAGCGGATAATTACAGCATTACTTTTGCAAGTCCTTGTGCTAAAAGTGCTAATGCATTTAATCTGGAAAGTATAGGAGTAAAGCCGGTTGCCATAGAACTGAACCATTCCAGTTTTGATGGGTTTGTGAGAAATTTAAATCCAAATGTGGTTTTGTTCGATAGATTTATGATGGAAGAACAATTTGGTTGGCGTGTATTAGAACAATGCCCTGAAGCTTTGCGAATTCTTGATACTGAAGATTTACACGGATTGCGTAAAGGCAGGCAATTGGCATTAAAAACAGGAGAACCTTTCAGTTTAAATTATTTATTTAATGATACGGCAAAACGTGAAATAGCTAGTATTTATAGATGCGATTTAACTTTGATTATTTCTGAAGCTGAAATAAACCTTCTTAAAACAGATTTTAAGGTTCCTGAATCTCTTTTGTTGTATTTGCCGTTTTTATTGGATAAAATCTCAAATTCTGACATTGAAAAGCTTCCTAAATTTGAGAAAAGAACAGATTTTGTTAGCATTGGAAATTTTCTACATGAACCTAATTACAATGCCGTTTTATATTTAAAAGAAACTATTTGGCCATTGATTAGGAAACAATTGCCCAAAGCTCAACTTCTTGTTTATGGGGCTTATGTGCCTCAAAAAGTTAATCAGTTACATAACGAAAAGGATGGGTTTTTAATAAAAGGTTTTGCGCAAGAAGTTTCAAACGTCATGCAAAATGCAAAAGTTTGTTTGGCTCCTTTACGATTTGGAGCTGGACTAAAAGGGAAATTGGTGGATGCCATGCAATTTGGAACCCCTTGTGTTACAACAAGTATTGGAGCAGAAGGGATGTTTGGAAAATTGGAGTCCAATGGTTTTGTGGAAAATGATCCGAAAGAGTTTGTAAACAAATGCGTTGCCTTGTATTCGGATGAAAAAATTTGGATGGAAAAACAGCAAAACGGATTTGACATTATCAATACCCGATTTCAGAGAGAATATTTTCAGAAACAGTTTCTTAAGAGAGTTGAAGAGACAACCAAACAACTTTTCACACATCGATTAAACAACTTCACGGGACAGATGCTTCAGCATCAACATATGCAAAGTACAAAGTATATGAGCAAATGGATTGAAGAAAAGAACAAATAGATTACTGTTGGGTATCATCGGAAATTTGATTGATATTTAGGTAGTTATAGAATGTTTTATCCTTAATTCTATTAATAAAATACATGTTCATTTGGCCTTTGTTTTTAACTTCAAAGGTTCCTCTAAACTCACATTCAAAAGCATCTTTAACTAGTTGAAAGGTGTTTTCGGAAATATTGATTTTATCTATTAAAGAAGTTTCTTCCATTCTAGATGCAATGTTGACGGTGTCTCCCCAAATATCATAAGCAAACTTTTTAGTGCCAACTACTCCAGCAACAACAGGACCTGTATTAATTCCAATTCTAAGATCGAAAGGCATTATATTGTTTATGTTTGATTTTCTGGATTCTTTGGCAAACTGTGAAATTTCAAGTGCGGCAAGAACCATTCTAATGGCATGGTCGTTAGATGGAAATGGCAGACCTCCTGCACACATATAGGAGTCTCCAATAGTTTTGATTTTTTCCAATTGGTATTTTTCAATAATCTCGTCGAATTTAGAAAAATAATAATCCACACTTTTCACCAAATCTTCTGGTGATAATTTTTCAGAATAGCTGGTAAAATTTTTGAAATCTGTAAACATAACAGATACTAAATCAAATCTTTTGGCCACTACTTTTCCGTGTTTTTTTAACTCCAAAGCTGTTTGCTCGGGCAGAATATTTAACAATAATTTGTCGGACCTGTTTTTTTCATCTTCAATAATTCGCTTTGTTTTATTTATAAACTTATTTCTTCTATAAAGTCCAAACGCCAACGTACAAATTAGTATTAAAGCAATGATAGTAGCGAACACAATGGTTTTCTGGTTTCTTTTTTGCTGATTGAGCAAGGCTACTTCAATTTCTTGGTTTTTTTTCTGCTGAGTCAGTAAATCTACTTCAACCTGCTTTCGGGATACTTCAAAATTTGTTCGAAGATCTGCCATTTCCTGAACTTTAAATAAGTTACTAACACTGTCCTTAAACTTAGAATATTCTTTAAAATAGTTTAAGGAGTTTTTGTAGTTACCCGCGTCTTCATACAATTTGGAAATTTGCAAAGCAGCTTCACTTATTTGATCTTTTAAACCATATTTAGTAGCTAGTTCAAGACTTTTTTCAGAATAATTTAGAGCAGCTTCTCGGTTTCCTTGATTTAGATAAATATCAGACATATACGTTAGGTAAACTGAAATAGGGTAGTACAACTCTAGATTTTCTAGAATTTCAATGGCTTCGTTAATATGCGCCTTTGCAAGACTGTCTTTGCCTTGTTGGGCATAAACCATCCCCATGTTTCCTAAGTTAAAAGCGGTGCCCTCTAAAGAATTGATTTTTTTGAAGATATAACCAGATTCCATAAAATAAACAATGGCTTGGTCGTATTGTTTGTTTATAAAATACTCGTCACCTAAATTAGATAAGCCATTAGCAAAGTTTAGAGAATCGCCTTCTTTTTTCAATAAATCTATACCGATTTCATAATAATTAATGGCATTTTTATGATTTCCCATCAAAGAATACACATCGGCAATTACAATATTTACTAAGCCTAAATCTCTGTCTATCTTATTTTTGCTGGCAATATTGGCTGCCTTAAAATAACTGTCTAGCGCTTGTGTAAAATCACTTTTTAATCTTAGGGCCGTGCCTTTATTCAAGTAACCAAGAAAGAGATAATCTAAGGAATCGCTTTGTTGGGCTGAAGCAATTAAATCATCACTGTAGCTTAGTTTGACATTTGGATCGCGTTCTTCTGAGGATAGTTCTTTTAGGATGTTTAATTTGTCCTGTTTGTTAAAACCTTCTTTGTTATATATAGATTTTAAACTATCAATATATGCCGAGTTTTGGGTAAATCCATTAAGACAGAATAAATATAAAAAACCCACGAGCAAACTGGCTCTAAGTGAAGCTAGGTTTTTCATATACAAAATGTTTTGTATTTATTAAGTGATTATTTGTTTAAGGCTTTACAGAAATCTTTGGATCAATTTCAAAGGAGATATCTTGCATCCTTCCTGAATTAATTACGTTAAAATTAATGGAGTATTTTTCCTCAAAGCCCTTTGCGCTTTGTTTTACAGTACCTCTTACAATTCCAGGAGGCCTTTGGCTTGCGAATAACACTTCTCTATCAAAAACATTATCCCCATCGTAATAGTTTATGGAATAGATGTGTACTTCGTCTTCATTTGGGTTACTAGTTGATTCCCCTCTCCATACTATGGTATCTCTTGCACTAACATGAATGATGAATTTTGTGAGATCGCCAGTATAATTAATAGGGTCTCGATTTGGCGATTCAATTTTAAAGGAACATACTTCGTCAATGTTTTCTTTAGTAATGTTTCCAGTATCTACGTAAAGCGTAATGGTATAGATAGTTTGAGAAAAAGCGTTTTGGCTAAATGAAAATAAGAGAATAGCGGATACAATGAAAAAACGATTAGATGATTTCATATTGTTTGTGTTTTTTAGTTAGTACTGGATGTAACTTTTTTAACAAAAAAGTCATTCACTATTAGCTACTAATTAATATGCACATTCAGGTAGGGAAACTTGTGCTACTTAGGGAAAATGTAAAATCAATATTTAAATATAGTAAATATTATTTAATAATTTATAATAAAGGTATTTATAGTTTTAGGTTTATATGGCATGATTAAATTTTCCACTTAATGTTACATCCAATACTGGGCTTTTGTGTACTTGTGTTCTTTTTATTTTCAAGAATACAGTTTAACGCATTACGGATGTCATTTCCAGTAACTGGAACATCGTTTTCTGGTCTGGAATCGTCTAATTGCCCTCTGTACACCAATTTTAAATCTTGATCAAAAACATAAAAATCTGGAGTACAGGCCGCTTGGTAGGCTTTGGCAACTTCTTGGGATTTGTCGTATAAATACGGAAAGATAAAGTCTTGATTAAAAGCATTTTTTTTCATTTTATCCGGCGAATCTTGCGGGTAGTTTTCCACATCATTACTTGAAATAGCAATAAACTCTACACCTTTGCTTTTAAAGTCCTTTGCTAATTGGCTTAATTGACCATTAACATGCTGTACAAACGGACAATGGTTACAGATAAACATAATAACGGTTGCTTTTAATCCCTTTAAATCTTCTAGAGAAAAATTTTCATTAGAAACCGTATCCATTAAAGTAAAAGAAGGAGCTTTAGTTCCAAGAGGAAGCATGTTTGATGAAGTTCTTGCCATTTTTATATGTTTCTACCAAAAATATAAATTATAATCCAAATGATAAGAATTACATGGATATACTTATATTGCAACACGTTTTATTATAAAAATATATTTTTTTCACTTTAAAAAAACCAACCAAGCTTTCTTAAAAATGAGTGAAATCATTCCATTTGAAGATTTTGTAAAAGTAGATTTACGTGTAGGGACTATTTTGGAAGTATCCAATTTTCCTGAAGCGCGAAAACCTGCTTACCAGTTAACCATAGATTTTGGGGATTTGGGAATAAAAAAAACATCTGCTCAGATAACCACTTTATATAATAAAGAAGATTTACTACACAAGCAAATTGTAGCAGTTGTAAATTTTCCAAGAAAACAAATAGCTTCTTTTATGAGCGATTGCTTAGTTTTAGGGGCTGTAAATGGGAAAGATGTTATTCTTTTAAATCCAGAAATAAAGGTTAAAAATGGCACAGCTGTTCTATAATTTATGAGAGAATTAGATCAAGTAAAAATTAATTTTGATAGTCAAGGTCTCTGGGTTTTAAACTTAGCTCTAGCCGTTATAATGTTTGGAGTGGCTTTAGGAATTAAATTTGATGATTTTAAACGTCTATTTAAACAACCAAAATTGGTTTTAATTGGAATCTTGTTGCAATTTATATTATTGCCCTTCTTTACATTTTTGCTTGTTTTAATTGTTAAACCACAACCTAGTATTGCTCTTGGAATGATGATGGTGGCAGCGTGTCCCGGTGGAAACATCTCTAATTTCATGACGCATTTGTCCAATGGAAATACGGCGCTTTCCGTAAGTCTAACAGCTTTTGCTACTTTTATTGCAGTCTTTATGACACCTTTCAACTTTCAGTTCTATGGATATTTGTACGAGCCTACTTCTATACTACTAAAAGAAGTGCAATTAAATCCATTTGAACTTTTGGAAGTTGTAATTTTAATTTTGGGAATTCCATTGCTGTTGGGTATGTTGTTGCGAGCTAAAAATGAAAAACTTGCTATTTTAATTTCTAAACGTTTAAAGCCACTCTCAATCATTGTTTTTGTGCTTATTGTTATTTTGGCTTTTAGCAATAATATCGATGTGTTTAATGCTTATGCACATCATGTAATTTGGATTGGAATCCTTCATAACTTGTTGGCTATTGCACTTGGATTTACAGTGGCTAAAGCTTTTAATCTATCATTCGAAAATCAAAAAACCTTAGCCATTGAAACTGGTATTCAAAATTCCGGATTGGGACTTTTATTGATTTTCACCTTCTTTAATGGGTTAGGAGGAATGGCTATTTTAGCTGCATTTTGGGGCGTTTGGCATATTGTTTCTGGCTTGGCTATTTCTTATTATTGGTCTTTTAAGGACAGAAAAATACTTGAAGTCACTTGAGAAATCTTTGGTTACATACAGTTAGGGCCTACATAGCGATTGGTCTGTTTTTTTATTACAAAAAAATTATTGTGGTTAAGGAAAAAAATATTCCTATAAACAAGCCTATTCTGTTTTTGTCCAACCATCAAAATGCCTTAATAGATGCTTTATTAATTGCTGCCACTTCAGGGAGATTTTCTTATTTTTTAACAAGAGCTAGTGTGTTTAAAAAACCATTGGTTTCCAAACTGCTCCATAGTGTAAATATGTTGCCTGTTTACAGGGTTCGGGATGGTTGGAGTACCCTTAGTAAAAATAATTACATCTTTAAAACCTGTACAGATAAACTAAAAACAAATCAAGCCGTTGCCATTTTCCCAGAAGGGAATCACCATATTAATAGAACGGTTAGGCCGTTAAGCAAGGGTTTTACCAGAATTATTTTTGAAACCTTAAGTAGTTACCCAGATTTAGATTTGCAGTTGGTTCCAATTGGTCTTAACTATAAAGAAGGAACTACTTTTGGAGATAGTGTGGCTTTGTACTACGGAAGTCCCATTTCTGCTAAATCGTTGGTATCTCAGTTTTCAAATGAAGAAATTATTGCTTTAAGACAAACCATTAAAAACCAAATAAAAGGTTTAACAACACATATTGATCATGCTGTATATGATAAAACCATAGCAAAACTAAAGGCTTTGAATGTGGATTATTTAAACCCGATTGCAGTTAATAGGTGCATTGAATCCAATTTTGAAACATGTGAAACAGCTCCAAAGCAAACTGTAAATTGGATGAAACGATTTTTTAAAGGTTTACTCATTCTAAATCTTCTAGGGCCATTTATTATTTGGAAATACGCTATAAAACCAAAAATAGAAGAAGTAGAGTTTATTGCTACTTTTAGGTTTGCACTAGCTATAACTTTAGTGCCATTCTGGATTGTATTACATGGTGTTATTATTGCTCTAAATTTTGGCATTTTCTATTTGGCAACTTATCTTGTAAGCACTTTTATTGTGGCTCTATTAAGTGTGAAGCTTTAATTTTTGGCACAAAAAAAGCCACTACTAAGTAATGGCTTTTAAAATAATTTTATTGATTTTTAAATATCATCGAAATCAATATCTGTAAATTTCCCTGTACTAGGTGTGTTATCATCTGTACCAACTACATTCGTTTCAATAGTATCATTATCGTATTCTTTTTTGAAATCTTTTTGATGACGTTCACTTATAACTTCGTCGCCTTTTTCATTTATAATATAATCGGTCATTTCATTTAAAATAGTACCGAATTCCGAAAAATCCTCTTTATATAAATAAATTTTATGTTTTTTATAATGAAACGATCCATCGTCATTTGTAAATTTTTTACTTTCTGTAACTGTTAAATAATAGTCACCTGCTTTTGTAGATCTAACATCAAAGAAATACGTCCTTCTTCCGGCTCTTAATACTTTAGAAAAAATCTCTTCTTTCTCCATCATATCATTATTATCCATAATCGTATTGTTGTTTATAAAAGTTTCTCAAAAATCTAAAAAAAACAATTACTAACCAACAATTTATGTCAATACTTTTAATCTAATTTTATTTATGAGAAACCCGCTCTACATCAATTGTTAGAACAATAGGTGATTACTTATTGCTTTCACTTAATTGTTTTAAGTAGAGACTTCGGTAATATCCGTCCATATCTATAAGCTTGTTATGGGTTCCAGATTGAACGATTTTTCCATCGTCCAGAACAATAATCTGATCGGCATTTTTAACCGAAGAAACTCTATGACTAACAATAATGGTGGTTTTTCCTTTGGCTATGGTATGTAAGTGATTTAGTATTTTTTCTTCAGTTTCTGTATCTACAGCCGATAGAGAATCGTCAAAAAGCAAGATTTTTGGATCCTTTACAATAGCTCTAGCAATAGAAATACGTTGTTTTTGCCCTCCAGAAAGTGTGATGCCTCTTTCGCCTAAAACCGTATCGTAACCTTTATTGAATCCGAGAATGTTTTTATGGACCTGAGCGTATTTAGCTGCCTGAATAACTTCTTCATCTGTAGCATCTTCTTTTCCAAATTTAATGTTGTTTTTAATGCTATCGGAAAACAAGAAGGCATCTTGTGGTACATATCCAATGCTATCTCTTAAACTTGTTAAATTAAGTGTGTATATTGGCGTGTTGTCTATAAGTAATTCGCCTTTTTCTATATCGTAAAGTCTTCCAATAAGGTCAAGGATGGTCGATTTTCCAGAACCGGTTTTTCCTATAATAGCTAAAGTTTTTCCATGAGCCAGTTTAAACGAAACACCTTTTAATGCTTCAATATTGGTGTCGTTATAGGTGAAATGAACATTTTTAAACTCAATATCTCCAATTATATCTGATGGGGTTTCAATGGGATTAGTAATTTCCGGAATGATTTTTAAAAATTCGTTAATACGTTTTTGCGAAGCTTCCGCTTGTTGTACTATGGAAGTCACCCAACCTACAGTTGCAACAGGCCAGGTTAGCATGTTGACATAAATAATAAATTTAGTAATTACGCCTAGACTAATAGTTCCTTCCATATATTGAATGCCTCCAACATAAATAACAATTAGGTTACTAATACCAATAAGCAAAATCATCATGGGGAAGAAAAAAGCATTCACTTTTACTAGACTTAATTGTTTTTGTTTGCTTGTTTCAGATAATTCGCTAAAATTACTTGAGGTTTCATTCTCTAGACCATACGCTTTTATAATAGAAATACCACTAAAGGATTCTTGGGTAGAAGACGATAAATGAGATAAATACTGCTGCACAACCGTACTTCTTTTATGTATTTCCTTACTTAATTTATAAATAATAAACGATAATATTGGTAAAGGAATTATGGTATAAAGTGTTAGTAAGGGAGCTTGTTTGTACATAAAGACTATAACAATTACAAAAAGAGTGAAGGTGTTAATGCTATACATAATTGCAGGACCAGCATACATGCGTACGCGCCCAACATCCTCACTAATTCTATTCATTAAATCTCCAGTTCTGTTGTTTTTATAAAACTTTAAAGACAGTTTTTGATAGTGTTGGTAAACTTCATTTTTTAAATCGTATTCAATAAACCGAGATACATTTATTATGGTCTGTCTCATAAAAAAAGTAAGTACTCCGGTAATTAAAGCAGCGCCAATAATATAAATTATATTGATAAGTAACTCCTTCTTAACAGTAGCGATATCTGTTACTTCACCCTGTATATATAAGTTTACGATATCTATGGACGAACCAATTAATTCTGGAGTAAATAATAAAAATATTTTAGCTACAATTGTTATTAAAACACCAATTACTAGACGCCATTTATACTTTAAAAAATACTTATTAAGATGTTGTAATTCTTTCATTTAAGTCTTTAAGAAAAATAAAGTTTTTAACAAATTTTCTTTTTATCATTAATAATTTGTGAATACCTTATTAATGGATTAATTTTGCCCTTTGTTTTTAATGATTTGTCATTAAAACACAACTTATAACTTTAAAATATAATTAAAATGGTTACAGACGTTATAAAAGCAAACGAACTTTATAAAGCAGATCCGGTTTTTGGTCAACTTTCATTCGATAATCATGAACAGGTTGTGTTTTGCAACGACAAAGATACAGGATTAAAAGCAATTATTGGAATACATAATAGTGTTTTAGGACCAGCACTTGGTGGTACCAGAATGTGGAATTATACCAACGAATGGGAAGCCTTAAACGATGTACTTCGTTTATCAAGAGGAATGACTTATAAATCTGCCATTACTGGATTAAATTTAGGTGGAGGTAAAGCGGTGATTATTGGGGATGCAAAAACTCAAAAAACACCAGAGTTAATGAGAAAATTTGGTGAATTTGTTCACTCATTAAGTGGAAAATATATTACGGCTGAAGATGTTGGAATGACCACTGCAGACATGGATACAGTAAGAGAAGTAACTCCTTATGTTACTGGAATTTCTGAAGCTATTGGTGGTGCAGGTAATCCATCTCCAATTACTGGGTATGGTGTTTTTATGGGAATGAAAGCTGCAGCTAAATTTAAATTTGGATCCGATGTTTTAGAAGATAAGGTTATTTATGTTCAAGGTATTGGTAATGTAGGAGAGGCTCTTGTAGGACATTTGATGGATGAAGGTGCTAAAGTTATTATTTCCGATATTAACCAAGAACGTTTAGAAGAAATCAGTAAAAAATACGGAGTTACAATTTATGCAGGAAATGACTTGTACTCTGAAGAAATGGATATTTACGCACCATGTGCTCTTGGAGCTACAATTAATGATGATACCATTAATAAATTTAAAGCAAAAGTAATTGCCGGAGCAGCAAACAACCAATTGGCTGTTGAACAAATACATGGAAAGTTATTACAAGAAAGAGGAATTGTTTATGCACCAGATTTCTTGATTAATGCTGGAGGTATTATAAATGTATATGCTGAATTGGAAGGTTACGATAAAAAAGAAATTATTCGTAAAACAGAAAATATTTACAATACAACTTTGGAAATATTAAACAATGCCAAAACAAATAACATTACAACCAATCAAGCGGCTTTAAATATTGCTCAAAGCAGAATTGATGCAAGAAAAAAAGAGAATAAGAGATAATTATTTAAAATAACATTATTTTTGCACGGCGAAAGTTATTTTAACTTTCGCCTTTTGCATTAAAATTTTAAGAGAAGGCTTTTAAAATGGCAGCTTAAAATAGTAACACCATATTAATTACAATTTAATATTGAAACATTTAGTTCTTTGTACATATGCTTAACAGAAGACACATTAGAATAAAAGTCATGCAAACTATTTATTCCTTTAAAGGAGGAGAAAGCGATAGTTTTGATAAAGAACAAAGAT
>NZ_DATGNO010000144.1:0-10438 GCF_035306705.1 Xanthomarina sp.
TTTAATACCAACGTCTAGTAAACAAACCAAAAAGAGTTTTAAAGTCTAGCGTGACTACAAAACGGATTTTCTCGGCATACTGAGGTTGCGAAACTTCCCAACCTAAATTGGAATATACAGGAAAATAGAGCTCAAAATAATCTGGGATTAAACTTACTTGAATTCCTGTATCGTAAACAAACTCGATGTTGTTTCCATGGTTTTTCAACAAACCAATATCTCCATAAGCTAAAATATATTTCCAAATGGTAGCACTTCCGTTAATAGTGCTAATCCATTCGTTGGCATATGGTGTATCGAGTTTCGATTTAAAACCACCTTCAGCAATAATAATCTGCTGACTAAAAAGCCCAGAACTTTCCGAACGCCCATAATAGTTATAATCAAATAAATAATCGGTTGGTCTGTCTAATGCGTAACTAAAGTAATTAGAGGTTTTGTATGTTTTATTATACAGAAAAATTCCTGTAAAGAGCCTTAAATTGTATTGTCTATTCTTTTCAGTAAGTTTTCTATACTCAAAATTGATTGCAAGTTTTCCAAAATCTTTTCCAAATTGGACATCTGTAAACCAAGCGGTATAATCTTTTAAGCCTTTATTGATGTTGTTATAGCGAATATCTAAAACACTGTAATTGGGTTGTGTGGCATCTGCTGTTGGTAGTGGGTTTTTATCTCTATGGATATCTACATATCTTAGGGTAACAAATTGTTTTTCATTGGAACGTAGATTGGATTTATCTCTAAATTTTAAAGCCACTCCCGGAGTTAATTTTCTAACAAATAAATCTTCGGCATAACTAGAATAACTTCCCGAAACACCATAAGTAATGCTAAATAAATCGGAATTGTTTTCTATATATTGATTGTAATTTAAAGTAATAGAACCTGTTAATGAATTGGATTTTGTACCGTATTGTGGAGCCACTTTATAGTAAAAAGGCTTTTTAAGAATGGTTTTATTATAGGCTTTTACGCCAAGAACAATCCCATCGTAAATATTGTCGAATTCCACGATAGGCATAAGAAACACTTGGTTGTAGGAAGGGTCTTCGATGTCTTTTAAAAGCCTAACCTGAAGAGGTCTGTTAAAAAGAGAGTTTGTTAAGGACTTGGTATTATCTCTTAAGTTGTATTCAGGAACCACAAAATCCTTATTTAAAACCACTCTGGTACCGGTTCCTTTTGCTAGGGTTACAGATTTGGTGTCTGTAATATTTTCAATCCAAACTTTTGAAATTACAACATCGTTATCCAAAACAAACACCGAAATAGGGACATTGGCATTTGTTTTATTCTTAACCGTTACTTTTACAGAATCCTTTGATTCTTCCATATCTGAAATAGTGAAATCAATATACTTTTTAGTTTTTAGATAATCGGTAAAAAACCAATTGACATCCTTATTCGTGTTGGTTTTTAAAAGGGTTTCGAAATCGGAAGTTTTGGTTTCCTTAAAGGTGTATTCTGAAATATATTCTTTAATAGAATTCTCTAAAATATTTTCATTGATGTATTGATCCAAATAGCGCAAACCAACTCCAGCCTTATATTTATTGGCAATGTTTTTATTGAATTTTAACAACGAATCTTTTTCCATGCTTAAAGGTTGATCAAGGCCTTCCCGTGCCATGTGCATGTATAGAAAGGCATATTGATCGTTAAAATCCAGTTGGGTGGCATGAAAGGATTTTAATCCCCAAATTTTAGAAAGGGTTCCAGCTAGTTTCATATTGGGATAGTTTTCTTCTACATATTTCATTAAATAGTAGGTTTGCAAACCATCTATAAGCCATTGGTCTTTTCTAGGATTTATAATCAAGATATTTTCCAAATAGTTGTTTAGAGCTGTTTTTAAGATTTTCATTTCGTATTGAAATTTATCTGGAAACGGACGAATAAAACTAGGTAATAAGTTTAAACCATAAATAGGGTTTTTCCTATAGTCTATATCGGTAATCAATAATTTATCCAAAGGATAAGGACCTAAATTCCTAACCAAGAACTCCGATACATGATCGGTTATTACCAAGTTATCAATCATGTTTAAATCTTCTTGATCTAGATTGGAAACCATGGTGAAATAGTCGGTTTTTACTTGGCTGAATTGTTTCACTTTATTCAAGAACAGCTTTGTGTTTACCCTGTTTTTTCCTTCAAGTTTTACAACAGACACGCTGTCTTTTTGGAAGACATCTATCTGATCCAATTCTGAAGTTACCTTGTACACGTTTGGAATTTGCAATTCTATCTGAATGTCTGAAACAGGCACAAATAAATCGTCTAGATTTTTATTGCTGGAATATTGCCATTCGCCATTATAAACAGCGGGTGTTATGTACCAATAGCGCAGATTGTAATCTCCTTCATTGGAAACACCATATCTAGTAAATTTATCGCTAGGTACTTGAACAATGTATTTAAGGTGAATGGTATAGCTTTCATTTGGTTTTAAAGGAGTTTTCAATTGAACTTTTATAACATCGATATGTTCTTTAAGCCTGTTAAATTCAAGTTCTTGATTGTTTTGTACAATAGATGTAACTACCGAAAAACCTCTGTCTTCATTTTTTGCAAAATGAAATGCTGTACTATATTCTTCAGCAAAACGGACGGCTAAAGGTGTTTTTTTTGTGGCATAACTATGGTTCCAGTCGTTTAAATAGATAACATCTAAAGTATCTTCAGAAGTATTAAAATAAGTGATGTCTTGAGAAATTTTAATCTGATTTTTTTCCACCTGAAAGTCGGCTTTCAGATCTATTTTATTCTGACCTAAAACCCATATAGGTATAAAAAGAAACAAGACATGGCTTAAAATTCGGACTCTCAACTTATTTTATAAACTTTAAAGGTTGCACATTCGTGTTGGACATGGCTATATAATACATGCCATTGCTTAAGTTAGAAACATCGATACTTAACCGCTTTGAGGTTTCTAAGGAAATTATTTTAACAACCTGCCCTAAGGTGTTAAAAATATAAAGCTTGTTGGTTGAAAGAGTTGTTTTATTGATTTTTATTTCCAGTATATTTTCAATAATATTAGTGCCAGTAATTTGAAAACTATCTGTTTGGTAAGATGGGATATTCAATAAGGTTTCGTTGGTTTCCAATTGAAGGGTAACGGGAAGATGGTCGCTAAAATAATACAACGCTTCGCGGATTTCCGCTGAAAAATCTACCCCAGAACAATTAGCATTTTTAATTTCCTGATTATAACAAGCTATGTTTCCATTATTCCCAAAAGCCTGATAGCTGTTGTCCACATAGTAAATATCCTGATTGGATAGCATGTTGGTTGACGTTAAAATAAAATCGAACCTGTCATCAAAACCTCCAGTTGCCCCGCCTAAACCTGTTTGGGTTCTGGTAGATTGGGTAAACACATCTATATAATTGGTGTTGTTATGCCAAGAGCCCATTCTATTTGCGGGATCGGCAAACACAATGTTATTATCTGTACTTATTAACTCTTGAAAAGCCGGTTCTAAGTGGGTATAAACATTTAAATCTCCTGCCAACATGACGTTGCTGTTAGCAGGAAAACTGTTTAGATATGTTGTTAAATCTTGTACCATTTCTAATCTTAACGTTTGATTGTCTGTACCCCTAGAAGCTTTTAAATGACAAACAATTACGTTTAAATATACAGGATTAGTGCTTTGATTGGTAGAATTTAACTTTAATTTATAATGATTGAAGTCGCGATACAAAGTTGTTATTTCATATTGACTTTCTAAAATGAATTTCGAACTATTAAAAAACATCAAATTTTGAAGGTCATTTTGGTTTCCTGTAGCGTCATCAGAAGTATTTAAGGTAAACACAGCACTTCTATAATTCTCGTCTATTCTGTCTTGGAGCACCTGTAAAATGACGTTGGCACCATGGGCATTGTTTAGCTCGCAAACCATAAATAAATCGGGTTGATAATTGCTTAAAATATGATCTAAATGCTGAATTCGGTTTGGAACATTGGTGTCATTAGGGAAATTCAATAAATTATAAAACATCACTTTAAAGTTCTCTTGTGCCAACAAGCTATTAGTAAATAGCATGCAAAGGAGAGATACAAGTTGTATGTTTCTTAACATAAATAAATTTCGGATAATTTCAGAATTAGAAATTAGGGCTCAATCTGTATTTTTTATAGAATTCGTCAAGGATAACTATTACTTCTTCTGGGGAATCCACTAAGTGAATTAAATTTAGATCGACAGCGCTAATAGTTTGAAATTTATCTAATAAGGTATCTTTTATCCAATCAATTAATCCGCTCCAAAATTCAGTTCCCACTAAAATGATAGGGAATTTTTCTATTTTATTGGTTTGTATTAAGGTGATGGCTTCAAACAATTCATCTAAAGTACCAAATCCTCCAGGCATGACAACAAACCCTTGGGAATACTTAACAAACATGACTTTTCGAACAAAGAAATAATCGAAATCCAAGCTTTTATCATTGTCGATATATGGATTGTCATGTTGTTCGAAAGGTAAATCTATATTCAAACCTACCGAGGTTCCACCTGCAATATGGGCGCCTTTATTGCCAGCTTCCATAATGCCTGGTCCACCACCAGTAATTACGCCATATCCATGGTCTACAATTTGGCCAGCAATTTCTTGCGCTAATTTATAATACTTATTATCTGGTTTGGTTCTAGCAGATCCAAAAATGGATACGCACGGTCCAATTCTACTTAGTTTTTCGTAACCGTTTACAAACTCACCCATGATTTTAAAAATAGCCCAGGAATCGTTTGTTTTTATTTCATTCCAACGTTTATAGTGTTGTTCGTCTCTCATTTATAATGTTTTTTGTGTAAAGAATTCATGTGAACTTAATTTCACAAAGAAGTTTGTTAAAATAAATCCAAGGGCAAATTTAAGAGAAATATGGACATTTTAGGCGCTTTCTTTAAAGGATTTGCACTTAGATATTTAAAAATCTTTAATAAGTGATTTATTTTGATAATAGAATATAAAAAAAGAGATAAATCCAAAGTAAGATTTGTCTCTTTTATAAAAATTAGATTATTCTTTAAAGGTTTATTTTAATGGGCCTCGTCCAGAAATAAGGTTATACAATATAACAATAATAGCAATTACTAGCAAAATATGAATTAAATTGCCCGTAGGTATTCCTTGTACAACACCTAAAAAACCTAGCAGCCAAATTACTATACAAACAACGGCTACTAACCAAAGTATACTTCTCATATTAAAGGGATTTATGGTTAAGTTACTAATTTAGTGTTTTTTATGTAAGAATTATATTATTTTAATTCTTTTTTAAGAAACTGTGCTGTATAACTTGTTTTATGTTTGATGACTTCTTCGGGAGTGCCTTCTACTATCACCTCTCCGCCATTTTTACCACCTTCGTAACCTATGTCTATAATATGATCGACCATTTTAATAACATCTAAATTATGCTCAATAATTAAAACCGTATTGCCTTTATCGGCTAGTTTGTTCAATACAATCATAAGGACCCGAATGTCTTCAAAATGAAGTCCTGTTGTAGGTTCATCTAAAATATAGAAGGTGTTTCCGGTATCGCGCTTACTGAGTTCCGTGGCCAATTTAATACGTTGTGCCTCACCGCCAGAAAGCGTGGTGCTTTGTTGTCCGAGGGAAATATATCCCAAACCAACATCTTGAATGGTTTTAAGCTTTTTATGTATTTTAGGAATGTGCTCAAAAAACGGAACAGCCTCGTTAATGGTCATATTCAAAACATCGCTAATCGATTTTCCTTTGTAACGGATTTCTAAAGTTTCCCTGTTAAAACGTTTTCCTTGGCAGGTTTCACATTCTACATAAACGTCTGGGAGGAAATTCATTTCAATAACTCGTAAACCTCCACCTTGGCAGGTTTCGCAACGTCCACCTTTGACGTTAAAACTAAAACGACCAGGTTTGTAACCGCGAATCATGGCTTCTGGTATTTTAGAAAATAAACTGCGGACTTCGCTAAAAGTTCCGGTATAAGTTGCTGGATTACTTCGTGGTGTTCTCCCAATTGGAGATTGGTTGATGTCGATAACCTTATCAATATGTTCTAAGCCTTTAATACTTTTGTAGGGCATGGGTTTTTTAACACCATTAAAATAATGTGCATTCATAATAGGGTAGAGGGTTTCGTTTATTAAAGTGGATTTTCCACTTCCCGAAACACCTGTAACTCCAATCATTTTTCCCAATGGGAGTTTTACGGAAACATTTTTTAAATTATTTCCGGTACATCCTTTTAGTTCTATAAAGTTCCCGTTGCCTTTTCTTCGGGATTTTGGAACTTCAATTTTCTTTGTGCCATTTAAATAATCGGCTGTTAAGGTATTATGTGTTTTTAATTCGGCGGGTGTGCCAACACTAATAATTTCGCCGCCATGTTTTCCAGCTTTTGGCCCAATATCTATTACGTAATCGGCATGTTCAATCATGTCTTTATCATGCTCCACCACAATAACCGAGTTTCCAATATCCCTTAAGGCGAGTAAGGATTTTATCAGTTTTTCATTATCTCTTTGGTGTAGGCCAATGCTAGGCTCGTCCAAAATATAAAGCACACCAACCAATTGAGATCCTATTTGCGTGGCTAAACGAATACGTTGTGCTTCTCCGCCAGAAAGCGATTTAGAGCTTCTGTTTAAGGATAAATATTCTAAACCAACATCCAGTAAAAACTGAAGCCTGGTTTTAATTTCTTTAATAATTTCTTCCGCAATTTTAAATTGTTTGTCGGATAGATGCGGTTCTAATTCGTTGAACCAAGTAGCCAAATCTACAATGTCTTTATTGGCTAAATCGGCTATGTTATTTCCGTTTATTTTGAAGTATAGAGATTCTTGTCTTAAACGCGAGCCTTGACATTCGTCGCAACTTACCTTGTCCATATATTCTTTTGCCCAACGTTTTAAAGAGGTCGTTTCAGCATTTTTATACTGGCTTTCAATAAAGTTGGCAAGCCCTTCAAATTCAATTTTATAATCGCGAGTCACACCTAAAGTCTTGCTTTCTACCGAAAATTTCTCGTTTCCTCCGTAAAGAATCATTTGTTTAGCTTCTTCAGGAATGCTTTTATATGGATCGTTTAAAGAAAAATTAAAGCGTTGTGCAATGGCTTCAAGCTGCTTAAAAATCCATGAGTTTTTTTGAGATCCTTGTGGGGCCAATGCGCCAGCAGCAATGGATAATTTTGGGTCTGGAATGATTTTATTTTCGTTGACCTGATATAAAGACCCAATGCCGTTACATTTTGGGCAAGCTCCTTTTGGAGAGTTGAATGAAAAGTTGTTAGGTTCTGGATTAGGATAGGAAATACCAGAACTTGGGCACATTAAATTTCTACTAAAATAGCGCGTTTCTTGAGTGTCTTGGTCTAAAACCATAAGGACATCTTCACCGTGATACATGGCTGTATTTATGGTTTCGCTTAACCGTTTATCGTTATCCACAGAAGCATCAATTTTTAGACGGTCGATAACTATTTCTATATCATGGTTTTTATAACGATCTAATTTCATGCCTTTAACCAAGTCTAAAACT
Source organism: Xanthomarina sp. (assembly GCF_035306705.1). Taxonomy (GTDB): domain Bacteria; phylum Bacteroidota; class Bacteroidia; order Flavobacteriales; family Flavobacteriaceae; genus Xanthomarina. The sequence continues at coordinate 7,558 of NZ_DATGNO010000144.1, forward strand.
TCGCCATCTGCTCGTACTTTTACAAAACCTTGTTTCGCAATTTGCTCAAACAACTCTCTGTAATGACCTTTACGAGATCGTACCACAGGAGCTAGAATATTAATGCGTTTCCCCTTAAAGTTTTCTATTATAAGTTCTTTAATCTGCTCGTCGTTATAGCTCACCATTTTTTCTCCGGTATTGTAGCTATAGGCATCACTGGCACGGGCAAAAAGCAATCTTAGGAAATCGTAAATTTCAGTAATGGTTCCAACCGTAGAGCGTGGCGACTTGCTCGTGGTTTTTTGCTCAATGGCAATAACTGGCGAAAGTCCGTCTATTTTATCCACATCTGGACGTTCCAAACCACCTAAAAACTGTCTGGCATAAGCTGAGAAAGTCTCTATATAACGACGTTGACCTTCGGCATAAATGGTGTCGAAAGCTAAAGACGATTTTCCACTACCAGATAGCCCAGTAATGACCACTAATTTTTCTCTAGGGATGGTAACATCTATGTTTTTTAGGTTGTGAACGCGAGCGCCTTGAACCTCAATATTTTCTTCGAATAAACTCATATAAATAGGAGATTTTGTCCATTAGAATGACAAAAGTGCAAAGGTACAGATTCTGCATTTAAAAATGAAGGGAAGGTGAGATGGAGTTTTTGTTAAATATGATGTGGATTAGAGTTTTAACTTGCTTTTATTATTAGTGCGTGAAGGATTTTCGAACTATTTGTTTGTTGTTAACAATAGCAGATTGGCATGAAGTTCATGGGCGCAGAACTTGGGCTAATTCTAAATTAAGCTTGAATAAACTATGTGTGAGATATGGTATAAGCAGTAGCGGCTTTGATTTAGCTTTCAAAAACCTCTATCGAAACGTACAGGTTTTATTTTCAAAATCGTTTTCTTTACATTTGGAATCTAAAAGACCAAATCCCAATGAAACATTTTTTATTAACCTATATATTTGTTTTCCTATCTTTCTTTTCAATTAGCAGTCAAACAACAAAAAAAGTGCTTTTTATTGGTAATAGTTATACTGCTGCTAATAATTTACCATCTATGGTAAACAATATGGCACAGAGTACAACAGACGTATTAATTTTTGAATCCAATACACCAGGAGGTTTTCGGTTTATAAACCACGCATCCAATACAACTACGCTAAATAAAATTAATTCGAATGACTGGGATTACGTTGTTTTACAGGCACAAAGCCAGGAAACTTCTTTTGGACAATTGCAAATGGAAACAGAATTACACCCTTTTGCAGAATCTTTAAGCCAAACTATTCGAGCAAATAACGAATGTTCTCAACCCATGTTTTATATGACTTGGGGACGAGAAAACGGAGATGCAAGCAATTGTGGTAGTTTGCCTTGGGTTTGTAATTACGAAGATATGGATGATGTTATTAGAGCAACCTATCTTTTTATGGCAGAAACCAATGATGCTGAAGTAGCGCCAGCTGGTGCAGTTTGGAGATATCTTAGAACAAATCATCCCAGTATTAATTTATATTCGGGTGACGGCTCGCATCCGTCGTTAGCTGGTTCTTATGCTGCTGCAACTGTATTTTATACAATGATTTATAAAAAAGACCCCACTTTAATTACTTGGAATTCTAGCTTATCTCAAACAGATGCCAATATCATAAAAATGGCAGCTAAAACCATTGTTTTTGACGACATGTCCACATGGGATTTTACTATAAACCCAGCCCTAGCAGATTATTCGGAAGTTATTAATGCAGGCGACGTATCTTTTACAAATACTAGTGCTGGTTTTGACACATTGCTTTGGGATTTTGGTGATGGAAACACTTCTACCGAAATCAATCCGGTGCATACCTATGCAGATACTGGAAATTATCTGGTTTCCCTAACTGTTACGAAGTGTGGAAAATGGGATACAAAAACAAAAACTTTAAATATCAGCAATTTAAGTATTGAGGAATTTGATTTAAATGGAATAACTGTTTTTCCAAATCCAATATCTAACAGGCTTAACATAAAATTAAACAGAAATTATAAGGACTTAAGTATCGAGGTTTTTGATATTATGGGAAAATCTATCATAAAAAGAAACGCTCAAAACGTGGAAAGTTTGAATTTAGACGTTACAGTTTTAGGTCGTGGTATGTATATTTTGAGAATAATAGCAGATACTCATTATTACGCATCTAAAGTGATTAAGAATTAATATAAACAAAGAAGAACTTGGAGAAATAATAAGAGATTTTTATCTATCTACATTCACTTCAATTAAAAAATTACATCGAAAAAATAACTTCTTTATATTCCTTTGCCCATTTAATTAGGGTGTCTGGAGCAGGTTCTAAATTCAGTTTTTCAATGATGTTGGTTCGGTGTTTTTGTATGGTTCTGGCAGACACAAATAAGAGTTCGCTAATTTCTGCCGAACTCTTGTCTTGAGATATTAAACGAATAATTTTCCGCTCGGAAGGGGTTAAAAGAGCCACTTTTTTAAGCTCGTCTTCCACACTGATTTCAAAATTATTATCAAAAGAATTACTGTAATAGATCTCGTTGTTCAAAACGGTGGCAATACAGTTTTCTATATCTTCCATGCTATCTTCTTTTAATAGATAACCGTCTATTCCCAGTTTTTTTGCTTGTACCACAAAACTTTTTTCTTTGTGGTAGGTCATAACAATAAAATTTGTTTTTAAGTTTTTCTCTCTACATTGTTTAATAACTTCAAAGCCATTTAATAAAGGCATTTCAATATCCAAAAATGCAATTTTAGGTTTTAAGTTTACAATGGCTTCCAAGGCATCTGCACCATTTTCTGCAGTTCCAACAATGGTATAACCGGCTTGTTCTAATTCTTTTCTTAGGCCTCTTAGCATAATAGGGTGATCGTCGGCAATA
>NZ_DATGNO010000145.1:0-3240 GCF_035306705.1 Xanthomarina sp.
TATTTGATGAAGACATAATTCCTGAAACCGTGCCTGAAATTATAAAAGATTAAAATAATTTATTACCAAATCTAGACATATTAATTTTGCCATTCTTTTTTAGAATGGCTTTTTTATTTCGTATTTTTCCACTACAAAAAAAGACAGTAACATGATTAATAAAAAAGTGGCGAATGTTCATGAAGCGCTTCAAGGTGTTTCAGATAATATGACCTTTATGCTTGGTGGTTTTGGGCTTTGCGGAATTCCAGAAAATAGTATCAACGAGCTTGTAAAATTAAACCTAAAAGGCTTGACCTGCATTTCAAACAATGCGGGAGTAGACGATTTTGGCTTGGGCTTACTACTTCATAAAAAACAAATAAAGAAAATGATTTCGTCTTACGTAGGTGAAAATATGGAATTCGAACGTCAAATGCTAAGTGGCGAATTGGATGTGGAATTGGTGCCTCAAGGAACTTTGGTAGAACGCTGTCGTGCTGCACAATCTGGTTTTCCTGCGTTTTTTACACCTGCAGGTTATGGAACCGAAGTAGCAGAAGGTAAAGAAGTTCGAGAATTTAATGGAAAAATGTACATCTTGGAACATGCCTTTAAAGCCGATTTTGCTTTTGTAAAAGCATGGAAAGGCGATGCTGCTGGAAATTTGGTTTTTAAAGGAACTGCTAGAAATTTCAATCCAGCCATGTGCGGTTCTGCAAAAATTACCGTTGCTGAAGTCGAAGAATTGGTTCCTGTTGGAAGCTTGGATCCAAATCAAATCCATATTCCAGGAATTTTTGTACAACGTATTTTTCAAGGAGAAACTTATGAAAAACGTATTGAACAACTTACTGTTAGACAAAAAAGTTAAATAAAAAAGTTATAAGTACTTGAAGTGCGCTAAAGTTTTAGGACTTATTATGTGCAACTTTAAATACTTAAAACTCTAGACACTTATAACTAAAAATATGTTAGATAAAATAGGAATTGCTAAACGTATAGCACAAGAAGTACAAGATGGCTATTATGTTAACTTAGGAATTGGTATTCCAACCTTGGTGGCCAATTATGTAAGAGACGGTATAGAAGTGGAATTTCAAAGTGAAAATGGCATTCTAGGAATGGGACCTTTTCCGTTTGAGGGCGAAGAAGATGCCGATCTTATCAATGCGGGAAAACAAACCATTACGGCCTTACCAGGCGCTAGTTTTTTCGACTCGGCCATGAGTTTTTCTATGATTCGTGGACAACATGTCCATTTAACCATTCTTGGAGCCATGGAAGTTTCGGAAAACGGCGATATAGCCAATTGGAAAATTCCAGGAAAAATGGTAAAAGGCATGGGAGGCGCCATGGATTTGGTATCCAGTGCCGAAAATATTATTGTGGCCATGATGCATACCAACAAAGAAGGAGAATCCAAATTACTTAAAAAATGTAGTTTGCCTTTAACAGGAGTCGGCTGTGTTAAAAAGATTGTAACCAATTTGGCTGTTTTAGAAGTAACTAAAAAAGGTTTCAAACTCTTAGAACGTGCTCCGGGAATTTCGGTGGAAGACATTCAAAAAGCTACAGAAGGTACTTTAATTATTGAAGGGGACATCCCTGAAATGAGTTTATAACAAGATTTTTATTTTTTATGGTAAACTTTCTAAACGAATTCTATTTGACCTTAATGAAAAATAGAAAATACAATTAAAATGAGTATCTAAAAACTCTGGATACTTAAAATATTTTGCCACGAATTCACGAGTTTATACCTAATAGTATTCGTGAATTCGTGATTTTTTTTATAATCTCTAAAAGTATTTGTACTTAGTGAGCTGTTTGCTTCAGAATTTTGCGTCACAAATCCGAAATCAAAACATAAACATTCGTGAATTCGTGGTTTTTTTTCATACAATTTTGAACACAAATAGAATTTCATTTTCCATGATTTTCCATTTCAACTTCAGAAACTAACAAATTAACATTTGTGAACCTGTCTACCGATAGGTAGATTCGTGGCGAAATATATAATTTCAAATTAAATAATTATAAAATTTTGTAGGAAAAAACATAATAAAATATCTTAAAAGTTAAATTTTAATGCATTTCAACGATTTATTGTGTCTTTTAGCTGAATTACTCAAAAAAAGTTACATATTAGCAAAACCAAATCGAATGAAACTAATTAACCTAACTCTTTTGAAATCTTGAATTTATAATTTGCCCCAAATCTATTATAAATTGAGACTTAAAAGAAAGTAGATCCCAAATCTACCAAAAACTAACTTATTATGAATTTTGCCCCAAATCTACCTGAACAACCTACAAATTACGAGAGCAAACTTTATTCTAGTTTGCTAAGTACTGGACGCTTTATTAAAAGCTTAATGTATCTAACTAAAAAAATATTCATGCTATAATCCCTTTGGGATGGCATGAATTAATTTTTTGGTGTAGTCCTTCTTCGGATGATTATAGATAACATCTGCATCGTCCATTTCTTCAATTTGTCCTTGACTCATAACAATTAATTGATCGGACATGTATTTTACCACGGCCAGGTCGTGAGAAATAAATATGTAAGTAAATCCAAAATTCTCCTTCAAATCATTCAATAAATTAAGCACTTGCGCTTGTACTGAAATATCCAAAGCAGAAACCGACTCGTCGCATATAATTAATTTAGGTTCTAAAGAAATAGCTCTGGCAATGCCAATTCGTTGTCTTTGTCCTCCAGAAAACTCATGTGGATATCTATTAAAAAACGATTCATCCAAACCAACTTTTTCTAGTAAATCTAAAACCATTTCTTTTCTTTCTTTTTCTGAAGCTCCAATGCCGTGAACTTTCATAGGTTCCATGATAGCTCGTCCTACAGGAATACGTGGGTTTAAAGACGCATAAGGATCTTGAAAAACAATTTGAATATCTTTCCGCAACTTTCTAATGGCGTTTTTAGAAAGCTTGGTAATATCTTTTCCTTCATATAAAATAGAACCAGAAGTGGCTTTATCCAATTGTAGAATGGCATTTGCTAATGTGGATTTCCCACAACCAGACTCACCTACCAATCCAAGGGTTTCACCCTCATATAATTTAAAACTCACCTGATCTACAGCCTTAAAAATTTCAGGTTTTGAAAACCATCCAGATTTTGAGATATAGGTTTTTTCTAAATTAACAACTTCTAATAAAGGGGATTTTGAATAAATATTTTTGTGAAAAGCTTTTCTGTCTTCACTTGAAACAAGAGTTCTATCTGTTGTTTCA
>NZ_DATGNO010000146.1:0-9099 GCF_035306705.1 Xanthomarina sp.
ATAAATCACTAAAACCTGAAATCATGATAACTAATTTTACTCAATCTCTGTTAATCTGCTTGGTATTATTCCCATTTTACACAACACAAGCACAAGATTTTAACTCCGTAATGACAAGTGGAGAATATGTTTTTAATGAAAACAGAATCCCTTGTTTAACCGAAGAACAAAGAACCGCCATCAAAATTGAAACCAATAACAATATTACCGCCTTAAAACTTCAAAATAAACTAGCTTTTAACGAAGGTAATAACCGTGGTGGTCATCCATTATTTATTTGGCCGGTACAACAAGCTGCTGGTTTTAATTACAACAATACTTGGTCTATTTCTGGTTATGTGGATCATAATTCAGCCTACCCCAATCAGCTAACAGATTATAATTGTGGCACTCGCACTTATGATGATGCAGCTGGCTACAACCATCAAGGGGTTGATATCTATTTATGGCCTTTTACTTGGAAGCAAATGGACGACGGTCAAACCGAAATTATTGCAGCTGCTCCTGGACAAATAATTGCAAAAGGCGATGGACGTTTTGACAGAAGTTGCAACTTTAACAGCAATGTTTGGAATGCCGTTTATATACAACACAGCGATGGAAGCATTGCTTGGTATGGACATATGAAAAACGGTTCTGTAACCACCAAAAATGTTGGAGAAATGGTGGTCTTAGGTGAAGTTATTGGATTGGTTGGAAGCTCAGGAAACTCTACAGGTCCACATCTACATTTTGAAGTTCATACCAATAGTACTTATACCCAATTAGTAGATCCATTTATGGGAGCTTGTAATGATATGAACTCAACTAGTTGGTGGCAAACACAAATTCCATACAACGATTCTGGAATAAGTGCCATGCTAACTCATGATAATGCTCCGGATATTTTTCCACCATGTCCTACTACAGAAACTCCGAATATTAGTGATGATTTTAATACAGATGATACCATTTACTTTGCTGCCTATTTTAAAGATCAAGTAGTTGGCGACAATATACATTTATCTATTATTAAACCGGATAATTCCTTTTTGTACGATTGGGATATTACCGTAGAGACCACATCTTCTTCATGGTATTATTATTGGTACTTTTCTGGGGTATACGATCAAGAAGGTGTGTGGAAATGGCAAGCTACTTATGCTGGCGAAACCATTACCCATAGCTTTAATGTTGGCACTTTAAGTGTTGAAGATAACAGTTTAGAAACCACTAGTATTTACCCGAATCCCGTAACAAATAACATTACTATAAAAACGGCTAAAACACTACAATCGGCTAAAGTTTTTGATGTTAGTGGGAAATTGATAAAATCAATAGATTTTAATGGAACAGCTACTTATGGCATAGATGTTTCCAATGTTTCGAAAGGCATGTATTTTCTATCGATTGTTTCTAGTGAAGGTGCACAGGAAACCTTAAAATTCATGAAACAATAACTTAGTTGAATTCAATCTCGTAATTAAGTCTGTTTGCTAAGGATTTTAATTCTTTTTCAGATTTAAAAATATTAGACCTCAACAACCTGCTCCAACCAATTTTTTGGGAATAGGCATTAAAGCTTTCGTTGTTCCAATCGAACCCGTTTTTCCAGAATTTTTGTGGAGAAACGTAACAAAATGTGTAATCGAAAATTAAGCTAGAAGCATTAACACTTTGATTTTTAGGAATGGAATTAGGAGCCAATAAGGTAATTTGATTTTCTTTACATTGACTTCTAATTCCTTCTATTAACTCGGCATAATCATCTCGAATACTATCTAAATTAAAATCGTTGTATTCCGTATTTCCAATTTTCTGAATGGGACGAATTTGAAGAATATCAAAACTTTCGCCATTAAAATGTTTGAAAAAATCGGCTAATTCGTAGAAATTATCTTTGTTGAAAGTATAATTAATACGCACTTTAAAATCGTATTGTTTCTTTAGTTTTTGAAACGCATTAAAGGCATTGTGGAATTTTTCGTAACTAGCTTTTTGCATAAAGTTTTCATAGCTTTCTTTATGTACTCCATGGAGTGAAATGGTAAACTCGTTCAATCCTGCTTTTAAAAGTGCTTCAATTTTTTCTTCATCCAATAAATTGGCATTGGTTGTTATAGAAATATATGGCACGTTGTATTGCTTGCCTAATGCCACAACTTTTACCAAATCCTTATATAAGGTGGGTTCGGTACCACAGCCAATTTGAAGTTTTAAAGCACGCCTAAAAATGGTTTTTGCCACTTGCTCCAGTTCGTCATCTTTAAATTGCCCTTTTAAGGTTTTTACATAATCGGCATCGGTAAAGTAACACATTTTACAGCGTAGATTACAGGCTAAAACAGGGTCTAAATTAACAGCCAAATAACGTTGGTTAAACTGATGCAACATATAGAGCCCTAGAAATTTAATTCTATGGCTTTTTATTTTTCTATTGAGTTGTAAGAGTTTATAAATATTCATTTTTACAGAAATATTATTCAGTTTATTTTAACGCTAATTATCTTGACAGGACAAGCTTTTACAGCGTTTTCGCAAGCTTCCAGAATTGCGTGGTCATTAGATTTTAAGGTATGAAACCCTTTCTTTTCCACGGCATGCAACAACACTGTTTTTCCGTCTTTTTTTGACATTTGAAACTGGTTTGGAGCCATCTCCACACAATAATTGCATCCAATACACTTATGGCGTTGTAAGGTAACGATTACCATTAGGCTTCTACTTTATTTTCAACAATTTTATATAATTTGTCCGAAGGTCTGATTCTAAAATCCATAGGAAGGGTTACCAAATCTCCTTTAGATGCCATCTCGGAATTCATATTGTTTATCTTCATCTCTGTCACTTGCATTTCTTTGGCACCTGTAGTTGGACCCGTAATTAATATAGTGTCTCCAACCTTAATATCAAAAGCTTCAATTTTAAATTCGCCTATATTGGCTTTCGGATAAAAATGTGTGCCCTTGCCTAAATACACTTTCTTTTGTGTGGCTTGAGATCCAGAACTATTACTCCATTCTCCCAATTTCTGACCTAAATAATAACCACTCCAAAACCCACGATTATAAACTTTTTCCAGTTCCTGCATCCAAGTAATAACTTTCTCTTTGCTGTAAGATCCATCCCTAACACTATCTATAGCATCGCGATAGCATTTAATTACTTTGGCTACATATTCTGGCGCACGGCCACGTCCTTCAATTTTTAGAACTGTAATTCCAGCATCGACAATTTCATCTAGAAAATCGATGGTACACAAGTCCTTTGGGGACATAATGTATTCGTTATCCAATTCCATTTCAAAACCTGTTTCCTGATCGATGACTGTATATTTTTTTCTGCAATTTTGTTTACAAGCTCCTCTATTTGCCGATGAATTATACGAATGCAAACTCATATAACATTTTCCAGAAACTGCCATGCAAAGTGCGCCATGACCAAAAATTTCAATTTCAATCAGTCTGCCTGAAGGGCCTTTTATTTGGTCTTTTTCTATCTGTTCGGTAATTTTTTTAACTTGACGTAAACTCAACTCCCGACTCAACACCATGGTGTCGGCAAACAAACTGTAAAACTTAACCGTTTCGATGTTGGTTACGTTTAATTGTGTAGAAATATGAACTTCCATTCCAACTTCCCTAGCAGAAGCAATAACAGCTTGATCCATGGCAATAACAGCCGTAATATTGGCTTCCTTAGCTTCTTTTAATAAGGTTTTCACAACAGACAGGTCATGATCGTAAATAATGGTGTTTAATGTTAAATAACTTCTAACATGTTTTTTTTCGCATCTTTTAGCAATTTCAGGTAAATCGGCCATTGTGAAATTTACGGTTGCACGAGCGCGCATATTCAATTGCTCAACTCCAAAGTAAATGGAGTTTGCACCGTTATCCAAAGCAGCTTGAAGTGACTCGAAGTTTCCTGCAGGTGCCATTAATTCTATATGTTGCATAACTTGAAGATTTAAGAAGTTTTACTTTTAAAATTTTCAAATATATTACGCAAATCCTTTTTATAAGATAAGTGATCTGTACGGCCTTTTTTAAAGATGTCGTTGCTATTACCTTGTCCTTTTCGTAATTCTTTTTGCTCATCGTAAGGCAATTGAATGATTTCCTGACAATGTGAAGAGCAACAATTTTCCATTTTTTCTTTGCACGCATCGCACTGAATAAACAATAAATGACAGGCGTCGTTGGCACAGTTGGTATGCAAATCGGCAGGTTCGCCACACTGATGGCAATGTGCGATTACATCTTCAGAAATCCGCTCTGAACGACGCTCATCGAACACAAAGTTTTTGCCTATAAATTTATTTTCCAAACCTCTGGCTTCCACCTGTCTTACATAATTGATAATGCCACCATCTAATTGATACACATTTTTAAACCCTTTATGTTTGTAATATGCACTTGCTTTTTCGCAACGAATTCCTCCAGTGCAATACATAACCAATTTTTTATCTTCCTTATGATCTTTTAAGTCGGCTTCAATAATGTCTAAAGATTCCCGAAACGTATCCACATCTGGAGTCACCGCATTTTTAAAATGCCCGATTTCACTTTCGTAGTGGTTTCTCATATCCACTAACACTACGTTTGGATCGTCTATAAGCTCGTTGAACTGTTCGGCTTCCACATGAATTCCCCTGTTGGTAACATCAAAGGTCTCATCGTTTAAACCATCGGCTACAATTTTATCGCGCACTTTCACTTTTAATTTTAAAAATGAAAAGTTGTCGTGTTCAATGGCAATATTCAATCGCACATTTTCTAAAAAAGAAATGGTATCTAAATGATTTTTAAACAGATTAAAGTGGTCTGCCGGGATGGAAAGTTGGGCGTTTATGCCTTCGTGGGCCACATAAATACGTCCTAAAACGTCTAATTTGTCCCAAGCTAGAAATAAGTGGTCTCTAAAAATTATTGGATTTTCAATTTTGGCGTATTTGTAGAAAGAGATAGTCAAGCGCTCTTTTCCAGCTTGCTCGATAAGTTCTGCTCTTTCTTTAGCGCTTAAGGTATTGTACAGTTGCATGCTATACTAATTTTTTAAGGTTAAAGATAATGTTGTACATCGTTGCTAAAGCATCCATGTATTTTGCTGCAAATGTAGTGTTTTTTCTGTTTTTATGGATTTTATTAAACCAAAAAGCACTTTATAAAAGTTTATAAAGTGCTTTAAGTAGACTAACTCGTTATTAATATTTTTTAATTTAATTTCTAAATCGAAAAAACATCATTACGAGCTAACCTCCATCGGCTTTACAGTTGCTATTTATAAATATAACAACTGTAACACCTAATGACATAATACATTTTTTGAAAAATTTCATTTGTTTAAAATTTTAATAGTTTTTTAAAATTGAATAAAATTAAAATGCTTTTTAAAATCCTTCATAATTAAACTTAGACTATGATGTATTGTAAGTGAGTGTATATTTTTTTCTTTTTCACAGGTAAAATTTTCCCACTTTATATAGTAGATGCAGAAAGTGTGAAAAGGTTGCGTGATAAAATTGTAAAGTGAAAAAAGAAGTAGTATTTTAGCATCACTTTCACAAGATAAAAAAAAGAGAAATGAGCAGCGAAAAAGAAGCTAAATTAAAAGCACTAAAACTTACTTTAGATAAATTAGATAAAGCATACGGCAAAGGAACTGTTATGAAAATGAGCGATCAAGCCGTTGTGGATGTTGAAGCTATTTCTTCAGGTTCTTTAGGCCTGGACATTGCCTTAGGCGTTGGAGGATATCCTAGAGGACGAGTTATAGAAATTTATGGTCCAGAATCTTCTGGTAAAACTACTTTAACCTTACATGCCATTGCAGAAGCACAAAAAGCTGGCGGTATTGCAGCATTTATCGATGCAGAACATGCATTCGATAGAACGTATGCTCAAAACCTAGGTATAGATATCGATAATTTAATTATTTCACAACCAGACAATGGGGAACAAGCTTTGGAAATAGCCGATAACTTAATTCGTTCTGGCGCTATAGATATTGTTGTTATTGACTCGGTTGCAGCTTTAACACCAAAAAGTGAGATTGAAGGTGAAATGGGAGACTCGAAAATGGGTTTACATGCACGATTGATGTCTCAAGCTTTAAGGAAATTAACAGCATCTATAAGCAAGACAAATTGTACCGTGATTTTTATCAACCAATTACGTGAAAAAATTGGTGTTATGTTTGGAAACCCAGAAACCACAACTGGTGGTAATGCATTAAAATTCTATGCATCTATAAGATTGGATATTAGACGTTCTACACAAATTAAGGAAACTGATGGTGAGGTTACCGGAAATAAGACGAGAGTTAAGGTGGTCAAAAATAAAGTAGCTCCACCTTTTAAAATGGCAGAATTTGACATTATGTATGGTGAAGGAATCTCGAAAGTTGGTGAGATTTTAGATATAGCCGTCGAATTTGAAATCATTAAAAAAAGTGGCTCTTGGTTTAGTTATGGCGAAACCAAATTAGGACAAGGTAGAGATGCCGTAAAATCCTTAATAAAAGACAATCCAGAATTACAAGACGAACTGGAGCTGAAAATTAAAGAGCAGCTAAAAGCAAGTAAAGCATAACCTTAAAATCCCGAAATATTTCGGGATTTTTTAATTTCTCACGCAACCCTTTTGTATTTTCTGCATCTACAAGATAAATATGTATTTTTTAATGAAGAAATTTATAGCATACTGTCTTCTAGTTGTTTTCATGTTTTCTTGCAGTTCTAACGACGATTATTCGCAAGATTTCTACAATGAAATGTTACCTATAGAACGTGCTAATTTTCCAGATCAATTCCAATTGGGCAAAACGTATGAAATTACTTTAACCTATATTAGACCTTCCACTTGCTATGGTTTTAATAACATTTATAATGTTCAAGAAGCCAACGTACAAACTTTAGCAATTGTTGCCAATGTAGCTGCCCAAACGGACAACTGTATAACATTAAATGAAGAGATGGAAGCCTCGTTTAATTTTACAGCCAATCATCGTGGATCTTATATTTTTAAGTTATGGCAAGGAGAAAAAAATTATTTAATTATCGAGGTTCCAGTAGAAGAATAGAAACTTTATTAAATTAATACATAATCATTTGGGTTTAAAACAACTCATACATAAATGTAGTAAAAATGATACTAAAGCACAGGCAGAACTATACCAGCTCTTTTCGGGCAAATTATTTTCTGTATGCTTGAAGTATTGTAAAAATTATGCTGAAGCAGAAGATAATCTGCAGGATGCTTTTGTGACCATTTTTGACAAAATATCACAATATAAACACAAAGGTTCTTTTGAAGGCTGGTTAAAGCGAATAACCATAAACACCGCCTTACAACGCTATAGAAACCAAAGTGTTTTTGAGATTATTGACGACACAAATATTGAAGATGTAGAAGTAACGGTTGAAGAAGATGATGTATCCCTTGAATTTCTTTTAAAGATAATCCAAGAATTGCCAGATCGCTACAGATTGGTTTTTAACCTCTATGTTTTGGACGATTATTCGCATAAGGAAATAGCCCTGATGCTAGAAATTACAACTGGAACTTCAAAATCTAATTTGGCCAGAGCCAGAAAGATATTAAAAGATAAAATTGAAGATTACAAAACAAGTTTAAACACGCATATCTTGTAATGAGTGATAAAAAACATATAGATAGAATTTTTCAAGAAAAATTCAAGGATTTTGAGGCGACCCCAAACCCACAAGTTTGGAACAACATTCAAAATAAGTTAAACAAACCGAAAAAAGACCGAAAGAAAGTGCTTCCTTTTTGGTATAAACTTGCTGGAGTTGCTGCTCTGTTACTTTTATTATTGACTGTTGGTAATTTGTTAATAACAGGTAACTCGACCGTTAATTCCAATAAAACCAAGGTTGTTGATACCGAAAACACCATGAAGGTGAAGAATGCTACAAATTCTTCAGATGAGACAGAAATCAATTCAACTGTTGCAAATACTTCCAACGAAAAAACAAATAAAACCGTGAATGGAACAAGTAGTTCCGAAAATCAAATTGGTGACAACAATTCCGAAGTAAAAGGAAATTCAAACACAGCACAAATAGCTTCAGAAGAAGGTTTAAAAACGAAATCTATCAACCAAACAACGCCTAAAGTTTCTAAAGAAAATTCAAACAAAAGTATTACAAATCCTTCATATAAAACAAATACAAGGGATACAAGACTAACTGAAAACACTAAGGATAAGGTAGAATCAGAAGAAAATTTTGATAAAAACCCTACTAAAATCAACAACAATAAGCTAATTAGAAATAATAACAACATTGCTACAACACAAACAAACGGTAAAACAGATTCTAATTTAGACTTTGATAAAACAAAAACCGAAAATCAACTACAACAATTAAATAATAAAGCAGCAGTAAATGGAGTTGCTTTAAAAGAGAATACAGAAGCTGAACTAGAAAAACCTTTGGTAGAAGATCTAAAGAAAACAGATTTAACCATAGAAGAAGCTATTGCAGCTAACCAAGATCTTATTGAAGAAGAGAAAGATGAAATAATAAACAGGTGGCAGGTTTATGCAAATATTGCCCCTGTTTATTATAATTCGATGGGGAAAGGCTCGCATCTCGATCAACAATTTGCCAGCAATTCCAAAAGTGGAGAAGTAAATACGAGTTATGGCATTAATGTTAGTTACAATTTAAACAACAAGTTATCTGTTCGTACAGGATTAAGTTCACTAAATTTAAGTTACGATACCAACGACGTTATTTTATATACAAACATAGCGAGTACCGGTTCGACTCCTAGTCCATTTAGAAACATTAATTTATCCAATGGCAACGAAGGTCTAACGGCTATAAGTGCAGATAATTTAAGTGTTGCTCAAGTGGATAATGTGCTAAGTCCAAAATCGAATGCCGCTATTAGTCAGCGTATTAGTTATTACGAAATTCCGATGGAGTTGAATTATAGAATAGGAAACAAGAAATTAGGTTTTAATCTAATTGCTGGTTTTAGTTCGTTTATTTTAGATGGCAACGATGTATATTCTGAATTACTTGGAGAGAAAACTTATATAGGTGAAGCAAACAACATAAGATCCATGAGTTTTAGTACCAACTTCGGG
>NZ_DATGNO010000147.1:0-62502 GCF_035306705.1 Xanthomarina sp.
AAAGCAAAAAGGAATCGACATTGACGAAATCACTCAAAAACTGGAAAATGAAGGAATAGATAAATTCAATAAAGCCTATGACAAATTGCTTAAAAGCATCGCGGATCAGAAAAAAAAGAAAGATTAATACCGAGTTAAAGTGAACCTGATTTCGAGTGCTAAGAATTATGTTTATGCCTAGACTCTAAAATACTTACAACAATATCAATAAATAATAAATGGATGTTTCAAAAATAAAAGTCGTTTTCTTCGACATTGGCGGTGTATTTCTCACCAATGGCTGGGGTCATGAATCTCGACAAAAGGCGGCTGAACATTTTGGCTTCGACTATGAAGAGATGAACGTCCTCCATAATTTTATTTACAACGTTTTTGAGATTGGCAGTATTTCGATGGACGAATATCTCGACACTGCCGTGTTTCATTGCTCCCGTGATTTTACGAAAGATGAATTTAAGGATTTTATGTACGCACAATCGGTGGAATTGCCGAAGATGCTTCCATGGATAAGGAATTGGAAAAAGAATACTGACCTCCCCGTATTTGCGCTTAGCAACGAAAGTAGGGAACTCAATGATTATCGCATCGAAAAGTTTAATCTACACGAAGTATTCGACGGCTTTTTTTCATCTTGTTATCTAGGTATCCGTAAACCTGATCCGCGTATCTTTAAAAAAGCTATGCAAATTGTACAAATAAAGCCATCAGAATGTGTTTACTTTGATGATAGGGAATTACTGGTAAATACCGCAAAGAAATTAGGAATGAACGCTATTCATCATCAAAAATTTGAAACATCACAAAAAATTCTCGAAAGCTTAATACAAAAATAACCGCATCATGAATAAGGAGATTATAAATAAAAATGCATTTGGAATGATTGGTCTCGGCACCATGGGTTCCAATCTTTTACAAAATATTGCCGATAACGGCTATAGCTGTGCTGGCTACGACATAGACTCTAAGAAGGTAGATGCTCTCAACAAACTAAATCGGGATGGTATTAAGGGATTTTCAGAATTGAATAATTTTGTGAAAAGTCTGAACAGCCCAAAAATAGTTATGATGTTGGTCCCAGCCGGCAAAATTGTAGATGGGGTAATCGAAGAGTTGGTTGAGGTTCTCGACAAGGGAGATATCATAATCGATGGTGGAAATTCCCATTTTACAGATACTGATCGGCGTTTTTTAGACTTGGAGAAAAGAGGATTTCACTTTATCGGTATGGGCGTATCGGGTGGAGAGGAAGGCGCCCGTCGGGGACCAAGCATGATGCCGGGTGGAGATAAAAAAGCTTATGAAGTTGTAAAACCCATTCTCACAAAAATAGCAGCTCACGTAAACGGCGAACCAACAGTGGCATATATGGGGGAACGCTCAGCGGGGCATTTTGTAAAAATGGTACACAATGGTATTGAATATGCCTTGATGCAATTGATTTCAGAAACCTATGAGATTTTAAAGAACGGTCTAAATTATAATGATTCACAAATTCACGACGTCTTTGAAAAATGGAGCAATGGACGATTAAAATCTTATTTATTGGAAATTACCCGTGATATTTTCGCCTATAAAAAGGAAGGGTCAAACCACATTTTATTGAATGACATAAAAGATGAAGCGAAGGCAAAAGGTACTGGAAAATGGACATCGCAAGCAGCAATGGATTTAAATCTTCCCGTTCCAATTATTGATATTGCTGTTTCTATGCGAGATCTTTCAAAATACAAAACTTTACGCACGAAGGCTTCGGAAATCTATTCTAATCCGAAAGAAGCAAAGTATAATGATACCAGTGAAAAATACATCCATTCGATGGAAGAGGCATTTTATTTTGCAATGGTTTCTGCTTATGCCCAGGGAATGCACTTACTTTATCACGCAAATGAGGAATATGATTATAAATTAAACCTTCATTTAATCGCGAAAATATGGCGTGGCGGCTGCATCATCCGTTCCGCATTTTTAGACGATATTTATGCCGCGTATAAAATAAATTCGGAATTGAAGCATCTGTTTTTAGACAAGAACATTCACGATATTCTTTTCAAAAGCATTCCCGGCATCCGAACCGTAGTCTCTGACGCTGCCCGATATGGTATTGCAGCTCCGGCATTTTCTGTGGCTTTGAATTATTTTGATAATTTCAGAAGTGAAGAAATGCCCGCAAACCTTATTCAAGCGCAACGGGATTATTTCGGCTCACATACCTATGAGCTTAAAGGAAAAGAAGGTGTTTTTCATACCGAATGGGAAGAACCTAAAAATTAAATAGTACATTTTAATAATCTAAAACTTTTTAAAATTTAAAAGTTATGCCAAAGACATCAGATCAAGAATCAAATCCAGCCATATTTATTATTTTCGGAGGTACGGGAGATCTTACCAAAAGGAAAATTATACCTGCGCTTTACAATTTGTTTCTTGAAAATCGCCTCCCCGAAAACTTTGCTGTTATCGGCACAGGACGAAGCAAATTTACCGATGCGAAATACCGAAATTCCTTATTGGAAGCCGTTGATGAATTTTCACGAAGCGGGAAGGCCAGAAATGAAGATTGGTCCAAGTTTGCATCAAATATTACCTATCAGATTGCCAATATAAAAGATGCTGCGGAGTATAAGGAATTTGGTTCTAGAATTGATGCGCTTAAGGAAGAGTGGAAAGAAAATCCATCCATAATTTATTATTGCGCGGTGTCACCTGAATATTTATGCACCATCGCAGAAAATATATCCAAGAGTAAATTGGAAAATAACCAAGATACCACCCGTATCATAATTGAGAAACCATTTGGTAGCGACCTTAAATCGGCAAAGGCACTTAATAAAAGACTACTTACTATTTTCGATGAAAAACAGATTTATAGAATAGACCATTATTTAGGAAAAGAAGTAGTACAAAATATTATGGCCTTCCGTTTTGCAAATTCTATTATGGAACCACTTTGGAATCGAAACCATATTGAACACGTTCAAATTTCTGTTACTGAGCAAATTGGAATTGGTTCCCGTGGCGGTTATTTCGACAATGCAGGCATTTTACGCGATATGGTACAAAACCACTTATTGCAATTACTTTGTACTATTGCTATGGAACCACCCATTAATTTTGATGCTGATGTAGTTCGTAATCGCAAAGTTGAGGTCTTACAGGCAATGAGAAAAATTCTTCCTGGTAAGGTGGATACTATTGCCGCTAGAGGACAATATGGTCCTGGCTGGGTGGAAGGAAAAGAAGTTCCTGGATATAGGGAGGAAGAAGAGGTTGCTCCTAATTCAAACACAGAAACTTATGCAGCTTTAAAATTTTATGTGGATAACTGGCGCTGGCAAGGTGTACCCTTTTATTTGCGCACAGGGAAACGTCTCTTCAAAACATCGTCTCTAATTACAATTCAGTTTAGGGAAGTGCCTCATAATATGTTTCAAAGTGAAGCAGGCCACGTTCCCAAACAAAACAGACTTGTAATCAGTATTCAACCCGATATGGGTATCCGGTTTCAAATGGAAGGCAAAACCCCTGGCCTTGAAATGAGTTTGAATACTGTGGATATGGTCTTCGATTATGCCGGAAAGTCGAAATCTGAATCCCCGGAAGCTTATGAGACGCTTTTATTGGATATTATTTCGGGAGATCAAACCCTCTTTATGCGTGCAGATCAAGTGGAAGCTGCCTGGGAATTAATAATGCCCGTGCTCAATTTCTGGGAAAGCAATAAGATGGCAAATTTTCCTAATTATCCTGCAGATTCTTGGGGTCCCGAAAACGCGGAAGCTCTCATTGCAAAGGATGGATTTCATTGGTTTAGTCTTTCCGAAAACAACAAAAAATAATAGAGATGATATTGAAGATTTATAAAGAAATAGATGAATTGATAATCGTATTGACCGAAGCTATTCGAAAGGTTGCAGAAGAGGCGATTGAAGCACGTGGTCAATTTAATTTTGTGCTCTCTGGTGGAAGTTCCCCGCTAAAACTGTACAAATTGTTGGCGTCCGAAACTTATAGAAATAAAATAGATTGGAACAAAACCTATTTCTTTTTTGGCGATGAACGTTTTGTACCAGAAAATGATTCACAACGAAATTCACTCATGGCGAAAGAAGTGTTGTTTGATTCTTTGAAAATTGCAGATTCCCATATTTTTAAAGTCGATACAACGGGCTCTTCAGCAGAAGCAGCTCAAAGATACGCGAATTCCATAACAGCACATTTTTATAATAAACCCATAGAATTCGATTTTATACTTTTGGGTCTTGGTGATGATGCCCACACGGCCTCACTTTTTCCAGATACTGAGGTGTTAAAGGAATCCGAAGCTACCATTAAATCAGTGTTTGTCGAACAAGTGGGTATGGACCGAATAACAATGACAGCGCCACTTATCAATCAAGCACAAAATATTGCTTTTTTGGTATTTGGGAAAAATAAAGCGGAGGCAGTATATAGGGTTTTGGAAGATACAGAAGGAGAGACAGCGATGTATCCTGCGCGATTAATAAAATCGAATAAAAAGAAGGTTGTTTGGTATTTAGATACCGCCGCCGCCTCAAAGCTATAGAAGAGACCTAGCAGGTTTCAAAAACCTGTTAGATCTGGAGAGTTTATTATTAATATAAATTTAATTGAAAACATCATGTTTCCAAAAATAAATCCCACTAAAACACCAGCTTGGAAAGCCTTAAGCGAACATCAAAAAGACCTGCAAAAAGTGCAGATGAAAAATCTTTTTGCAGAAGATCCCAAAAGATTTGAAAAAATGTCCCTTCAATTTGGGGATATTCTTTTTGATTATTCCAAGAATCTGATCACAGAGGAAACTCTTGAAAAGTTACTGCAACTCACAGATGATTGTAAAGTAAAAGCAGCTCAGGAAGCAATGTTTGCGGGTGAGAAAATTAACCAAACGGAAGATCGTGCGGTTATGCACATCGCTCTGCGAAATTTTTCAGATAAACCCATGCTCGTAAATGGGCAGGATATTATGCCGGAAGTCCGTGAAACGCGAGAAAAAATGCAATCTTTTTGCGAAAAAATCCACAATGGGGAGTGGAAAGGCTATTCTGGTAAAAGGATAACCGACATCGTAAATATAGGTATCGGTGGGAGTGACCTAGGTCCAGTAATGGTTACAGAAGCCCTTCGGCCATATTGGGTAAAAGGCATTAATGCCCATTTTGTTTCCAACGTGGATGGTACCCAAATCGCAGAAACGCTCAAAAATTTAAATCCAGAAGAGACACTTTTTACCATTGCCTCAAAAACGTTTACTACGCAAGAGACTATGACAAACGCTCATACCGCACGCGAGTGGTTTTTAAAATCGGCTAAGGATGAAAAACACGTTGCCAAACACTTTGTGGCACTTTCAACTAATAAAAAGGGAGTGAACGAGTTTGGAATTGCCTCCGAAAATATGTTTGTTTTTTGGGATTGGGTAGGGGGACGTTATAGTCTTTGGAGCAGCATTGGGCTTTCCATTGCACTTACGGTTGGTTACAATAATTTTGAACAATTACTAAAAGGTGCCGAGTCAACTGATAACCATTTCAAAACTACGGAATTTAAGGAAAATATACCTGTAATTATGGCTTTGATAGGAATATGGTACACCAATTTTTTTGGTTCTGAAACCGAAGCTATTTTGCCTTACGATCAATATATGCATCGCTTCCCGGCTTATTTTCAACAGGGCAATATGGAAAGCAACGGCAAGCATACCGACAGAAATGGAAATAATGTCACTTACAGCACCGGTCCGGTAGTTTGGGGTGCAGCTGGAACCAATGGACAACACGCGTTCTATCAACTTATTCACCAAGGAACACATTTAATTCCATGCGATTTTATCGCTCCTGCTATCAGCCATAATCCAATTGGGGAACATCATCATATCTTGATTTCTAACTTTTTCGCGCAAACGGAAGCTTTGATGAATGGAAAAACTGCTAATCAGGTTGCTGATGAATTAAGAGAGCAGAGAATGGACAAACTTGAAATGGAGAAATTAATTCCGTTTAAGGTGTTTACTGGAAATAAACCCACCAATTCATTTTTGCTGAAAGAGATTACACCATTTACTTTGGGTGCTCTTACAGCACTATACGAACATAAAATATTTGTTCAAGGTGTTATTTGGAATATCTTTAGTTTTGACCAGTGGGGGGTAGAACTTGGAAAGCAATTGGCTAAAAAGGTGTTGCTTCAACTAGATAATGATGACAAAATTGAATCTCATGATACATCTACCAAGGGACTAATTAATGCCTATAAAAAGTGGCGTAAGTAGTAGAGAAGTTAAAATTTGAAGATGATAACAATCTTTAAACTAATGCGTTAGCGGTATGTGTTCGGGTATTTCCATTTTTGCAACACCAATGCAATTATCCGCCATTCCATAATATACATCAATTCTATTGGGTTGTCCAATATCATCTCGACGATCTGTACCAGTAGGGAAGACTACATCCCCAACAGTTCCAATAATTTCATCATCCAATTCCGGAGTTAAAATGGGATCGTGTGAGCGATACAGTATTTTTTGTGGTTCTTTTTCCGAAAGAATCATAGCCCCCGCAGAGTAGGTGTATTTCGGGTTGTTTTTGGTAGAGTCCTTATGTTTTCGTACTCCGTGATATATCAACAACCAACCATGTTTTGTTAGAATTGGAGGTGCCCCACCACCAATCTTTAAATTTTCCCAAGGATATACAGGATGTGCAAGACAGTGATGTGAAGTAAATTTAGCATTTACCAAGGAAGTGTTTTTTCCTTCCTTTAAATTAAAATAAGATATCCAGATACTTTCCTTGTGTTTGTCTATTTCCCGATCGTTATCTTTTTTTATCGTTTCTTTAGGAATGGTGTCGGGAAAAAGTGGGCGATGTAACATCGCTATAGAATTATGATTATGGGGGCTTGGAAGTTCTGTTGGAAAAAAACTAGCATCCTTATCATCTACATTATTAAAATCTACAGGTTTATACAGTGTAAAACATATCAAACCCATTCGCTCCCAGTTAAATAGATCTTTTGACCGTGCCATGGCAATACGCGGTCCATTTGGTCCATAAGCCGTGTAGGTCATTATATAATGTCCAACAGCTTTAACAAAACTTATTCTCGGATCTTCGCAACCACCGCCGCCATTGGGACGTTTTTCATAATCGGCATTGGGTTCTAGTACCACTCCCAAGCGTTCAACATCCACGGGATCCCCGGTTTCATTAAAAACAACTCTTGCAATTCCGATACGCGAATAATTATCCTTGGCAACCAGTCGGGGAAATAGGTAGAGATTCCCCTCAGGTCCACGAGTAACTGCAGGATTCAGCACCCCTTCAACTTCAAATTCGTTCCCTTTTTCAGGTTTCATGATGGTACAAATTCGATGTAGTTTAAAAGGTGTCATAATTATTTATTTTCAGTGTTGCAGGCAATTATTGTTTCTATAATTCTTTTGGTTTCTTCGGCATCTCTAACTTGAATGCAGTCCACGCCAGTTTTTCTAGCAGGATGGTCGTTACCACCTTCAAAAAGAGCGTCTCCAACAAATAGCATTTCAGGGATATTGAACTTCAACATCTCTTCAAGTTTTTTTATGCCATATGCCTTGTCGATTCCTGGTTTTACAATATCAATGGAAGTTGTTCCTCCCATTCCAATAGAAAAATTTTTTAGTGTCTTTTTGAGAGGTTCTACAATTTTTCTACGTTTTTCAAAATCAGGATCCCAACCTTTTTTTTCTTCTAGCGGGGCCTCTTGTCCTAATGCTGAATAGGTTATCTGACTCCCTCGATCCTCAATTTGTTCACCCCAAGTTTTTTTGATGTCCAAATCAGATGCTTTGATCGCTTTATGAAGACTATCCAGAATTTTCCTTTTTTCCTCCTCCGTAAAATTTTCTTCGTATAATTCCTCCCAATCCTTTTTGTATTGGTAGAATTTAGTCCCACATGTAGGAAGGATTGTTAGTTTTTTTAGAATTGTTTTTTTCGGTAAATTGCTCAATACCTGTTTTTGAAATTGAGGCCAATCTCCACCAGAAATTATAGATACATGATTCACTTCCAATAATTTTTTTAAAAGATCTGCCATTTCCTCATCGATAGGAGATTTGCTTTTTGCCAGCGTGCCATCCAAATCGAATATAATTAACTTTTTCATGTTTGTTATTTTTTTTCGGGAATAGCTATTTGAAGTAATGTGATTTTCTCTTGAGGTTTAAGTTCCAGCTGCCCAATAATCGCTGGCAATAGCATCACTTCCCCCTTGTCAATAGTGTATTCAGTATCCATATAGTTCATACTGCCTTTTCCTTCTATGCAAATAAGAATGGTGGGCTCATCTTTTAAACCTGCTTGAAATTCAGATTCGCTTTTAATGCGCCAAAGCTTAAAATGTTCATTGTCGAAAAGTTTTTCGGCATTTTTTATAATTTCACTTTTTACTGGTGTTATTGGACCGATATCCACCTGATCAAAATCAATACAAGCCATTGCTTTATCCACTTGAAGTTCGCGCGGTTTTCCAGTTTTAATATCTGTGCGATCCCAATCATATAGACGAAAAGTGGTGTCACTATTTTCCTGAACCTCAAAAACAACAGCTCCGCTCAAGGTATGTACTGTTCCCGAATGGATAAATACAGCATCTCCTTTTTTAGGTACAAAACTGTGGAGATGATCGGACACCGATTTATTATGAATTGAATCGAGCAAATTCTCTTTAGTAGTTCCTTTTTTTAATCCAGCGTAAATACGGCTGTTATCACTAGTTTCCATAACTATCCAAGCTTCAGTTTTTCCGGTATCACCTTTTGGGATATACTCTTTTTGATCGTCCGATGGATGTACTTGTACCGACAAAACCTCGTTGCAATCCAAAAATTTCAATAAAAGAGGAAATCTCTCAAAGTGGTCTCCCATCTTTCCCATAATTTCATAACGGTAGTCTTCCATCAACTTTGTAATTGTTGTTCCTTTTAGTTCGCCTTCAGAGACTTCGCTTGCATGATCCTTCCTATCGCTCAATATCCATGCTTCCCCTATGGGGTCGTCTTTAGGGAGTGGTTTTGAAAGTAAATGTTCCAGTTTTCTGCCTCCCCATATACGATATTGATAAATGGGTTCAAATTTTAGAGGATAGATTTTATTTTTCATCTTAAACTATATTAAAATACTATTTTCAACTTTTTAATTTTAAAACCTTTCTTAAATAAAATTCTTCCAATTTTATCTTGGATGATTGGTGAAGAAAACACTAGTTTCATCGTATAAAAAGTATCGTAAAGGTTGCATATAATCATGGGAATTGTGTTACATATTTGCGTCAATGTTTACAGATTTTACAGATTTTGAATCTTTTGTAAGTCAATAAAATTTAAGTCTTCACTACTTAAATTGATGGGTACAGAATGTAATTTTATTTCTCAAGATTTTATATTATAAATAAGTGCTTAAAGATAAAGGGCCGGATTATTCAACTTCGATTTTGACATTCCACACTAGAAAGACTAACTTCGTAAACTTATTATTTTATTGAATCTATTTATTATGAAATTGAAAAACATTCTATTATTTTCAAGTCTATATTTGATGAGCTATTTTGCCCTTGCTCAAAAAAACAATCTTTCAGAATTAACCATTAAAGAGATCATGCAAGGTGATGATTTTATTGGTCATTTACCTTCAAACGTGAGTTGGTCCGAGGAAAAAGATGTTATTTATTTCGATTGGAATCCTGATGCAGCCTTAAGCGATTCCCTTTATGGCTATCAATTAAAAACCGATAAGATTTCTAAAATAGATTTTGAAACGGAGTTTGCTTTGCCCGCTTCAAATGCGATTTTAAATAAAGAAAAATCCAAAAAAATATATAACAAATTTGGAGATGTATTTGTAGTAGATATTGCTACAAATAAAATTACGCAAATTACTGCAACTTCGGATTTTGAAGGTCAAGTTCATTTTACAGATTTCGATACGCAAGTTGCTTATGTAAAAGATCAGAATCTCTATAAATGGGATATAAAAACAGGAACAACCACACAAGTCACGAATTTTTTAAAGAAAGAAAAGAAAGAAGCGGCCAAGAGCAAAAAAGATGAATGGATAAATAAGGATCAGTTAGAACTTTTTGATGTATTAAAGGAACGAAAAGAGAAATCGGATCAACATGATAGTTTAATGAAACGATTTGATGCTAAAAAACCATTAAAAATATATTTAGAAGGGAAATCCGTTTTAAACCAAAAAATAAGTCCCGATGGAAAGTACGTCACTTACGTATTAGCAAAACGTACTGAAAACAAAAAGACCATCATGCCTCATTACGTTACGGAATCTGGCTATACAGAAGATGAAAACACACGTTCTAAGGTGGGAGACGAGCAAACCGAATACACCTTGTTTGTTTACGATCTTGAAAAAAGAAAAACATATCCTGTTGTTTTGGATAATTTAAAAGGTCTAGATTATATTCCAGAATACACGAAAGATTATCCAGATAAACCTTATAAAAACGAGAATAGAATCGGATATATTTCTGGACCAACTTGGAGTCCAGATGGAAAATTTGGTGTTTTGGATATTAATACAAACGATTATAAAGATCGTTGGATTGTATTGTTGAATGTAGAAACTGGAACTATTGAAAATTTAGACCATCAACATGACGATGCGTGGATTGCCGGCCCTGGAATTGGAGGTTATGGTGGAGGAGACTTAGGTTGGTTGCCAGATAATAAAAGTATTTGGTATATGTCGGAAAAAACAGGCTATTCACATTTATATACCATGAATGTGGTTTCAAAAAGAGTTAAACCATTGACTGAAGGTGCTTTTGAAATATATAATCCACAGATTTCTAAAGATGAAAAACGTTGGTATTTTACTGCAAATAAAAATCATCCAGGAGATCGTCAGTTTTATAGCATGTCTATAACAGGAGGAAAGTTTACAGCCTTAACAGATAGAGTAGGAAAAAATGATGTCACGCTTTCACCGGATGAAAAACAAATGGCCATTCTTTATTCTTATTCTAATAAACCTACAGAATTGTATGTTCAGGAAAACCCGTTGTTCACATCAAAAAAGACCGTACCAAAACAAATCACACATTCTACTACTAAAACTTTTAAGAATTACTCTTGGAAAGATCCGGAAATCATCACATTTAAAGCCGAAGATGGTGCAGAAGTGTATGCTAGATTATATCAGCCAAAAACGGATGTAAAAAATAGAGCAGCTGTAATTTTTGTTCATGGCGCTGGTTATTTACAAAATGCCCATCAATGGTGGAGTTCTTATTACAGAGAATACATGTTTCATAATTTATTAGTTGATAATGGTTACACCGTTTTAGATATTGATTATCGTGGTAGTGCTGGTTATGGAAGAGATTGGCGAACTGGAATCTATAGACATATGGGCGGAAAGGATTTATCCGATCAAGTAGATGGCGCTAAATATTTAATGAGTAAATACGGAATCGATAAGGACAAAATAGGCATTTACGGAGGTTCTTATGGGGGTTTTATAACGCTTATGGCTATGTTTAATGAAGCTGAAACATTTACGGCCGGAGCTGCTATTCGTTCAGTTGGGGATTGGGCTGCTTATAATCATGGTTATACAGCAAGAATTTTAAATACGCCGGTAACTGATAGTTTGGCGTACAGAAGAAGTTCTCCTATTTACTTTGCAGATGGATTACAAGGAGATTTATTGATTTTACATGGAATGATAGACGATAACGTCCATTTTCAAGACATGGTTCGCCTGTCGCAACGCTTAATCGAATTAGGAAAGGAAAATTGGGAAATGGCAATTTATCCTGTAGAGCGACATGGATTTGTAGAACCAAGTAGTTGGACAGATGAATACCTGAGAATTTATAAGCTATTTCAAGAAAGCTTACTCGATAAATAACTTGATAATAGAATATAAATGAAAGCCTTTTGAAAATAAAGTTTCATTATTTTCAAAAGGCTTTCGGCTTATTTACAAGCCATCATGCTAATTTCAACGTTTACAAATTTCGGCAAGTTGGCAACTTCCACGGTTTCTCTTGCCGGGGCAGTTTCCTCATTAAAATAGGTAGCATATACCTCGTTTATTTTCGAAAAGTTGTGCATGTCGCTTATAAAAATAGTCGCTTTAAAAACGTTTTCAAAAGTCATATCTGCAGCTTTTAAAACAGCTTTTAAATTTTCCATAACCTGCTTGGTTTCTGTTTTAATATCCTCTAAAACCAATTCCATAGTTTCAGGATTGAAAGCTATTTGTCCGGAAGTGTATAAAATGTTATTAACTAAAACAGCTTGGTTATATGGGCCAATTGGAGCAGGAGCGTGGGGAGAATTGATGATTTTTTTCATAAATAAATTTTTTTCGTTCTGTAAACTAATAGGAAAAACAACTGCTACTATAGTTGTTTATCTGATTGTCTTCGTTTATCGTATTTAATATCTTTAAGTAGATTGGATTTAATTCCAATAAAGAAATTCCAAGAGCTTCTATCGCTAAAAGGAATCCAATTTAAACTCATTCTCCAACTTAATAAATCTCTTTCAAATCTTAAAGAAGTATAGGTAAAACCTTTATTTTTAAAATCGTAACCAGAAGATGCTCCAACTTTCCAACGTGGGGATAATTCCACATCTCCAGAGAACATTAGGGAATGCGAGGAAATCTCATCTTCACGCCTCACATTCGAATAGTTAACAGCATAGGCAAAACGTATGCTCCAAGGAATGAGACTTGTGTACAAATCGCTTGGTGTTTTTTCTTCATCGTCGTCGTCTTCATAAAAACTATTATCTGCAAAATCTTGCGAACGTCCAAATAAATCATCAGCTCGGCCACCACTTCTTAGATTTTCATTATAACTTTCTTTGGTTTCTCCACCGGTAAAAGTTGTATTGGAAAGCGTATAACTCATGGTGACATTGGCACTTGTTAGTCTAAACAGACTTCCACCATTGTCAACATTCCACTTATCTATTAGGTTGTCGTTGTTATCTAAGGCATACGGGTTTAAAGAAGCTCCAAAGTTAACTGCCATTTTATCCTTTAATAATTGGGTGCTTCCAGAAATGTTGAGATTGCTCCAGTTTAAGGAATCGGCAGCAATGTCGTAACCAGTATTAAAATTTAGGTTGTCCAGCAATTTTATTTTTCTTGGTTCGGTTTTAGCGGAATCTTTTTCGCGAACCTTCATTTCTATATTGTTTCCCAAAGCAAATCCAATTGTACTGGAATATCGATTGTTTGGAGAGCCATAAACAGATTTTTCAAACCTGGAGTATTCCACTTCTTCTCTAGTTAAACCGTCGGCACTAACTACTTCATAGGTGTCATAATACTGATCGAAAGACGGATTGATGGTATAGCTTATGGAAGGTCTCATTACGTGCCTAAGCGCTTTTATTTTTTTATCTTCTCCTTCTTTTTCAAAATTGAACATTCCGTATAAAGTGGTTCCTAAACTTGTATTAAAATCGTAAGTTCTATATGAAGCAAACCCATTGTTATCGTTGGTTATGACTTGTTCTGTCGTTTCATCATAATATTTATCCACTGTTTTAAAGGTCCAGGTTTCCTTGTAATTGGTTGTTGCACTTAAGCTTAAATATTTTAAGACTTTAAAATTTGTAGTAAGTGGTATATTATGACTGATTCCGTTTTGGGCCTGTTCCCACATTTCTTTTTTAAAGAATAAGGAATCGGTGGTCTGAATTCTATTTTCTGCTCTTACGTTGTACTGAAAGTTGATATTTTGAAGAGCACCTTTTTTAGAACCTGTTTTTGGTTCAAACGGATAAATTCTACTTACACTTGCTTGAAGGGTAGGCAGAGTCATGCTAATAGACTCGGTATTGGTGTTTTGAGAATGGGTAGCTGCCACACTCATATTTACTTGTGGTTCCCCTTGAAAGGTTTTAGAATAAGAAACCGATGAGGCCATGGTGTTATTTAAAAAACTTGGTGCATTTACTTGGTTGATGGATTCTTGATAATATTTACTACTTCCTAAGTTAACAGAGGCCGAGAATCTGGAGCTTGGACTCGATTTGGTGTCTTGAGTATGAGACCATCGAATGTTGTAAATGGTAGATTTCGAATAATCGGGGAAACCACGTTCACTATTAATCAGGTTTTCGTATCTAAATCCTAAATTTCCAGCAAATTTATAACGTATGGCATAATCACTTTCAAAACGCAAACCATAACTACCATTGGTGTAGTAATCTCCTAAAACAGCAAGATCTATATAATCGCTAATGGCAAAATAATAACCTCCATTTTGTAAAAAATACCCACGACTGCTTTGCTCTCCAAAACTAGGAATTAAAACTCCAGAGGTTTGTGTCTTGGTTAAAGGAAAAAACCCAAATGGCAAACCAATTGGAGTAGGTACATCTGCAATTACCATATTGGTAAGTCCTACAACAATCTTTTTTCCAGGAACTAATTTTATTTTATTGGCTTGAAAGTAATATTCTGGATTTTCTATGTCTTTTGAAGTTGTAAAGCGACCTTTGTATAAAAAGATCACCGAATCGTTTTCCTTTTTAGTAATTGGCGCATATATCTGCATGCCTTGTTGCTCGGTTTTCGAATTAAAAATCAAGGCTTTTTCAGTTTTATAATTAAACCTAATCGAATCCGGTTCTACTAAATTATCTCCTTGTTTAAAGGAGGGACGTTGTGTATAGGCTCCAGCGGAATCCTTTATTCGACCGGCATATACTTCGTTTTTATTGTAATCTATAACTATAATTCCCGCTTTTAGTTCCATGTCTTGAAAATACACTTCAGCTTCATTATATAAATAGAGTTTTTGCTCTTTACTATTAAAAGAGGTGTAGTCTTTTGCCTTGTATGTAACCGTAGACGCTAATAATGCTGGCTTGGGCTTTATGGAATCTTTTAGGGTGGAGTCTTGTTCAACTTTTGAAACCTCTATTTTCTCTAAGGAATCAACCTGAACAGTAATGGTATCGTTAGTTTTTTCAGGTGGAATGTTTCCTCCAGGTTTTGGAATGTCTTGAGCGAAGCCAAAAGTGTTGATAAACACTGTAAAACTTAAGGCAAAAAGTATGTAAAAGTTGTTTGTATGCAACGCTTTTAAATGTATTTTTGTAAAAGTATGGCTCGGTTTTTGAATTGCCAAAATTACATATATTTTTTGTGATTAATTTAATAAACGGAAAAATTCGAAAATTTAATTATACCTTAATTATTTAGAGTAATAAACTTGCTCTATAGTTGTTATTATATATGTGATACATCCATGATTAACCTTTTAAACTCAAAGAAAAGGAATATATGGCTGTTCCATGTAACAAATAAAAAACATTATATATTATTACATGAAAACGAAATCAAATATACTTTTCTTATTTATCTTATGTGTTTTATTCCATATAAGTATTACTGGCTTGTATGCACAAGATAACTCCAATAAATTTGTTGTGGTTTTAGATGCAGGGCATGGTGGAAAAGATCCAGGAAAACCATCTAAAGATGGGTATAAGGAAAAGGACATTGCATTAAAGATTGCTTTGGAGGTAGGGAAAGAGTTAGAAAAAAACCCTGATATTAAAGTGGTTTATACGAGAAAAACAGATGTTTTTGTCGATTTATTTAGAAGAGGTAAAATTGCAAACGAAGCCAAAGCCGATTTGTTTGTTTCCATTCACTGTAATGCACACCATACTCAAGCTTATGGATCGGAAACCTATGTATTAGGGATTAACAGGAACGACACCAATTTTAATGTAGCAAAAGCCGAAAACGAAGTTATCTACTTGGAAGATGATTACGAGAAAAACTACGAGGGATTTGATCCAAATTCTCCTGGTTCCTTTATTGGTTTAACGCTTATGCAAGAGGAGTATTTAGATCAAAGCATTCTTCTTGCTAGTTTAATTCAAGACAACTTTACAAATTCGTTAAAGCGCAAGAACAGAGGTGTTAAGCAAGCTGGATTTATAGTGTTACATCAAACAATTATGCCAAGTGTTTTAATTGAAACAGGGTTTATTACCAATAAGCAAGAAGGTCCTTATTTAAATTCGAGCAAAGGACAAAAAGAAATGTCTACAGCTATAGAAAAAGCTATTTTGGATTATAAACATACTATTTATCAAAACATTGATAATTTCGTTTATCAAGAATCAAAGGTCGTGGCGCTCGAAAATCCGAAACCAGCCGAAATTTATAAAAACGTGGTGTTTAAAGTGCAAATTGCTGCCAGTTCTCGAGAAATTGAACTAAAACCATTTAATTTTAAAGGATTGGAAGATATAACTAGAGACAAAATTAATGGACTTTATAAATATTATTATGGGTACACTTCCGATTATAACCAAATTAAAGATTTCCAGCAGTATGCTAAATCTAAGGGGTATCCCTCAAGTTTTATTGTTGCATATAGAGAAGGTAAAATTATTCCTTTAGACGAGGCGTTAAAATCTACTACAAATTAGAGCCATTCTTTATAAATTTATTTCTAATTTTGTTAGGTAACTAAATACATATAATTTGAAACTATCAAGAGAAGTTAAAACTGCTATCTTAGTCATATCTGGAATTCTATTCCTAATTTTTGGCTTTAATTATTTAAAAGGCAAAAATCTACTGGATTCTTCTGATACATTTTATACAGAATTCGATTATAATGGTTTAACAACGGCCTCTCCAGTTACAATTAAAGGTAATAATGTTGGGAAAATAAATAAAATAACCTACGTTGTGGAAACTGGTAAAACGCTGGTTTCATTTACAGTGGACAAGGATTTACGGTTTTCAAAAAACAGTAAAATGAGGCTTTATCCAATGGGACTCTTGGATGGGAATGGACTTGCCATTATTACTGCCAAAGATGAAGAATTCGCCAAAAGCGGAGATATGTTACAATCTGAAGTAGAACCTGGACTCATAAAAGATCTTTCAGAAAATTTTTCTGGTTTAAGTGAAGGTTTGGATTCTACCTTAAAATCGGCCGATTCGTTATTGGTAAACATCAATAGTTTAGTACAAGACGATTCTAACGATGGTTTGAAGCACGCCATAAAAGAATTAAATCTTACCTTAACGTCGTTTAAAACCCTATCAGGATCTTTTAATAATTTAATAGCCAAAAATCAAGATAGTTTAACTCAAGTTATCAGTAATTTTAACGCTGTTAGTAAAAATCTAGCTGTTCTTTCTGAAGATTTAAAAGATGTTGAATTCTCTAAAACCGTTGCAAATTTGGACAACACATTACAAAATGTAAACTCACTTTTAACAGGTTTAGACAATGGGGAAGGCTCCATGGGAAAATTACTTAAAGACGAAAAACTATACCACAATCTTGAAGTGGCTTCAGGACAACTAAGCGAATTGCTACAAGATTTTAAATTAAACCCAAAACGTTACATCCACGTATCTGTTTTTGGTGGAAAAAATAAAGACGACTTCGAAAAACCAGAAGACGAAAGGCAATAACTAAACCAACTTAACCAATGAACTATATCCCAAACATTTTATTTGCTTTATTACTTATTGTAGGTCTGGGCTATTTTGCCAGGAATGTAAAAAAACTTATCAGAAATATCAAGCTCGGGCAAGATGTTGATGTTAGCGATAATAAGTCGCAACGCTGGAAAAACATGGCCATGATAGCCTTAGGACAAAGCAAAATGGTTAAAAGACCAATTGCTGGTTTTCTGCACGTTGTAGTGTATGTTGGATTTGTGGTAATTAATATAGAATTATTAGAAATAGTTATAGACGGCTTGACCGGTTCCTGGAGAGTCTTTTCTTATTATCAGGAATTTTATGGTGTTTTAATAGGAACCTTCGAAGTGTTAGCTCTTTTGGTTTTCATATCTGTAACCATATTCTGGATTCGAAGAAACATTATAAAAATACGACGTTTTTGGAATAGTGAAATGACCAGCTGGCCAAAAAACGATGCCAATAACATTCTGTATTTTGAAATGGTGTTAATGACTCTTTTCTTGATTATGAATGCTACAGATATTCATTTTCAATTAATGAATTCTGGAAACGTTGTTTCTCAATTTATAGCGCCATGGTTTAGCAGTCTACCGGATACAACCGTCCACATTATAGAACGTACAGCTTGGTGGTTACATATAATTGGAATTTTGGTTTTCTTAAACTACTTATATTTTTCTAAACACTTACATATTCTATTGGCATTTCCAAATACCTATTATGGAAAGGTAAAACCTAAGGGACAATTTAATAATCTTGCGGCTGTTACCAAAGAGGTTAAAATGATGATGGATCCAAATGTCGATCCCTTTGCTGCGCCGCCAGAAGGAGCAGAGGCCGAAATGCCTGCAAAATTTGGAGCAAGCGATGTACAAGATTTAAGTTGGGTGCAATTATTGAATGCTTATACCTGTACCGAATGCGGACGTTGTACGAGTGAATGTCCTGCCAATTTAACCGGAAAGAAATTGTCTCCTAGAAAAATCATGATGGATACCAGAGACAGATTGGAAGAGGTTGGTAAAAACATGGATGCTAATAATGGTGTATTTAAAGATGATGGCAAACAACTTTTAGGCGATTATATAACTGCCGAAGAACTTTGGGCATGTACTACCTGCAATGCCTGCGTTGAAGCCTGTCC
Organism: Xanthomarina sp.; assembly: GCF_035306705.1. Classification (GTDB taxonomy): domain Bacteria; phylum Bacteroidota; class Bacteroidia; order Flavobacteriales; family Flavobacteriaceae; genus Xanthomarina. The sequence goes on from NZ_DATGNO010000147.1 coordinate 18,661, forward strand.
GGTAAGCATCGATCCTTTATCTATTATTATCGATATGAGACGTTATTTGGTTATGGAGCAAAGTGCCGCTCCAATGGAACTTAATAATATGATGACAAATATTGAAAACAACGGAGCACCATGGCCTTATAATCAAATGGATAGATTGAATTGGAAAGACGAATAGCTAATTCCTTCGTAGTCAGGAATATCAATCTAGTAATATTTATATATTGAAATAATTAAAAAGACAACTGCTTTTGCAGGCATTTATATGAAAAGAGAAGACGCAGACAAATTATTACACGAAAAAGTAGAAGCAGGTGAAAAGGTAAGTCCGATTTTGCCAAAAGGGATTAAAAATTATTTAATAGATATAGACGGAACCATCTGTGACGACATTCCAAACGAAGAACCGGAACGTATGTTAACAGCAGCAGTTTATCCAGATGCCTTAGAAACATGCAATAAATGGTATGAAGATGGTCATCTAATTTGTTTTTTCACATCTAGATTGGAAGAACATAGAGCTTATACCGAAACTTGGTTAGAAAAACATGGCTTTAAATACCATAGTTTACTCATGGGAAAACCTCGTGGAGGCAATTATCATTGGATAGATAACCATTTGGTGAAAGCTACCAGATACAAAGGAAAATTTACAGATTTAGTAGATAAAAAGGCAACCATCCAAGTTTTTGATGATGGTGATAATGAGTAACAAGTTCCTGTATATGCAGGAAATCAAAGATTCAGCGTAGCTAATCTCATAATTAAAGCATTTAATACAATGAGCGAACAATTAAAAGTGCCAACCATGGCGCAATGTATGGCTGAAGGCAGAGAACCGGAAATTTTATTTTGGGTTGGTGCTGCTGGAAGTTACGACGATAGAGCAAAAAAAATAACAAGAGCTTTTGTTAAGATTCTAAATAAAGCTAATGTTGATTTTGCTGTTTTAGGAACAGAAGAAAGTTCAACAGGCGATTTGGCCAAACGCGCAGGAAACGAATTTTTGTTTCAAATGCAGGCCATTTCAAATATTGAAATTTTAAATGCCTATCAAGTAAAACGAATCGTAACTACAGATCCACATTCTTTCAATACTTTAAAAAATGAATATCCAGAACTTGGAGGTCATTTTCAAGTACAACATCATACAGAGTTTATTAATGAACTTTTAAAATCTGGAAAATTAACCTTAGGAAAAACTTCGCATTTAAGTGGTAATCGCATTACATTTCACGATCCTTGTTACTTAGGTCGTGGAAACGATATTTATGAAGCTCCTCGACAATTGCTAAAAACCTTAGGCGTGGAATTGGTAGAAATGAAGCGCAACCGAAATTCTGCGCTTTGCTGTGGAGCTGGAGGTGCACAAATGTTCAAGGAACCAGAAAAAGGAGATAAAGATATCAATGTTTTAAGAACAGAAGATGCTCTGGAAATTAAACCAAATATTATTGCAACGGGTTGTCCTTATTGCAATACCATGCTGACGGATGGTGTAAAAGCCAAAGAAAAAGAAGAAAGTATCCAAGTGTTGGATATTGCAGAACTAATTGCAAACTCACTAGAATAAACATGTTAGTAGATTTTAATACCTTACCCGAAGAGTCCAAAGTTTGGATTTATCAATGCAACCGTTCTTTTACGGATAACGAAATAATGGAGCTCGAAACCAAATTGGATATCTTTATAGAAAATTGGACGGCTCATGGCAGCGACTTGCAAGCGGGCTACAAAATAGTTTACAAACGCTTTATTGTTATTGGATTGGATCAGCAAGTAGGTGCAGCCACAGGTTGTTCTATTGACGCTTCCGTACATTTTATTCAAGGATTGGAAAAGGAATACCAAGTGGATCTTTTGGATAAAATGAATGTCTCCTATAAACAAGGAGAATTCATAGCCTATAAAACTTTGATCGATTTCAAGAAAATGGCCAAGGAAAAAGCCGTGTCTAAAAACACCATCGTATTTAATAATTTGGTTGTAAATATTGCAGAATTCAACGAAAATTGGGAAGTTCCTGCAAGCGATAGTTGGCACAGCCGATTTTTAAAATAATTTTTTTTTAAATAACGTAGTTATACAAAGCTTGAATTTTTATTCAAGCTTTTTTTTTGTCAAAAATCTTCAAAACTTTTAAAGCTTCCATCAGAATAAAATATAACAATACGCTCAATCGTTTTTTCTGAAGTGCTGTTTCTTTCTATTCGTTTTATTTCTGAAACGACATTTGTTGGTTTTGTTTCCTTCACAGGATTCTCAAAATCAATTTCACCTTGAACGTTATCTTTTCCTGGAAATAGACCTTTGCCGTTTAATAGCCAATATAATTCTACTTCTGGAAAAGTGGAGATTACTTTCATAACAAAATCCAAACTAGGTTTGTTTCTTCCAGATAGGATATGGGAAATACTAGAACGTTGCACTCCAATTTTTTCTGCGAAAGAAGAGGCGTTTTCATTGTAAAAATCAATCACTTTTTGGAGCCTTATTATAAAATCCTCATTGTTTATCATTGTAAACACTTTGTTAAATAGTTCTATTTACAAATGTAACAATTATAATGTAATATGTACTATTGTTTTAGAAATAAGTCATATTTCATATAAATTAATACTTTATATAGTTACATATAACTTATTGAATTAGAGCATTTAAGCTAATTAAATATATCCTAACTAATATTTAGTATTATAGCTGTTTACAAGACTTATTAATCCCATTTAACATGACTATAAATGTAAACAGAATTCATTCGTTTTCTTGTTTACAAATGTAAATTGTTATTTGTTTACATTTGTATCAAACCATTTTCAATGACTAAAGACTATTTAAAAACCGGTTACGATTCTTATAAAGAAATACAACTTAAAAATCGATACATCCATAATGATCATATCCAGCCTTTAATTGAAAATTTGAAAAGCTATTTTAAAATTGAACAGATTGGAAACTCAGTTTTAAATGCTCCCATCCATTCCATAAAAATTGGACATGGTCCTAAAAAGGTATTATTATGGTCTCAAATGCACGGTAACGAAAGCACAACTACCAAGGCTATTTTTGATATTTGTAACGTTTTTGCTTTAGATGGTTCTGAAAACATTCAGCACATACTCAACAGTTCTACCATACTTATTGTTCCTATTTTAAATCCGGATGGCGCCAAGCTATATACCAGGCTTAATGCCAACGAAATAGATTTAAATAGAGATGCAAAAAACTTATCGCAACCTGAAAGTGTCATTTTACGGGACTTATTTAATAACTTTAAGCCAGACTTTTGTTTTAACTTACATGGACAAAGAACCTTGTTTGGAGCAGGGCAGACCAATAAGTCTGCAACCTTATCATTCCTATCTCCAGCTCAAGACGAAGCTTGTACTTTAACCCATACGCGTAAAAAGTCTATGGAAGTTATAGTTGCTATGAATACATTATTGCAAGATCAAATTCCCAATCAAATTGGTATTTACGACGATGCATTTAATGATAATTGCGTAGGGGACACTTTCCAGTCTTTAAATACGCCTACTATTTTGTTTGAAGCTGGTCATTTTAAAGACGATTATAATCGTGAAATCACTAGATTTTATATGTTTCAGGCCCTTCTGTATGGTTTGTATTATATAGCCAATAACAAGGTGTCCGGTACTGGATTTGAGCCATATTTTAGTATCCCAGAGAATTGTAAGAATCATTTTGATGTTATTATTAGACAAGCTAAAATTGTAAGTGAAAATGGCGAAGAGATTGTGGATATCGCTATTCAATATCAAGAGGTTTTAAAAAATAATGCCATAGATTTTATGCCTAAAATTGAAAGAATAGGGGATTTGAATTCTTATTTCGGACATAAAGAAATTTCGGCCAATAAATGTGAAGTTCTAATAAATAACCAGAAAAATTTTATAGTTGGACATGAAATTGAGGAGGTTTTTATAGATAACATTAAATATCCATTAAAATTAACATAATCTTAAATTAAGATGTATAAAAATCAGTAATAATGTATTATTTTTGTGTTTTATTTAAAAAAAACTAAAAATGGCGAAAATTAAGTTAGATGAAATCGATCATCAAATTTTAGATATGTTAATTGAAAACACAAGAATTCCTTTTACTGATATAGCGAAAAAACTATCCATTTCAGCAGGAACCATTCATGTTAGAGTGAAAAAAATGGAAGATTCAGGAATTATTAAGGGCTCTTCGTTAACTTTGGATTATAGAAAGCTCGGTTATTCTTTTATAGCTTATGTAGGTGTTTTTCTTCAAAAAACGTCGCAAACTAAATTTGTTTTAGAGCGAATTAACGAAATACCTTTTATTACTGTTGCACATATTACTACTGGAAAATTTAACATCTTCTGCAAAATTAGAGCAAAGGATACAGAACATGCCAAGGACATTATTTTCATGTTAGACGATATAGAAGGAGTTTACAGAACGGAAACCATGATATCTTTAGAAGAGAGCTTGAACGATAAAAAACGTTTAATGCATTCTATTTTTAACGATATGTAATTAGATTTCAAATATAAAATTTAAAAGGCTGTCATGAAAGACAGTCTTTTTTATTTAGAATATTTTTGAATGCGTGGTTTTTTATTATTGTAAATCCAATGCAAATTATAGCATTCAAATAAGCTCATTTTTTTGTATTTTTAAGCAAACTTTATACTATGAATCCTGTTATTTCAGAAGAACTCTTTGAATTTTTACTAAACCTCGAAAAAAATAATAATCGCGATTGGTTTAACGACCATAAAGATGAATTTAAAAATATAGAAAAGAAGACCAAATTGTTTTTTAATGCGGCATTAGAGAATTTAAGTGTTCATGACGATATTGAAAAGTTAAAAGTATTTAGGATTTATCGTGATGTGCGATTTTCAAAAAACAAATTACCTTATAAAATTCATTTTAGTGGATCCTTCAAAAGAAAAAAACCAGAATTTCGAGGGGGTTACTATTTGCATCTCGCACCAAACAACAAATCGTTTATGGCTACTGGGTTTTGGGAGCCAAATAAAGAAGATCTACTTCGGATCCGTAAAGAGTTTGAAATGGACGATACTGAAATCAGGGAAATTATTTCCAATAAAAAATTCAATGAAGTTTGGGGAGATTTTGAGGGAGACGAGTTAAAAACAGCGCCTAGAGGCTTTGATAAAGAGCATCCTGCCATAGATTTAATTCGAAAAAAGCAATATATCTTCACCAAAAATTATAGCGATAAACAAGTGCTTGACCCTAACTTTTTAGATGAAGTAAATACTGCATTTAAAGCTATTAGGCCTTATTTTAATTATATGAGCGATGTACTTACAACCAATTTAAATGGTGAAAGAATTATTTAATTTCGCTTATAGTAAATGTATTGTTGTTAAAGGAAAGAGATTCTCCAACAGTTTTGTTTTTAAGCAATTGCCCAATAGGGGAGTTTAAGGATATGCCAAGATAAGAAACCCCGTCAATTTCTATTTTTCCAACACTTATAGCTATAAAAAAGTTATTGGAAGTAGTTTTGACCAAACTTCCTAAAACCACATTGTCATTTACCGTTTTGAAATTTATTAAATTCAACACATCCAACATTTTAGTGGCATCACTTAAATATTGTGAATTTAATTCCAAATCGTTAAATAGTTTTCCGTTGCCGGAATCGTCTCCTTCGTCATTGCTTTTATCGTTATTCTCAATAGATTCTTTAATGGTTTCTATTTCGTATTTATAACTTGCAATACGTTTGTTTACATAGCTATAACAAGCTTGTAACAACTGTTCTTTTATATTCATATTTCACGCAAATATAGGACGAAAAACTTGAATATTGTTAATTAATCTTTCTTTAACCAAATGCATCATCCGTTTATTTAATGCCGAAGAATTCGTGATATAAAACTTGTATTCTTCCAAAGTAAATTGGCCAATAATCATTCCTTTTAAAGAGTTTCTAAACTTTATATCTCTCTGTATGGAATTTTCAATATAACTTATTTGTTTATCAGTTGTTAAGGTGAAAAAAACATTTTTGTGTTTGGAAGCGTAGTTTTTAAAAACCTCCACAAATAAATCATTTTGCAGTTGTAAAATAGGTCGTAAAGTAGCGTTTTGAAAACGCTCGTCGTCACTCATGGAATCAAAAAATAGCGTTGAAGAAATTGTGGGACGACATTCTTTTAAGTCTGTAGATCGGTTCATTTTAATAAGTTTTCTTAAAGTTAGAAATAATGATAATTGTTTTCCTGTAAATCCAATTTCAATATTAACAGGGTTATTAACAAATTGAAAAAAGCATGTAGGAATAGTGCGAAATAACAACCATTAAAACTGATGTATAGGATTAAAAACTATCTTTGAATATTGGTAAATTAAAAAGACAGATGTTATGAGATTTCACACTAGAAAATGGGTAAAGCCTGAAGATTTAAATCCAAACGGTACTTTATTTGGAGGCAGATTATTGGCTTGGATAGACGAAGAAGCTGCATTATACACAAACATTCAATTAGAAAACCCTAGAATTGTCACTAAATTTATTTCTGAAATTAATTTCACAAGTTCCGCCAAACAAGGAGATATTATTGAGTTGGGAATGAAAGTGGTAAAATTTGGCAAAACCTCGATTACCTTAAATTGTGAGGCACGAAATAAAATGACCAGGCAAACCATTTTAACGGTAGAAAATATTGTGATGGTTAACTTAGACGAAGATGGCAACCCAACGCCACATGGTAAAGATAAAATAGAATTTGTAAAGGACCGGATAAAATAATTATTTTAGATTAGGAAATTCGGTAGGATATTCAAACAATTCCAAATCGAAATAACCCACAGCAGAAATGGCATGATCGAAAATATCTGCCATGATATATTCGTAATTTTCCCAGCGTTTATCACTACTAAAAGCATAAATTTCCAAAGGCAGTCCATTTGGTGTTGGATCTAATTGCCTAACCATAATGGACATATCCTTATTAATGGCAGAATGGTTTTGAACATAAGACAACACGTATTTTCTAAACACGCCTAAGTTGGTCATGTTTCTACCATTAATTAAGGTGTTTTTATCTATGTTGTTTTGCGTATTGTAAGTCTCGATATCTTTTTGTCGTGATGATAGATACTCATTAATTAACTGAATGTCCTTTAGCTTTTCAATTTGTTCTGGAGTTAAATAATGAACGCTTTTCGCCTTTAAAATAATAGCCCGTTTAATACGTCTTCCACCCGAAGATTGCATGCCTCGCCAATTCTTAAAGGAATCTGTTAAAATGGCGTATGTTGGGATGTGCGTAATGGTTTTGTCAAAGTTTTGTACTTGAATGGTAGAAAGGTTAATTTCGATAACATCTCCATCGGCACCATATTTTTCCATGGTAATCCAATCTCCAATCCTTACAGAATCGTTTATAGCAATCTGGATACTGGCAACTAGACCAAGAATAGTGTCTTTAAAAATCAACAATAAAACGGCCGATGCAGCTCCTAGAGTCGTGAAAAACTGCGTAAACGGTAACTTTATAACGATAGCCAAACATGTAGCTATACCTACCACCCAAATAAATAGCATGACCACTTGGATGTAACTATCTATAGGTTTGTCTTTTAATCGGGGTAAGGTTTTAAAATAAGACTCAAAAGTCCGTAAAACACTTCTAATAATCCACACGGTTAAGAAAACCCCATAAACTCTTAAAAGCATCACTATGTATTCTTCAAAATGTGGAAAATCGCTAAAAACTAAAGGGAAAAGCTTAATGGTTATAGTTAATGGAATTATATGTGCAATGTATTTTGGGGCTTTATGATCAACCAATAAATCGTCGAAATTAGTTTTCGATTTATTTGAAAACCTAATAAAGGCATTTACTAAAATCTTACGAGCAATAAAATCTGTTATATAAATAACAACAGCTAAAATCACCATTAAACTAAGCATATTTAAATACTTGGAGACGGTTTCAGTAAATTGAATTGAAATAAAATAATCATAAAAAAAGCATTGCCAATCTTCCATTATGCAACAGGTTTTAAATAAGCTTTATCCACATAAAAAGTTCCAAATGGAATAACGGAAGCGGCCAATACAAATAGTAGTGTTTTGGTTTTCCATTTAAGTTTGGAACCTATTATAAACGCTAAAATTACATAGGCAACAAATAATAATCCATGAGGCATTCCAAGTAGTTTTACATATTGCGGATCGTTTCCAAAATACTTAATTGGTACGGCAAGGAATAATAACAAAAGGTAAGAAACTCCTTCTAATAATGCAATAATTCGAAATGTATTTAATAACGAAAACATATATCTGGTTTTAATTGGCAAAAATACAATTCAAGTTACAATTAACCGCATATTTAGTATGTTTTTAACGTCTAATTTACTGCGTAAAAGTGTCGTATTTAGGCTAAAAACAGTAGGTTGTCGGAAAAATTTAAATCACATCGATTAAATGTTACACTATTTTAATATTGTAATACCTTTATGTTATTAAATATCAGTAAGCTAAGCTATTAATCAATTAAAATAAACGTATGCAACCTACTATTATAAGCATATCGCGATTTCTTTTTCCATATCTACTTGTTTCAATATTTTTGAATGTAACAATAGGCTATTCCCAAACCACAGCTATTCCAGATTCTAATTTTGAACAAGCTTTAATCGATTTAAACATTGATACCAACGGCTTAAATGGCAACATTCTAAATAGTGATGCTACTGCTGTTTATTATTTAAATGTATCCCAAAACTTCATTCATGACCTTTCAGGAATTGAGGCATTTGGAAATTTAAAAACACTTGATTGTTCCTTAAATAATTTAACGAGCTTAGATGTTTCTCAAAATAAAAAGCTTTATGCGTTAAATGCAGACGATAATCAACTATCTAATATCAATCTCTCGTTAAACACAAAACTTAAAACAGTCTTTCTTAATTCCAATTTGTTAAGTACGCTTGATGTTGGTAGTAATTTACTTCTCCAAGAGTTGGGAGTAAGCTTAAATAACTTATCAGAACTTGTGGTTGGCAACAATTTAAGCTTACAGTATTTAAGTTGTTATTCCAACAACATAAGCACTATAGATATTAGCAATAATTGCCAATTAAGCACCCTTCATATTGGAGTTAATGGTTTAAATGCTTTAGATGTTTCCCAAAACCCTAATTTACATACGCTTACATGTCAAGAGAATAATCTGCCTGAGCTTTCTATAATTGCTAATTCTCAATTAAATTATTTGGATTGTAGAGATAATAACATCAGTAATTTGGATATGAGCAATAACTCACAATTGGAAAGGCTTTTTATAAGTAACAACAATTTAAATGAAATCGATTTATCTGCAGCTTCAAATTTGAAGCTGTTTTACGCTATAAACAATAATCTTACAACTTTGGATATTTCTTATAGTTCCCAACTTAGATGGATTAAGTGTGATGACAACAATTTGTCTTCGGTAGATTTTAGAAATGGGAATAACAGTCACATTTCAGAATTTAGAATGCAGCAAAACTCTAGTCTAAGTTGTATTTTTGTTGATGATTCCGAAGCTTCTTTTTTAGCTAACTGGATTATTGATGATACCTGTTCTTTTGTAGAAAACGAATATGATTGTGAGGCTTTATCTTTGAAAGACCATGCTTTATCGGGAATAGGAATGTATCCTAATCCTGCATTCGACACGGTTACATTTACAATCAACACGAACAGTGCTAATTTGGAATTGTATACCATTAATGGGCAATTGGTTTATTTAAAAACCTTAAAGTTAGGCGCTAACAACATCGATTTAACTAGCTTAAGCTCTGGTTTATATCTAGCTCGCGTGTCTTCAGGGCAAGCATTGGAAACTAAGAAGCTACTAGTAAAATAAACTAAGAAGTTTTAATTTGTTTAACATGTGTCTTTAGTGTTTTTTGCGCGAATAACAATTAAATTTTGTTGTTTTCTCTTATACCTTCAAATAAATCGAAATGAATGCCTATCTTTGCTCATGTTAAAGAAGGCTACCTTTGCAAATAAAAAGCAAATAATATCTTTAGGTAGTTTTAAGAGTTTACATGATTCTTAATAAGAGATCAATCGTTTAGTATTACAACTTCTTCCTAAACAATTAAAATAAAATTAATATTTAAATTAACGAATGGCAAAATCGCAGCAAACATTTAATAAAAGTGAAAAAGAAAAAAAACGTTTAAAGAAGCGTGAAGATAAACGTAAAAAAATGGAAGCCCGTAAACTAGATAAAGAAACTGGTGGGAATGAAGGTATTCAGTTTGCCTACGTAGATTACAACGGAAACTTAACAGACACACCTCCAGATCCATCTTTAAAAATCAAGGTAGATGCCGAGAGTATTGAAGTAAGTATTCCAAAACGAGATGATAGCGATATAGAAGAAATTGACCCAGTTAGAAAAGGGAAAGTATCGTTTTTTGATAACTCCAAAGGATTTGGATTTATTATTGATGCTGAAAATCAAGAAAAATATTTCTGTCATGTCAGTGGTTTAATCGACGATATCCAAGAAAACGACAAAGTTTCTTTTGAATTAGAGAAAGGTATGAAAGGTTTAAACGCCGTTAAGGTTACCTTAATTTAAATTAAAACAAATCTATAAATTTTAAGACTGTCTAAGGACGGTCTTTTTTTGTGTTTTTTTTCTAGCAATATTTAATCATTCCAAGGATAGTAAGGGTTTTTGATTTAGCTTTTAAAGACTTTAGAAAGGTTTCATCCAAATTTCTGAATGCACTAAAGTGTTGAATAGAAGATGTTTTTTATACTTAAATAAAGATTTGTTTATTTTTTTAACTTTAGATTTCTAAAGGTCAAGAACTCAAGAAATAAGGACCATATTATCTATTCCCAAAATAATTTCCAAGAAGGTTAAGGTCAACAATGCCATAAGGGCATTGCCAGATAATAAAAAGTCTTACATATTATTTTAGTTTGGTTGCAATCCCTTTTTGTTTTGTCTTTTCACCAACATAAGAGTACTCAAACGTGTAGGTGGAATCTGTGGTAACCAATATTTTTAAGTGAATATCCTTTTTTTCCGACATGTTTTTTGGATGGATAGTTTTAAAAACAACCTCACAATCATTAATCCATCTTACGTGCGTAGAATCTATCTTATTATTATAAGTTTCTACTTGAAGGTCTTTGGTTCTAACAAACTCCGATTTAAATACTTCGCCATCTATGGTAATTTCGCTATAAAAAGCACCAGTTTGATAGTCTAAGCAATTACGTTCAACTTGGTAACAACCTGTAAATAAGAGCATACATGTAATAACAAAAAAATATTTCATAAACGGTTTCAAAAGAAATGAAAATTAAACTAAATAATTATTCAAAAATACTGAAAAGGAGGTCATAATACTAATAGAGTCGTTAATTTTTAGCTTTCAAAATAAAAACAACAATTATGTATCGGTAGTGTTAATTAAACTTTATAAATCTATCTTAAAGTCTTTTAATCTTCTTTTTAAAAGTGGTAATTTGCAACGTTTTTATACTTAATTAAAAAATGCTTTTAAAGCCTATATTTATGCGTCAATTAATTTGTCTGTTAACTTTATTTCTAGCTTATACAAGTCTTTTTTCCCAAACCACCAATCCTTTATTGTCGACCGATTTGGCTGCCCAACAAAAATGGGTAGATAATTTGTATAACAATATGACTTTAGAAGAAAAAGTAGGACAGCTTTTTATGGTTCAAGCATTTTCCAATCAAGGTTTGGCTCATGAAAATATTATTAGCCAAGTAATTACTAATTATAACATAGGTGGGATTATTTTCTCTAAAGGCGATCCAGTAAACCAGGCTAGAATTAATAATATTTTTCAAAAAGCATCAAAAATTCCTTTACTAATTGGCATGGATGCCGAGTGGGGCTTAAGCATGAGGTTGGATTCTACGTATGCGTTTCCATGGAATATGACACTTGGTGCCATAAAAGACAATGACTTAATCGAGCAAGTAGGAAAACAAATGGGGGAGCATTGCAAGCGTTTAGGCGTCCACTTTAATTTTGCCCCAGTGGTTGACATTAATACCAATCCCATCAATCCAATTATAGGAAACAGATCTTTTGGAGAAGACAGGAATAATGTTACCGAAAAGGCCTTAGCATTTATGAAAGGAATGCAAAGTGTTGGAGTTTTGGCAAATGCCAAGCATTTTCCTGGCCATGGAGATACCGATACCGATTCGCATAAAACCTTGCCAAGCATTAATTTTGATAAGAAACGTATCGACTCCGTAGAATTTTATCCATATAGAAAATTAATCCAAGAGGGCCTGTCCAGTGTTATGGTGGCTCATTTAAATGTACCTGCTCTAGAACCAAGAGAGGGTTATCCGTCTTCATTGTCTTATCCTATTGTATCAGGAATTCTAAAAGAAAAACTTCAATTCAAAGGTTTAATATATACCGATGCCTTAAATATGAAAGGCGCCGCAAATTACAGCAGTCCTGGAGATATTGATTTAGCTGCTTTTATGGCTGGAAACGATGTGTTGTTAATTTCTGAAGATGTACCAAAAGCTATTGGTAAAATTGTGGAAGCGTATCAATCTGGAACGATTACGGAGGAAAGATTGGCACATTCGGTTAAAAAAATCCTTCAAGCAAAATATAAGGTTGGTTTAAATAACTATAAACCTATTGAGACAAAGCATCTTTTAGAAGATTTAAATAGAATTAAAGACGAGACACTTTCTGAAGTTCTTTTTGAAAATGCTATTACAGTCATTAAAAACAAGGAAGATTTACTTCCCATTAGAAAATTAGAAAAAAAGAAAATTGCTTACGTAAAAATGGGAGATGATGATGGTTCTGTCTTTTTTAAAGAACTACAGAAATATGCCAAAGTACATGAGGTTTCTGCAGATAATTTAGATGAATTAATAACAAAACTTTCTGCATACAACACAGTTATTATTGGATTTCATCGATCTAACGCCACTCCGTGGAAAGACTATAAGTTTAGTGATAAAGAATTAGTTTGGTTGCACGAAATTGCTCGAAACAATAATGTGATTCTCGATATTTTTGTAAAACCTTATGCCTTGTTAGATCTTGCAACAGTTAAAAACTTCGAAAGTATTGTAGTTAGCTATCAAAACAGCAAGATTGCTCAGCAAAAATCGGCGCAACTTATTTTTGGTGCTATTTCGGCTAAAGGGATGTTGCCAGTTTCAGTGGGCAATGGGTTTTATGCAGGAGAAGGGATTTCTTACTCCAATTTATCGCGTTTAACCTATGGTTTTCCAGAGCGCGTTGGTATGAGCTCAGAAAAACTTAAAAAGCTTGATTCCGTGGCTCAATATGCCGTAGATAAAAAAATGACTCCTGGTATTCAATTGCTAGTAGCTAGAAGAGGGAAAGTTATATATAGTAAGAACTTTGGAACACATACGTACGATAAAAAATCGGAACCCGTAGCTTTTGATGATATTTATGATGTAGCTTCGTTAACAAAAATTTTAGCAACCTTACCGTTATTAATGGAGCTTGAGGAAAAAGGAGAAATTAATTTAGACACTAAACTCTCCGACATACTTCCTGAATATGCAAATTCTAATAAGAAAAGCATTACCATAAAAAAGATGTTGTCCCATTATGCCAGATTAAAACCTTGGATTCCATTTTATTATGCTACTTTAGATTCATCAAAACATCCCGATTCTAAGTATTATAGAACGGAATACAGTAAAAAGTTTTCTGTAAAAGTAGCCAATAACCTTTATATGAGAACGGATTACCAAGACTCCATTCAAAAAATAATTAAGGATACAGACCTTTTGAGTAAAGAGAGCTATAGATATAGCGACCTACCATATTATATTTTAAAGAAATATATTGAGACGTATTACAACAAAGGTTTGGATGAGCTTGTACAAGAGCATTTCTACGAGTCCTTAGGTGCAAATTACACCACTTATAATCCTTATATTAAATTTAGTGGTAAAAAAATTGTACCGACAGAAATTGATGATTACTTTAGGTATCAAGAAGTTCATGGGTATGTGCATGATATGGGGGCAGCCATGCAAGACGGTGTTGGTGGCCATGCTGGAATTTTTAGTAATGCCAACGATGTGGCTAAAATTATGCAACTGTTTTTACAAAAAGGGTTTTATGGTGGAAAGCGCTATTTTAAACCGGACACTGTAGATGAGTATAACACCTGTTATTTTTGCGATGAAAATAACAGACGTGGTATTGGCTTCGATAAACCTCAATTAGGAGAAGCAGGACCAACCTGTGGATGTGTATCCATGACTAGCTTTGGGCATTCTGGATTTACAGGAACCTATGCGTGGGCAGATCCCGAAGAAGAAATTGTATATGTGTTTTTGGCAAATAGAACCTATCCAAAAGCCGGTACTAACTTATTGTTAAAAGCAAATATTAGAACAGATATTCAGCGCTTGATTTATGAAGCGATTATAGATTAATAAAGTACTTGAAGTTTCAAGTTATAAGTACTTAAAGTAGAAATTACTTTAGGCGCTTTTAATTTTGGACACTTATAACGTTAGACACTTAAAATTGAAATAATGAGAATTGGAATTGTATGTTATCCAACCTTTGGAGGAAGTGGAGTAGTAGCAACAGAACTTGGTATTGAGCTTTCAAAAAAAGGTCATGAAATCCATTTTATTACTTATAAACAGCCGGTAAGACTAGATCTTATTGGAAGCAATGTGCATTTTCACGAAGTAACCGTGCCAGAATATCCCTTATTCCATTATCAGCCATACGAGTTAGCTTTATCAAGCAAATTGGTGGATATGGTCAAACTTCACAAAATAGAAATTCTTCATGTACATTACGCCATTCCTCATGCTTATGCAGCCTATATGGCTAAAAAAATGCTACAGGAAGAAGGTATTTATGTGCCTATTGTAACCACGCTTCATGGTACAGATATTACCTTGGTTGGATCTCATCCGTTTTATAAAACAGCAGTCACTTTTAGCATCAATAAATCGGATGCTGTAACTTCAGTTTCCGAAAGTTTGAAGCGAGATACCTTAAGATTATTCGATATAAAAAATGATATTCATGTGGTGACGAACTTTATAGACATTGCAAAACACAATCATCATTTCACCGATTGTCAACGGGATTTATTGGCAAATGAAGATGAAAAAATTATCACACATATCAGTAATTTCAGAAAAGTAAAGCGTATTCCAGATATCATTAAAATATTTTATAACATTCAAAAGGAAATACCGGCTAAATTGATGATGGTAGGTGAAGGCCCTGAAAAAGAGCCGGCCGAAAAATTATGCGCTGAATTAGGTATTTCAAATAAGGTGGTTTTCTTCGGAAACAGTCATGAAATAGATCGTATTTTATGTTATTCTGATTTATTCGTTCTTCCTTCTGAAACTGAAAGCTTTGGATTAGCTGCTTTAGAAGCCATGGCGTCTGGAGTTCCAGTAATTTCAAGTAATTCTGGTGGGATTCCTGAAGTAAATGTCGAAGGTGTTTCAGGGTACTTGAGTGATGTTGGTAATATAGACGAAATGAGCAATAATGCTCTTCGTATTTTAAAAGACGAAAAGATATTGGCCAAGTTTAAAGAAGGAGCCAAAAAGGAGGCTTGCAAATTTGATATTTATCAAATCGTACCCCAATATGAAGCTATTTATGAGGCTACACTTGCAAAATGTAAAGCTTTGATATAGGATTCCTGAATATATTTTATATCTTTTTGTTTTCAATTAATTCTATCAAATATGAACAGAAAATCCTTCTTAAATTTAACAGCAAGAGCAGGTCTTTTTTTAGGCTTAGCTCCAAGCATGCTTGCAAATAAAAGTAATGAAATTGTAGAAAAGGAGCTTGTAAATGAACTTCTAAAACAAAAAAAAGCACTTGGGAACGCCGTGGGTCTTACTGCAGATCCAATTTCAAAAGTTCGTGTAGGAATAATTGGTATGGGAAACAGAGGAAGTGTCCTGATCCAGATGTTCGAATATCTTATTAAAAACAATCATGCAGAAATTGTAGCTCTTTCCGATCTAAAACAAGAGAAGGTTGAGAAAAACAACGAATATCTTAAAACCATTCAAAATTCATCCGCAGATTTATATTATGGAAATGAAACTGAATGGAAAAAATTAGTTGAAAGGGATGATATCGATTTGATTTTAATTGCAACTCCTTGGGACTCGCATACCGAAATGTCTGTTTATGGCATGGAGCAGGGAAAACATGTAGCTTGCGAGCAACCAATGGCTATGACCTTGGAAGATTGCTGGAAATTGATTGAAGTAGCCGAGCGTACCCAAAAACATTGTATGTACATGGAAAACTGCTGTTTTAACGGCGAAGAGCTTTGGGTTTTGAATATGATAGATCAAGGAGTTTTTGGAGACATCAATCATGCTGAAGGAGCTTATATTCACGATTTACGTAAACACATGATGGACGACACGTATTACGAAAATCAATGGCGCATCAAGTTTCATGAAAAGCAAAATGGAAACTTCTATACAGGTCATGGCTTAGGACCAACAAGTTTTTATATGGACATTGGGCGTGGAGATAACTACGATTTTATAACCTCCATGAGTTCTCGTGACGATAGTTTGAAGTTAGGTGCCGAAATGGAAAATTTCCCTGTAAAAAAGTTTGCTTGTGGCGATATGAATACCACTTTAATTAAAACGAAGTTAGGGAGAACCATCATGCTGCAATTCGATACACATACAGGACGACCCTATTCTAGATTAAATAATGTGTTTGGAACCAAAGCAGCTCATGAAGGCTATCCTTCTAGGCTATATGTTGGTCATGATGAATTGCAATGGGGGCACAGTTGGTTGAAAGACGAAGAATACAAAGAATATAGAGAGCGTTACGACCATCCATTATGGAATAAATTAAAAACCCAAATAGATGCCAATGCTGTTGGGCATGGAGGGATGGATTTTGTTATGATTTATAGATTAATTCGCTGTTTAAACAAAGGTTTGCCATTAGATATCAATCTTTATGATAGCGTTCTTTGGAGTGCCATGACGCCTTTATCGGAAATATCGGTGGCCAATAACAGTGCTAGAACCGTTGTTCCTGATTTTACAGGTGGAACATGGGAAACACCTAGGAAAAATGAAATTTTAAGAGATATTCTCTAATCTATAACTAGAATAAGTTATCCGCTTTATCTCATCATAATATTGAATGGCACTTTTTAAAAGTGCCATTTGGTTTTTAGCGCGCACCAGATTATGCTTTTCATGGGCTATTTTATAATACACATCGTTGTTTAAATAGTCGGTTAAAAAACGCAAACCCATAATGTACATTAAGGTTTTAATTCCCAATGGTAGGTAATTTATCTCTTCTGAGGTTAGAATATTTGTAGTCTCAAGAGCAAAACCTTTGCAATAAGCTTGGTAAAATTTTAAATTGATGGTTGTTTGTTCCAAATCTTCAGAATCTTCAACCGTATTAGAACAAATAGAACGAATAGAATCTCCAAAATCAAAATGCACAATCCCAGGCATTACGGTGTCTAAATCAATCACTGCAAGACCGTTATCATCCTTATCAAATAGAATGTTGGATAATTTGGCGTCGTTATGAGTAATTCGTAACGGAAACGTGTTTTTTTCTTTTAATTCCGAAAGTTTAAACATATCTAGCTGCAATTCAAAAACAAAATCTATCAGGGCTTGAGCTTCTGTTTTTCTAGATGCTTGAGCTTGTTTTAGTGCTTCTTCAAATTGATAAAAACGAAATGGTACAGAATGAAATTTTTGAAGTGTTTCAATAATTTGATTGGTTTTAATAGTAGACGTGCTAGCAATGAAATTCCCAAATAATTTTCCTGCTTCAAAAACCTGTTTTTCATTTTCTGCTCTGTCAATGGTTTTAGAGTTTGGAATATATTCCATTAAGGTCCAACAGCCATTATAAGCTTCAATAAAAAAAGCATCATTTTTTGATTTAATAAAACCGGCAACCTGATATTTGCTATCTGTTTTTTTGTAAGTGTTTTTTAAGTGAGCACTAACAATTACCTTGTTTATAATAATGTTGTTTAAATTTGTAAATACCTGATTGTTAATTTTTTGCAACACGTAATTTACATCATTACTACAACTTACTAAATAGGTGTCATTTATGTGTCCAGAAGCCAAAACATAAACATTTAAAACAGGTTGTTCTATTTGAAATTGACGACAAATATCTTTAAGAGTTTCCATGGATTACCATAATTTAGTTGGATAAATACCTTCATAAATAAGATCTAGAAGTTGTTTTTTCACCATAGGCTCATCTTCTTTATAGGTAACCCCAAACCATTGGTTATGGGACTCGAGCATTTTAAAATTGATTAGTTGTTCTTTAATCATGAAATCGACCACTTTAGGAATGTAAAACTCAGCTGTTTCAGAATCTTTGTGATCTTTTATAAAGGCTTGGAACAGTTGTTCTGTTATATTGAAAATACTTGAGGTAAATCCCCAGAAATTCATGGAAACTATTGTGTCTAAAGGCATTAATGGATTGTCTATGCTTATATTAGTTCGTTCAACAATACTTATAAGCTCTTGATTTTCATTTAAAACACATACGCCTCTAGAAACGGTTCCAAAATCTGATAACGTGTTTTTTAGCTGATACCCAATAAAGTAATTTTGATGTTTTGTGTTTATATATAATGCCTCATGCATGAGTTTAAAAGCATGGCGCCCATAGAAATCGTCCGCATTAATTAGGGCAAAATCATTTTTTATAGTGTCTTTTAAAGAGAGTAAGGCATGACCAGTTCCCCAAGGTTTTTTTCGCTTTGGAAATCCTTTTGACTCTTGAAATACAAAATTTACTTTTATGTTTTCTGGCAATGTATTTTCATAGCGCTCTTTAAAAACATTTGAGATATCTTCTCTAATAATAAAAACTATGTGATTAAAGCCCGCTTGAATCGCATCATATATAGAAAAATCTAAAATAGCATAATTGTTTACAACCGCATGTGTTTGTTTTAAACCTCCAAATCTGGAACCCATACCAGCCGCCATAATGGCTATTGATTTTTGTTTCATGATACAAAACTATATAAAAAAACACCTAAAAAAGGTGTTTTAAATAATATTTCCAAAAGCGATTAGAATTGATATCTAACGCCTAGTCCTAAATCGAAATTTAAATCGTTATTGTCGTAAGAGCTGCTTCCTAAGCCCAGTTCTGGTCTTACATCAAGAGATAGTAGTAAAGGGAAGTCGAAACTGTATTCAATACCAACCGTTCCTGTTAAAATAAGAAAACCATCTCTATGATTGTTATAATAATTATTATATCGGTAGGTTGCAAATCCGGCTCCAGGACCTGTGTACCAATTAAAACCTCCATCAATGTTCCAAATCCATTGGTATAAGCCAATTAATTTTGTGCCGTCGTAGTTTTTTCCATCGGTCCATCCAAAGTTGAATTCTAACCTGTTGTTTTCCATAATGGCACGTTGATATGAAATGGAAGCTCCAAAGCCGTCGCTATCACCAAGTCTTAGGCCTATGGCATTTTTAGAGATTTCTTGTGCGTTTAGAAAAGTTGTAAAGCCTAAAAAGGCCACTGCTATTAACCATACTTTTTTCATAATATCATTTTATTTTAAATTCAAATAATCATTTTTGTTTTGCAAAAAGTCATAAACTAATCTTAAATTTATGGCATTCATATAAACTATAAATCTTTGGAATTATTGCAAACAGATTCGATTTTTAAAGAATTAAAAAATCGGCTAAAAGGCGACTTACACTACGATAAGTTAACAAAGGCTATCTATGCCACTGATGCTTCGGTGTATAGAAAGTTGCCACAGGCTGTTGCGTATCCAAAAACGTTGGAGGATATTAAGCAGCTTGTTGAATTTGCTGTAAACAATAAAACTTCATTAATTCCAAGAACTGCAGGAACATCGTTGGCTGGTCAATGTGTTGGAAATGGCATCGTGGTTGATGTTTCCAAGCACTTTACAAAGATATTACATCTGGATGAAAAAGCAAAGACAATTAAGGTGCAACCTGGAGTAATTAGAGATGAACTCAATAATTATTTAAAACCTTTTGGCTTGTTTTTCGGGCCAAATACATCTACTTCAAATCGTTGTATGATAGGAGGAATGGTTGGGAATAATTCGTCTGGAACAACTTCTATTCAATATGGAGTGACTAGAGATAAGGTCTTGGAATTAAAAACTATTTTAAGCGATGGTTCTGAAGCCGTTTTTGGTGAAATATCCAATAAAGACTTTCAGGACAAAGCAAAGCTCAATTCACTAGAAGGATTTATTTACAAAACGATATATGAAGAATTAGCTTCTGAAGCTGTTCAAAATGAAATTTTGGAGCAATTCCCGAAACCAGAAATCCATAGAAGAAATACGGGTTATGCCATTGACGAGCTGATTAAAACAGAGGTGTTTTCAGATGTTTCAGAAGGATTCAATCTCTGTAAACTACTTACTGGTAGTGAGGGTACACTTGCATTTACAACGGAAATTACCTTGCAATTAGATGTGCTTCCTCCAAAAGAAAGCATGATGGTTGCTGCGCATTTTAAGTCCATTCAAGATTGTTTAAATACCGTAGAAGCTGTGATGCGGCACAATTTGCATACGTGCGAGATGATGGATAAAACCATTCTGGATCTAACCAAGTATAATAAAACACAGCAAGAAAACAGGCAGTTTATTGAGGGTGATCCTCAAGCTATTTTAATGTGTGAAATTAAAGGTGAAACTACAGAAGAAGTAGATTTAAAAATAGTTGCGCTAATAAAAGACATTGATAGTTTAAATTTAAGCTATGCAAATCCCATTCTAAAAACCGAAGATATTGATAGAGCCATCGAATTACGCAAAGCGGGATTGGGCTTGTTGGGAAATATCATCGGCGATAAAAAAACGGCAGCCTGTATAGAGGATACGGCGGTTGCTTTGCCAGATTTGGCTAATTACATCGGTGAATTTACTAAGCTGATGACGAGCTATAACCAAGAAGCTGTTTATTATGCCCACGCCGGAGCTGGTGAATTGCATTTACGTCCAATTTTAAATTTAAAGAAAAAAGAAGACGTAGTTTTGTTCCGAAAAATAACCACAGATGTTGCGCATTTAGTCAAGAAATATAAAGGCTCCATGAGTGGCGAGCATGGAGATGGGATTGTAAGGGCTGAATTTATCCCATTAATGATTGGTGAGGCCAATTATCAAATTCTAAAACGCATTAAAGCAGCCTTTGATCCTGAGAATATTTTTAATCCTGGAAAAATAGTTGATGCTTTTCCAATGGATGAGAATTTGCGGTATGTGCCTGATAGAAAAGAACCTGAAATTAAAACCTTTTTGGATTTTTCAGCTTCTTTAGGAATTCTTCGTGAAGCTGAGAAGTGCAATGGTTCGGGAGATTGTAGAAAACTTCCAGAATTTGGAGGAACCATGTGTCCAAGTTATCGAGCAACCAGAAACGAGAAAGATACTACTAGAGCTAGAGCTAATGCGCTAAGAGAGTTTTTGACAAACTCCGAAAAAGCGAACAAATTCAATCACAAAGAGCTAAAAGAGGTTTTCGATTTATGCCTAAGTTGTAAAGCCTGCGCTAGCGAATGCCCGAGTAGTGTGGATGTAGCCACTTTAAAAGCAGAGTTTTTGTATCAATATCAAGAGGCTAACGGCGTTTCTTTAAGAACGAAATTATTTGCTTATAACAATCAATTGAATGCATTGGGGAGTAAGGTTTCGTGGTTGACAAACTTTATGTTTTCGAATGCTTTTACGTCGTCTTTATTGAAGAAATCCTTCGGAATCGCTTCAAAAAGAAGCTTGCCATTAGTTTCAAATAAAAGTTTAAGTGAGCTTTATAAAAGCACACTAAATCAGTATGATGCTGAAAATTATATTAAAGAAGTTTATCTATTTAATGATGAATTCACAAATCATTTGGACACACAAATAGGATTAGATGCCTTGACGCTTTTAAAGGCATTGAATTACAAAGTCATCATTTTAGATCATGCCGAATCTGGTCGTGCTTTTTTATCTAAAGGTTTGCTAAAACAAGCAAAAAAAGTAGCTGATAAAAACATGGTGATTTTTAAAGATAAAATCACTCCAGAAACCCCTTTAATAGGAATTGAACCTTCGGCTATTTTAACTTTTAAAGATGAATATCTAAAATTGGTGGAAGATAAAGTTTCTGCAGAGCAAATAGCAAATCATTGTTTTTTGATTGAAGAATTTCTTCAGCAGGAAATAAGTTTAGGAAATATTAAGGCTGAACAATTCACAAAAGAAGCTAAAACCATTAAGTTTCATGGGCATTGTCATCAAAAAGCATTAAGCAATCAAAAATCGAGTTTTGATGTCTTGAATTTACCTGGAAATTATAAAGTAACTATTATTCCTAGTGGTTGTTGCGGTATGGCTGGAAGTTTTGGCTATGACAAAGAACATTACGAGGTAAGCATGCAAATTGGGGAACAGACTTTATTTCCTGCCATTAGAAGAGCAGATCAAGAAATAATTATTTCGTCGAATGGAACCAGTTGTAGGCATCAAATTAAAGATGGCACACAAAAAGAAGCCAAACATCCGGTAACAATCCTTAAAGAAGCTCTCTTATAATTTTTGTTTCTGTAATATAAAATATATTTTAGCATACTTGATATAAAAACTAACAACTATTCGCAACTAAATGGCAGGAAATACCTTCGGAAAATTATTTAAATTAACCACATTTGGTGAATCTCATGGAGTAGCCATTGGAGGAATTATAGATGGTTGTCCTCCAGGATTACACTTAAACTTAGAAGCCATTCAAAGTGAGTTAAATAGAAGAAAACCAGGACAATCCGAAATCGTTACACAGCGTAAAGAGCCTGATGCGGTCGAGTTTTTATCTGGTGTTTTTGAAGGAATTACCACTGGAACACCTATTGGTTTTAATATTAAAAATACCGATCAAAAATCTAAGGATTACTCACATATAAAAGATGTTTATCGTCCGAGTCACGCCGATTACACCTACGAAAAAAAGTATGGAGTTCGTGACTATAGAGGAGGAGGACGAAGTTCTGCGCGAGAAACAGCTTGTAGAGTTGTAGCGGGTGCTATTGCAAAACAACTTTTAAAGGATATTAAAATTAATGCCTACACCTCGTCTGTAGGTGATATTTTCCTTGAAAAACCTTATCAGGATTTAGATTTTTCCAAAACAGAATCTAATGCCGTGCGTTGTCCAGATGCGGAGACAGCCGACAGAATGATTTCAAGAATCAAAGAAATTAAAAAACAAGGAGATACAATTGGCGGAACGGTTACCTGTGTGTTACAAGGTGTTCCTATTGGACTTGGAGAACCTGTGTTCGATAAGCTCCATGCCGAACTTGGCAAAGCCATGCTTTCTATAAATGCTGTAAAAGGTTTTGAATATGGCAGTGGGTTTTGTGGTGCAAAAATGAGAGGAAGCGAGCACAACGATATGTTCAATGCAGATGGAACCACCAAAACCAACCTTTCGGGAGGTATTCAAGGTGGAATTAGTAACGGTATGGACATCTATTTTAGGGTTGCCTTTAAGCCTGTGGCAACCATTATTCAAAAGCAAGATGCCTTGGATAGTTCTGGGAATATTGTTGAAATGCAAGGTAAGGGACGTCACGATCCCTGTGTAGTTCCTAGAGCCATTCCTATAGTAGAAGCTATGGCAGCATTGGTTTTAGCAGATTTTTGGCTTTTAAATAAAATGTATTAGTTCAAGTCCTGCAAAAGCAAGAGTCTCTTGTTTAAGTGTTTATTTTTAGGATATTAAAGTTTAAAATATGCTAAAAGAGAAATTTTTGTTCTTATTTGAAAGAGACTGAGAATAATATCTATTAATTAAAAAATAATTCCCATTTTCATGGGAGAAAATATGAAAAAATTAGCATTACACTGGAAAATTATTATTGGAATGGTACTCGGTATCATTTGGGCTTTATTATCAAGCTCAATGGGTTGGAGTGCTTTTACTATTAATTGGATTGATCCGTTTGGAACCATATTCATTAATTTGTTGAAGTTAATTGCTGTTCCGTTAGTTCTGTTTTCCATAATAAGTGGTGTTGCTAATATTGGCGATCCTTCGACTTTAGGAAGAATGGGAGGGAAAACCTTAGGAATTTACCTTATCACAACCATCATGGCAATTTCCTTAGGATTGTTATTGGTAAATACCTTTAAACCTGGAAAATTAATTGATGAACAAAGTCGAATAGACAATAGAATTAGTTATGAAATTTGGGCGAGTTCGGAAGGTTATCAAATCAAGGACGGATTAAACTACTTACAAGATCCGGCATTTTTTGAAAGAGCACAACAGATTTCAGATTTATCAAAAAGTGAACTTAGGGAAGCTTCGGTCTCAGATAAGCTGGAAACGGTAGAAAGTCGAAAAGGAACAACGCCTTTACAGCCTCTAGTTGATATTGTACCTAGCAACTTTTTCCATTCCTTATCAAACAACGGTTTAATGCTTCAAATCATCTTTTTTGCTGTGTTTTTTGGAGTTTGTTTATTGTTTGTTCCTTCAGAGAAGGCAAAACCTGTATTGGTTTTTGTTGAAGGTATAAATGAAGTGTTTCTAAAAATGGTTGACATCGTTATGCAAGCTGCGCCATTTTTTGTTTTTGCACTTTTGGCTGGAGTAGTTAGTAAAATGGCCGGAGATGATATTGGAAAAGTAGTAGAGATTTTTAAAGGCTTAAGTTGGTATTCCTTAACCGTTTTAACAGGCTTACTATTAATGATTTTTGTGATTTATCCGATTATTTTAAAAGTTTTCGTGAAAAAAATTCCATATGCTGGGTTTTTCAAAGCATTGGGGCCGGCACAAACTTTAGCTTTTTCCACTTCTAGTAGTGCAGCAACGCTTCCTGTAACTATGGAATGTGTCGAGCAAAATTTAGGGGTAAATAAAAAAATAAGTAGTTTTGTTTTACCAATTGGAGCAACGGTAAATATGGATGGAACCAGTATGTATCAGGCTATTGCTGTGGTTTTTCTAGCGCAATTGCACATGATAGATTTAACGCTTGGTCAACAATTAACAGTGGTTTTAACGGCAACACTAGCATCTATCGGCTCTGCAGCTGTACCGAGTGCTGGTTTGGTCATGCTTATCATCGTATTGGATTCTGTAGGGTTGAATCCCGCTTGGATTGCTATTATTTTTCCGGTTGACAGAATTTTAGATATGTTTAGAACGGTTGTAAACGTAACAGGAGATGCTACGGTTTGTGCTATTATTGCAGATGGTGAAAACATGTTGGACTATCAAGCTCCAGAAAATCCGAGCGAAACATTCGATTTAGACTCCTAAACGTATTATTTTAACTTGTTGGCCAAAAAAAAAGAAGAATGACATCCCAATTAAAAATATTTTCGCCAATTGTCTCTGTTGCTTGGCTTCAAAAACATTTAGGTCATCCCAATCTGGTGGTGCTTAATGCAACCATTCCTAAAGTTACAGGAACTGATACAGGTTTAAATGAAAGTCAGATTCCTTCAACTAGGTTTTTCGATTTAAAAAATAAGTTTAGCGAGGTTTCTGCAGCATTTCCAACTACTTTTCCTTCTGAAAAACAATTTACTGCAGAAGCACAAAATTTAGGAATCAATCAAAATAGTGTCCTTGTAGTTTACGATGAAAAAGGTGTTTATTCCAGCCCGAGAGCTTGGTGGTTGTTTAAAGCTTTTGGTTTTGAACATGTCGCAGTTTTAGATGGTGGTTTTCCCGCTTGGGAAGAAGCAGGTTTTCAAACTGAAATAAAACATGATTATACAGGTGAAAATGGCGATTTTGAAGCAAAACTTCAACCACAATTAATGAAGTTTTTCATGGATGTACAAAAGGAATCCCAAGATAAAAACCACTTGATTATGGATGCGCGTTCTGAGAACCGATTTAAATCTTTAGAGGCAGAGCCAAGAGAAGGCTTACGATGTGGTCATATTCCGAATTCTGTAAATCTTCCTTTTGAAAAACTAATGAATGACCACGGCCTATTAAAATCTGAAATAGAATTAAAGCACTTGTTTAGTCCTTTTGCAGATGAAGATCAAGCCCTCACTTTTTCTTGTGGCTCCGGAATTACAGCATGCGTTCTAGCATTAGGAGCAGAGCTTGCAGGATATAAAAACCTGTCTGTTTATGATGGTTCCTGGACAGAATGGGGAAGTCTAACCTCTGAATAATATTTCATATAACACTTTCTACATCAAATATTTAAACTGGATTTCAATAGTTTAAAATAATTGCTACAATCGACATATTGGTTTCAATTAGTGTGATGTGTTTTGAAGATAATTTCTGCATATTTTTCATTTAAAACAATTAATTCTATCGTTTCATCGAGTTTTTAATTATCTTTTTAAAAACTTGATTATGTTTACACTTACAAAATAAATGTGCTATTTATTATAGTTAAGATTATTTTAAGTTTTTTATTTATTTTTGGTTAGTTGTTAAGTTAAAAAAAAGGTCTTGAACAAATTTCAAGACCTTTTTTATTTTCAATATTTATTGAATATGTGCAGCTCGACGTCTGTGAATGCGATGTTTTAATGCCGGAATATTAAAAATAATAATGGAGATAAATATAAGTATATAACTTAGGGCTTCCAACAAGCTAACTTTTTCGTTAAAATAAAAAACCGCAAGAAAGAAATTAATAATTGGGTTTAAATATATAAACACGCCAACTACCGAAGAGGGCAAGCCTTTAAGAGCATAAATATTTAAATACATGGGAATGATGGTAAATACAACTGCTATTAAAACAATCATCCCATAGAAAAAAGGAGTTTTTACCGTATTGAATTCGTAAGTCATGAAAAATGGAAACAATAAGATAACAGCAAAAAATAATTGTGCTGTTAATACGATAAACCGATCCATTTCTTGGTTTTTTCTCTGTAAGACAAGATAAATAGCATAGCTAAAAGCAATTATCATACTATAGATCAAATCCATAATATTTCCAAGAGAAAGTAATAAACAACCAATTAAACTTAATACCACTGAAAACCATTGTAATTTAAAGAGCTTTTCCTTTAAAATAATATAAGCCAAAACCATGGTTAAAATGGGACAAATAAGATAAGCCAAAGAGGTCGCGCTTACACTTACGTTGTTCATAACATAAATAAAAATATACCAGTTTAAAGCCAGAAACAAACCGCTTAACATATTTATTCCTAAAATTCTATATCGAATACTTTTAGAAAAAGATAAAAATAGTTCTTTGTTTCTCTTAAGCATTTTTGGACTAAAGAACAACGTAATAACTAACATGATTGAGGCCGACAAAATCGAGCGATAACTCAGGATGTCAAATGCAGTAAAATCGTCTAAGGACTTTAAGACCACGCTAAAAAAGCCCCAAATGGTAAAGGCTGTGATTACTGCAATGTAATATTTGGTAGCATTCATTTAAACGATTTTAAAATAATTTGCAAATGTATCTTATTAAATAATTTTAAGGCTGTTAAATTGTGTTATTATTTAAGTCGTTTAATAAAATTAAGGTGTTGGAATATACTTAGCAAAGCAATAACTTAATTAACCAAACAAAAAAAGATCTTGAATATATTCAAGATCTTTTATATTATATAGAATGAAATGGAAGTCGTTACTATTTTTTCTTTTGAAGACTTTTGGCAACCTTTTCAGCATATAAATTAGCGTTCTTGGTAACATCCTGTGGGTCTTCAATTTGAGATGTTACTACTGCAACTAACTGTTTGTCTTCTGGTTGCGCTAAATCGTAAACTACCGTTTCAACTATAAAAGTTGTGATTGTGGTAGTTGTATAAGTGCTTGGTACATAACTTCCAAAAGTAGAATAGGACATTGGATTTGAATAATACCCATAAAAACCACCATAATAAGCAGGGTAGTAATTAGGAAAATAACTAGCTCCTGCATAATAACCACCATCCTGACTGGTCTCGGTAGATTCTCTCTTGTTTTTTACAACAGTAACAGCAATACCATCATAGCCTTCATTTTCTAAAAAGGATTTAAAAGCTTTTTGTTTGTCATCATCAAGTTTTTCATCTGGTAACATGTTTGGGAATTTTCTAAAACTTTCTGTTGCTTTTATGCCATTAGATCTAAACTCATTGGCTATAGCTGTTTCAAAAGCAATTCTAGCTTGTTTATCTTGAGTTCTAGCAACCACTAATATGTTATTATCTTTTATAGAACTTGCTGTATCAGATTCCCAAGAATCTAAAACTTTTATGCTGGAACAACTGGAAACAATAACTAATAGGGTAAGTGCAAAAATTAATTTCAATGATTTTTTCATAGTGATTTTTAAAAATAAGTGTTTGTTAAAATATAGTTGATAGTTAAATATGATTGTTAAAAAGTATAGCCAACAGCAATTCCGTATCTAAATGAAAATGCGGTAAATTTAGATTTGTCATCGACTTGCGAGAATCTAAAATCTGAATTTATAAAGTCTAGAATACTGTAATTTTCTAAGGCTTTGTTTAAATCTCTATAGAATTCGTCAGGTAGATCCTTCTTATTGTCAATTTCAAAATTATAATTCCCAGAACCAGGTCCAGCAATCATAAAGTCGATATTCAGGTGTTTTGTTACTGCTAGTTTGTATCCAAGCATTAAACCCACGGAGGTGATATCTAGTTTCATATCGAACTCCAAGGCATAATTAATGCCATTATCATCAATATACGATCCAGATAGATTGGATTTATAATTTGAATATTTTAAATAGGCCCCAAAATAAAAGCCATCTAAATTGTTTTTAGAAGTGCTTTTTAAATAATATCTAATTTCTGGCGCTATTTGGTAACCCGTATAAAAAACCTCGTCGGTTTTAAGTTGGTCCGTATCAATTCCAGATAACTTAACGATCCCTTCTTTTCCTTTATATCCCAAAGCTAATGCTCCGCTAAAATTATCCCAAAGATGTCGTTCGTAAGATAATTGATATACTCCGTTTAAAACTTGTAGAATTTCAAAAGAGACTTCATTTTTTACAGGATTTTCTTGATTGGCATACTCAATTTTCTGACTGTAGACCATGGATGATATTAATACCAAGGTTAATACGAGTAATAAATTCCTGTTTTTCATGAGAATTCAAATGTATTATAAATTTACAAATAAATTTCTCACTAATTTAAAAATTTTGCTTTTAATTTTTCAGTAGGAATCATGCATTCGTTTTGTTTTCCATACCATTTATATCGGTTCTTAGCTATGTAATTATAAACCACATTTCTTATAAATACTGGAACAACTAAAAAAACACTTAATAAGTTTATGGGAAACTTTAGTTTACTAGCTATTTTTAATGCAGCTGTCGATTTAAAATACAAGGCCTGGTTGTTAGTGAATAAAATTATGGAGTCTGTTTTGGACGTATCTATATGATGTTGCTCTAAGATTTTTTTTGCAGTCTCACCCTGCAAAGGAGCGAACATAAACACATTATTTTTATCGTGTTTTATAACATATTGTATGCTGGTGTTGCAGAGATTGCAAACCCCATCAAAAAGAATTAATTGTTTGTTCTTTGCTAAGTCAATCATATTATTTGGATGCTTCAACAAGTTCTAACTGCTCTAAACTTACATTTGTGGTAAAGATACCATAATTTACTATGGCCTTATTTTTTTCAATGCTATCAATACTCCCTACAGCACGACCGTCTTCCATGCGCACACGATCGCCAACTTTTAGGGTTGGTCTTGGAGTAGGGGGTTTTAAAGCTTCTTTTTTCTTGGCTTCCTTTTTCTTTTCTCTTATAACTTCAACCTTCTTCTCGGCCTCTTGCTTGATTTGATTCTCCTTGGTTTTTTCTACTTTTTTCTGTTTGGCACTTACTTTTTTACGCTTGGAATTTTCTACTTGGACTACCTTAAAGAGTTCGTCCATTAGTTCGCGCTTCTTGCCATTCTCAAAGTATTTTTCCGAAAGATCATTTAGTTTTTGTCCTAAATAAATAAGGCGTTGATTACTATCGTATAATTCTTGAAAGCTTTCTAGTTTTTTCTGGATTTTTACGTTAATCTCCTCTAATTTGTCGGCTTCTGTTTGTTTTTTACGTTCATTGACTTTTAAGGATTGTTCTGTTTTCTCTAGCTTAGAGCGTTCCTTTTGTAATTTTGCAATGGTTTGATCAAAACGTACTTTTCCTTTTTCTATTTTCTTTTTGGCTCTGTTTATCAGGCCATAAGGAATGCCGTTTTTTTGTGCCACTTCAAACGTAAACGAACTCCCTGCTTGCCCTAAAGCTAATTTATAAATGGGTTCTAGGGTTATTTCGTCGAACATCATGTTGGCGTTTTGCATGAATGGCAATTCGTTGGCTAAAATCTTCAAATTGGAGTAGTGGGTTGTAATAATACCAAATGCTTCCCGATGATAAAATTCTTCCAAAAACGTTTCAGCAAGTGCGCCTCCTAATTCGGGATCGGTTCCTGTGCCAAATTCATCTATAAGAAATAAGGTGTTTTTATTGCACTTCTTTAAGAAGTAATTCATTTGTTTTAATCGATAGCTATAAGTGCTCAATTGGTTTTCAATGGATTGGTTGTCTCCAATATCTGTAATAATTCTATCGAATAGAAACACTTTACTGCGTTCATGAACGGGTAATAACATGCCGCTTTGTAGCATAAGTTGAAGCAATCCAACCGTTTTTAAGGTGATACTTTTACCTCCAGCATTAGGACCTGAGATGACAATGATTCGATTTTCTTGATTAAGCTCAATACTTTGAGGATAGGTTTTAGTCTTCTTTTTGAGATTGCTTAAATACAATAATGGATGATATGCATCTTTTAAAAACAGTTCCCTTTCCTCGCTAATTTCTGGTAAAATGGCATTTAAGGATTTGGCATATTTTGCTTTGGCAGAAATCACATCCATCTCCGTTAAAAACTCTTGATATTGTTTTAATAGTTCGGAAAACGGACGAATAAAATCGGTTAAACTTTTTAAAATTCTTATAACTTCTTCCTGTTCTTCGTATTCCAGATTGTTTAGTTCTCTGGTGTGTTGCAAAGTGGTTTCCGGCTCGATATAAACAATACTTCCGGTTTTACTACCTCCCATAATGGAGCCTTTAACCTTCCGTCTATACATGGCTTTTACGGCCAAGACACGCTTGTTATCGACTACAGATTCTCTAATATCATCTAAATAATCCAACTGATGATAATTGTTTAATGCTGTTGCAAAACTTTGGTTGATTTTGCCTTTTAACTTATTAATTTCCTGTCTTATTTCAAAAAGTAGTGGAGAGGCTGAATCTTTAACATCCCCAAACCTATCTATAATGGTGTCTATTTCATTAATAAGCACTTTGGTAACTTCAATTTCTGAAGCATATTCGTGTAGTTTTGGATAATATTCCTCGAACTTTTTCAAAAACGTAATAATCTCGTTAGAAGTCAGGGAAATAGCTACAATTTTCTTCAAGCTATGCGCTTCTAAATAGGTGTTTTCTATTCTTATAAGTTTTAATTCTTTGGCTATGGTTTCGAAACCATGATTCGGAATTCGATTGTCGTTATAAAATGAAGCTAAAAATTCATTCGTTAGAGTCAAGGCTATTAAAACAGATTCTTTAGTTTTAAGGGGTTCTATTTTTAAGGCATGCTCATGTCCTAAAGCTGTAATACACAATTCACTGACTTGATGTAGTACGGTTGAAAATTCTAAGTCTTGAAGGGTTTTATTATGAATATGTATCATGGTATCTTACTTCGAAAAAACACTATTTTTTTAGGAGTTTTAACAGCCTGCTAATTTAAACATTATGTTTTAAACAAATAGACTACCTTATACAATTGATGAAATAATTATTAATTAAATTTGAAAAACCTAAATAAATATCATGAGCCTAAATAAAATCTGTTGCCTTCTTTTTATAACCCTATTTCTAGTAAGTTGTAAAGATAAATATGAAAAATATACTAAAAAACCAGATTATATTACACATCCTCCAGCAGACAAAAAACCATACTTTGATGCCTATGATACTACTTTAGCGGTTTGGGATGTTTCATTTAAGGAATTATATATTCCTACTACTTATGGAACTGCACATGTAATAGTTAGCGGTCCAGAATCTGGAGAGCCATTGGTTTTATTGCATGGAATGAATTCAAGTTCCACCATGTGGTATCCAAATATTAAAGCGCTTAGTAAAAATTATCAGGTGTTTGCCATCGATTTTATTTTGGAGCCTGGTAAATCCTATAAAACAAAAGATATGGAGAGCACCGAGCAAATTTCAGCTTGGTACCAAGAAATTATTTCTAAACTCGAGTTAAAGTCTTACCATTTAATTGGCGCCTCAAGAGGAGGGTGGATGGCAGTTAATTTGGCCTTACAAAACCAAGAAAACATAAAGAGTATGGTTTTATTAAGTCCGGCACAAACCTTTATTTGGATTCGTCCGAGTGTTGATTTACTTAAAAATATTATCTCCGCTTTTTCCTCTAATGAAAAGCAGGTACAGCAAACCTTGGAATCTATGTCCAGTAATATGGGGAATATTAATAAAAATTATATTAAACAATACATCCTTGGTAAGGATCAAGACAGTATCAACAAATTTGTTGTAGATATGATGCCCTTTTCTAAAGGAGATTTTAAATCCTTAAAAATGCCTGTTTTGGTACTAATTGGTGATAATGATGTGATTAATAACGACAAAACCCTGAGAAATGCCAAAAAATTTATTGCAAACAGTCAGACAGAAACAATTAGCAATGCAGGGCATTTCTTGTCTGTAGATCAAGCAGAAGTAGTCAATAATAAAATCCTTGAATTTTTAGATTCCACAAAAAAATAACTACTATCTTAAAATGTTGATTTATAGATACACTTGAATGGTTAATACGACCATCGTTAAAATAGTTAATAATACAACCAAGGGAATAACAAATTTCAGCCATTTATCGTAACCCACTTTTACAATGGCTAAAGATGCCAGAATAAGTCCTGTTGGATTTATAAATGCGAATAACCCCATGCCATATTGGTAGCAATTAACGATTATTTCTCTTCCAAAACCTACAGTATCGGCTAAAGGAGACATGATAGGCATGGTTAATACAGCCATTCCAGAAGAACTTGGAATAAAGAAGGACAGCCCGCCATAAATAAACAGCATGACGTTGGCAAAAAGACCTTTATTCATGCCTTCTGTTATATTGCTGGAATGAAACAATAAGGTGTCGCTTATAAAACCGTCTTCCATTAATACCGAAACACCTCTGGCAATCCCAATAATAATGGCAACTCCCAATAAATCTCCAGCACCTTTTACAAAAGTTTCCACGAAGTTGGCTTCCTGTATTTTTGCAATAAATCCGATAAGTATGGCTCCAATAAAAAACACGGTTGTCATTTCAAGAAACCACCATTCTAACTGAGATACACCAATAATCATGACGATAAAACATAGAGCAAACACAAATAAAATAACACGTAGCCGTGTTGTTAATACCACTGTGGCATTTGCCGAAGTACCAAAAATAGCTTCAATTTGATCCTTTTGACTATAAATAATGGATTTTGAAGGATCTTTTTTTACTTTATTAGCATAAATTAGAATGTAGATAATACAAATAAGTGTTCCTAAAACAAGCATAATCAGCCTTCCTGTTAATCCAGTGGTCCAGTTAATTCCGGCAGCATCTGAAGCAATAATCACACTAAACGGGTTTACGGTAGAGCACATGGTTCCAATAGAAGACCCAATATAAATAGCGGCCAATGGTACGATAGCGTCGTATTTTGCAGCTAGAAACATGGGGATTAAAATAGGGTAGAAGGCTATGGTTTCTTCGGCTAGACCAAAAGTTGTTCCTCCAATGGCCACCAAAGTAGTTACTAAAATAATGAGCACATATTCATGACCTTTCAAAGCTTTTGCCAACCAGGAAATCCCCGCATCAAAGGCTCCGGTTAAATTCATGATTCCAATGAGACCTCCAATAATCAATACAAGAAAAATAATGTCGGCCGCAGCAATAATTCCTTTAATTGGCGATTTAAAAAAGGCCAATATTCCTTGAGGTCTAGCTTCTACTTCTTGATAGGTGTTTGGAATGGAAATAGGTTTCCAAATATCGCCACTTGTAAATTTTTCTAATGGAATTTTTATCTGTAAGCTCTCTAAAGTCTCCTGACTAGCCTCGAGGGTTTTAGTGCTTTCCAGATTGCTTCTTGTAAAGGTGTTTGTTTCTTTGTTATAGGATAGAGAATCGTATTTACCAGCTGGAATAATCCATGTTAAAAGCGCCACAGCTGCTGCAATTAGTAATAAAATTGTTTGTGCTGTTGGGAATTTAATATTTTTCAAATGCGTATTATTTTAAATTGAATAAAGTTAGTCTTATTTTAGTGCCTATTTAAAAGCGAAGATATAAAATGACTGCAAATATCGATAAAAGTTGGCAAGCTTTTTTAATAAATGAATTTCATGCACCTTATTTTAAAACATTAGAAGGTTTTTTAGCTAAGGAATATAGCAATCACAACTGTTTTCCTTCACAAGAAGAAATATTCAATGCATTTAATTATTGCAATTTCAAGCATTTGAAAGTTGTTATTATAGGGCAAGATCCGTATCATGGAGAAGGGCAGGCCAATGGTTTGTGTTTTTCGGTTCATGATGGTGTTGCACACCCACCTTCCTTGAGAAATATTTTTAAAGAATTGGAACAGGATTTAGGGGTTCCGTATCCTAAAAGTGGCGATTTATCTAAATGGGCAGAGCAAGGTGTGTTTTTATTGAATGCCACATTAACTGTAAGAAAAAGCGAGGCAGGAAGTCATCAAGATCACGGGTGGGAACAGTTTACTGATGCTGTAATTAAGCAAATTAGTGAAAGAAAAGAGCAAGTGGTGTTTTTACTTTGGGGTGGTTTTGCTAGAAAGAAAGCGAAATTAATTGATAAGAAAAAGCATGTGGTGTTGGAATCGGGTCATCCATCTCCGTTAAGCGCCAATCGAGGTTATTGGTTTGGAAACAAACATTTTAGTAAAACTAACTCCCTGTTGGAGCAAGCTGGGCTGAAACCGATTGTGTGGTAGTTTCTGCATGAATAGCTATGGCAGGCTTTTCTTCTGTTTTCACAATGCGCTTTGAAGATTTATTGCAGCTAAAAATTAGCAATACAAAGTTTATTGCAACCAAAGAAGATAAAACTATAGTAATAGTAGAAAGCATAGGCAATTTTTTTTGAAACTCTAAATCTTGGACAAATTTAAGTGTTTAGTTGTTAATAATTAAACTTTTCTTAACAAATTATTTAGATGGAGTTTTTTAATTGGGTGATTTCTAGGCTTTTTTACATAATTTTAAGATACATTTATGTTAAAAACATGGATTAAATATCGGTCACTAAATCTTTATAATCCATTGATTCCGAAATAATATTGGTGCTCATTAATTGTTTTTGAACCGTAGAGACCGTTTCTTCATCTATGGAGTTTTGAGACCATTGTGTTAAGGATAACCATTCCTGAACATCTTCAATTTTTTGATCATATCTTTTGGCAATGGTCTTATCAATGTCAGGAATATCTTTAAACCCGAGCGTCATTTCGTTAATGATGTCTAGAATGACCTTAATTTCATCTCGATATAGCTCCAGGGACTCATTTCTAACAGCAATTACAAAACATGGCCATGGGGTTGGACAGTTCCCAATACGCCTAAAAACTCCCTGATCGACCAAAGGTTTGGTCATAAATTTTTCCCACATAAAATAATCTGCCTTGCCTTGGGTTAAACCTTCAACAGCGCCATCGAGGTCTTTAATAACTTCAAAATTCAAATCTTTATCCAAGTCCCAATTATTGTTTTTTGCATGTATATAAGCCATTAAGTGCGATCCAGAACCATAACGACTTATTGCAGCCTTGGTGCCTTTTAATTCCTCAATGGTTTTATATTTTGAATTTTCGGCTACATGAATTCCCCAGATTAAAGGAGTTTGTACAAACGTTTGAATGATTTTACTTGGGTTTCCATCAATAATATCTTTAATAATCCCTTCGGTTAAAATAACAGCCAAGTCTATATTCCCTTTGCGTAGCGCTTTAGCCATGGCTCCAGTTCCGCTAGGATAATCGTCCCACCTTAAATTGATGCCGGCTTCTTTAAAAAGTCCTTGTTTTAAGGCTAAATACCAAGCTAAATTAAAATGCTCTGGAACTCCTCCAATATGAATCGTTTTCATTTAAATGTTTTTGATTTGTATTCCTGATGCAGGAATTAAAAATGGTTTACACTAATTTATTTAAGGTGTAAGTTATTAATCTATCAACTACCGCCTTCGGGTCTTTACTAAATTCGCCTGTAGCTCTATTTGCAATAATGGCATTCAGGGAAAGTGCTTGATGACCAAGTAGTTTAGACAGGCCATAGATAACCGAGGTTTCCATTTCTAAGTTGGTAATTTTTAAACCTTCATAATTAAAACTATCCATTTTTTGATTGAGGCTAGGATCTTGCAGAGGCAATCTTAAAACACGGCCTTGAGGCCCGTAAAAACCACCTGCTGTTGCTGTTAGGCCTTTGTGTATTAGGTCACTATCGAATTTTTCTTCAAGATTTTTACTATTTTTAATAACAATTGGTCGGGCTTTATGTGCGCTCCAATTGGTATGTTGAATAAATGCATTTTCTATATCTGGATGTACGATCTCATCAATCTTATAAAAATGAAGCATGCCATTAATATCCAAGCCATAGGTGCTCATTACAAAAGCATCTATTGGTACTTCTTTCTGCAAGGAGCCAGAAGTGCCCACCCTTATAAAATTTAGAATGGCATGTGAGTCCTTTGGCTTTCTAGTTTTAAAATCGATATTTGCCAAAGCATCCAATTCGTTTAAAACAATATCTATGTTGTCGGGACCTATTCCTGTTGATATAACGGTTAATCGTTTGCCTTTGTAAACTCCTGTATGGGTTTTAAATTCTCGTTTTTGAGTAGTAAACTCAATACTATCAAAGTGCTTGCTAATTTTCTCTACCCGATCTTGATCTCCAACAAGAATAATATCGTGTGCTATGTTTTCTGGTTTCAAATTTAAATGATAAATACTACCATCTGGATTTAATATTAATTCTGAATTTTTAATTGACATTTAATGATGTTTTAATTAATTTATTTGATTTGCTACAATATGAAAAATCCAAACGATTAACACCTCCATATATGAGGTTGTTATTGATTTCACGCGAAAAATTGTAGCTACCTATCAAGGCTTCATAACCTTTTCTATTTAATGTAATTTTATTAGCCTCTTCTGTATAGAAGATTTTTAGTAAACGGATAAGTCTCTGGATTTGCATGTCCGAGTACCCGTAATAACCCTGATAATTTAAGATGTAACCCATAAGCTGGTTCTTGGATCTGATGTTTTTTTCTTTAATTAGGGACAAGATGTTTTCTTCCAAAACTCCTAATCCAGATTTTAAATTAGGAAAACGTTCTAAATGGGCTTTTAAGCAATTGCTTAAATATTTAAACGATGATTTTTGAACAATATAGGGCTTTAATAAATTGTGATCTTGGCCGCAGTAAATATGCCATAAGGAAACTGCTAGCTCTTTATCGTCCTTAGTTAATTTTACTTTATTTTTATAATGTTCCAATAGTTGGTTTGTTGCTAATTCATACAGACCCTTTAAATCGGTTTCTCCTTTAACTCTTCCGCTACAAACCAAATAGAGTGGAAGCTTTACTTGTTTTTCATGTAATAGATTAATAACAGCCAGCAGATTGATGTGGCAAAACAAATCGTATTCAAACCAAAGAACGACTTCTTGATAGGCGTCTAAATCGTTTAAAATATGCAGTTCTTCTTTAACCTCGGACTCGTTGATTTCTATCTGATAAAATTTGTTTAAAAAATCCTTTCTTTTTTTATAAAACTCCTTGTTATCAATGGCGCTGGTTGTAGGTCCTTCACATAACATTTCCTGCCAGGTTAGTATATCTCCGGCTATATCGAGGTCGTGTAAGTAATTTGTTAGAATCGCCCCGTTTGTAATATGTAAAATTTTACGATCCATTATCCACCAACACGTTTCACTTGAAATCCTTTTTCCTTGAGGATTTCCATTATTTTATCCCTATAATCTCCTTGAATAATAATTTTATCATCTTTAAAACTTCCCCCAACACTTAAAGTTGTTTTAATTTCTTTGGCCAGGGCTTTAAAGTCTTCAACAGCTCCCGTATACCCATCTAGAATGGTAATGGGTTTTCCTTTTCGTTTTTCATATTTACAAAGTATCGGCTCGTCTTGAATCCATAAACCAGTAGCTTCATCAGGATTTTTATCCGTAGAAGGGTCTGGAGTGTGGTCTGGAAAGAGGTTCTTTAATTGGTCTTGTAAATCCATGGTTTTTAGTTCACAGTCTCAGTAAACAGTTTCAGCCAGTATTTAAATTCTGGTTAAACTGTTTTTAAAAACTTATTTTTTAATAAGACCTAATTCAATTAGTCGTTCATTTAGGAATTCGCCAGCAGTAATATCTTCAAATTGTTTTGGATTATTATCGTCTATGCAGCTTTCCAAAACATCCAATTTCATATCACTAATAGGATGCATAAAAAATGGTATGGAATAACGTGAAGTTCCCCAAAGCTCTCTAGGTGGATTGATAACTCGATGGATGGTAGATTTTAATTTGTTATTGGTATGTCTGGACAACATGTCGCCAACATTTATCATTAATTCATCTGGTTCTGCAATGGCATCCAGCCATTCGCCGTTATGGTTTTGCACCTGCAAACCACGTCCTTGAGCGCCCATTAACAATGTAATGAGATTGATGTCTCCATGTGCAGCTGCTCGAACTGCATTTTTAGGTTCTTCCAAAATAGGAGGGTAGTGGATAGGTCTTAAAATGCTGTTTCCATTATGTATATAATTGTCGAAATAGGTTTCTTCCAAGCCTAAATGCAAGGCCAGTGCACGCAATACATATTTAGCGGTTTTCTCCAACATTCTATAGGTTTCCTTTCCGGTTTTATTGAATTCAGGAAGTTCTTTAACTTCTACATTTTTAGGATATTCTGCCTCCAGTTTTGGATTGTTTTCAACAAATTGTCCAAAATGCCAAAACTCTTTTAAATCGCCTTCCTTTTTTCCTTTTGCGCTTTCTTTTCCAAAAGAGATATAGCCTCTTTGCCCACCAATACCTTCAATTTCATATTTTCTTTTGGTTTCAACAGGAAGAGAAAAGAATTGTTTTACTTCACTATATAGCTTATCCACTAAAGTGTCGTCTAAAAAATGACCTTTTAGGGCAACAAAGCCTATGTCTTCATAGGCTTTCCCTATTTCATCCACAAATTTTTGTTTTCGAACAGGATCGCCTGAGGTAAAATCGTTTAAATTAACGCTAGGTATATTATTCATAAGAGATTATTTTAATAAGTGTGTCTTACAAATGTACGAAAACATTATAAAGTTTTGCACACTAAATATTTTAAGATTAACAATTGAAATGCACAATAAGTAGTATATTTGACAAATATTTTTTTCATGAGTACTATGCTGTCTAAACCTACAGAAATTCAATACAACAAGACAAATCTAGATTCTAATAAGTTACTGGAATTATATAGAAATATGTTGAAACCTCGATTGATAGAAGAAAAAATGCTCATTCTATTACGTCAAGGAAAAGTATCTAAATGGTTCTCAGGAATTGGCCAAGAAGCTATTTCTGTTGGAGTAACCATGTCTTTAAATAAAGATGAATATATTTTACCCATGCACCGAAACTTAGGTGTTTTTACATCTAGGGACATTCCGTTACATCGCTTATTCAGTCAGTGGCAAGGAAAAGCCAATGGTTTTACTAAAGGTCGAGATCGGTCTTTTCACTTTGGAACCCAAGAGTTCAAGATTGTGGGAATGATTTCACATTTAGGCCCGCAATTAGGAGTTGCAGATGGCATTGCCCTTGCAAGTAAATTGCAGAATAAAAACCAAGTTACCGCTGTATTTACAGGAGAAGGAGGTACTAGTGAAGGTGATTTTCATGAAGCTTTAAACGTGGCTTCCGTTTGGCAATTACCAGTTCTATTTTGTGTTGAGAATAATGGCTACGGCTTATCTACACCAACAAACGAACAATATAATTGTAAGGATATTGCAGATCGTGCATTAGGTTACGGAATGGAATCCCATATCATTGACGGAAACAATATTATTGAAGTGTATACCAAAGTAAGGGATTTGGCAGAAAGCATTAGAAACCGTCCTCGTCCTGTATTGTTAGAATTTAAAACCTTTAGAATGCGTGGGCATGAAGAAGCTAGTGGTACCAAATATGTGCCACAGGATTTAATGGATACTTGGGCTAAAAAGGACCCTTTGGAAAACTTTCAAACCTATCTTAGGGAGGAAGGGATTTTAAGTGAAAGTCAAGAAGCTTCTTTTAGAGAGGAATTTATACAAGAAATCAATGAACATCTTCATATGGCTTTCGAGGAAGAAACCATTATCGCTAATGAAAGTGATGAATTAAATGATGTTTACAAACCATTTGATTATAAAGAAGTTGCAAAAAACTCAGAAACTAAAGAGATACGTTTAATAGATGCTATTTCTGAAGGCTTAAGACAGTCTATGGAGCGGCATGACGACCTAGTTATTATGGGTCAGGATGTGGCAGAATATGGAGGTGTTTTTAAAATAACTGAAGGGTTTGTAGAACAATTTGGAAAAGACCGTGTAAGAAATACGCCTATTTGTGAATCGGCCATTGTAGAAACCGGAATGGGCTTGTCTATTGCAGGAATGAAGAGTGTGGTAGAAATGCAATTTGCCGATTTTGTGACTTCAGGATTTAATCCGGTGGTTAATTATTTGGCAAAATCGCATTACAGATGGAATCAAGAAGCCGATGTGGTTATTAGAATGCCTTGTGGCGCTGGCGTTGCTGCTGGACCTTTCCATTCGCAAACCAACGAAGCCTGGTTTACAAAAACCCCTGGTTTAAAAGTAGTCTATCCAGCATTTCCTATGGATGCCAAAGGCTTATTGGCAACGGCGATAAACGATCCAAATCCCGTATTGTTTTTCGAACACAAAGCCTTGTATAGAAGTATTAGACAAGAAGTTCCAACAGACTATTTTACCTTGCCTTTTGGGAAAGCCTCACTTTTAAAAGAAGGAAACCAGGTGACCATTATTTCTTATGGAGCAGGCGTACATTGGGCCTTAGAAACACTTGATAAAAACCCTGATATTCAAGCGGACTTATTGGATTTAAGAACTTTGCAACCTTTGGATGTTGAAGCTATTTATGCTTCGGTTAAGAAAACAGGGCGAGCCATTATTTTACAGGAAGATTCCTTATTTGGGGGTATTGCCTCAGATATTTCTTCTATGATTATGGAAAACTGTTTTGAATATTTGGATGCGCCTGTAAAGCGTGTGGCCAGTATGGAAACCCCAATTCCTTTTATTAATCAATTGGAAAGCCAATATTTAGCTAAAGGGAAGTTTGAAGCAGCTTTAAAAGATTTATTAGCCTATTAAACAAATAGATATAACAAAAAAAAAGAGAGCTAATGGCTCTCTTTTTTTTAATTATATAATCTTCCTAATTATTTTACGGAATCAGCATAAGCTTGGGCTTTGTCCAATACACGCAGCAAATTTCCGCTCCAGATCATTCCAATTTGTTCTTCGGTATAACCTCGTTTTACCAATTCTAAAGTGACATTAAAGGTTTCTGAAGCATCGTTCCAACCTTCAATTCCGCCACCTCCATCAAAATCGCTACTAATGCCTACATGTTCAAGACCAATTTTATCAACAATATAGTCTATGTGGTCCACGAAATCTGAGACATTGACGTTGGGAGGGAAGCCTTCAATTTTATTCGCTTTGGCATTGGCTAAGTCCATGATATTTCTATAATAACCAAAGAAAGTTTCTCTTTCTTGTGGTTCCAGCACCATAACTTCGTCTATAGACGCATACCATTTAAGACCTAAAGAATCTGCAACTTCTTTTTGAATGCTTAATATTTCACCATCTCTGGTCGCCTTTTTCTTGGCATTTACAAATTCGTCCAAAGCAACCACTTGTATGACGCCGCCATTTTCTTTTAACCATAGCAGTTGTTCATCATCCAGATTTCTACTAACATCACTTAACGCTCTGGCAGCTGAATGTGAAGCAATAATTGGCACTTTACTTAGTTTTATCATTTGTTTCATCGCTTCTTTGGAAGGATGAGATACATCGACCATGATTCCTAAACGGTTCATTTCTGCAACAGCTTCTTTACCTAAATCGCTTAAGCCTTTGTTCAACCAAATATCATCTACTTCTCCCGTATGACTATCGCTTAACTGGCTGTGGCCGTTATGCGCTAAAGACATATAGCGCGCTCCCAACTTGTGGAATTTCTCAACATTTTTGATATCTAGACCTATTGGATAGCCATTTTCAACCCCAATCATGGCTACTTTTTTTCTAGAAGCAACAATTCGTCTCACATCCTCTGAGGTTAAAGCTAGTTCTATTTGATCTGGTGCATAAAGGGTTACTAAATTATGGATGGCATCAAAATGATCCATGGCACTTTTATAGGCGGTTTCATAACCTTTAGCCGATAGGGTGTCCTGTGCCGTATAAACAATAAACCAAGCCACATCCAAGCCACCTGCCTCCATTTTTGGCAAAGTAACCTGAGACTTCAGATCTTGCGAATAATTCAGGGAATCTGTAAAGTTATTTAAATTGAAGTCGTCGTGGGTATCCAGAGTAATTACTCGTTCATGAATGGCTCTAGCGCGTTCCACTAAAGCAAGGGAATCGTTTGTCATATTTGATTCAGGCGTTTGTTTGGCTTCATTTTTGCAAGACATAAAGACAAGAATGGAAGCAAGAATTAAAAATTTAGTTTTCATATTTTGTTAGGGTTATTTAAGATGTCAAGTTACAAAAAAAGAAGTTCAAGTTTTAATTCCCTTAAATATTGTATATTTAATCAACTTATTTTAATATGATTTTAAAGCTATTTACTTACATATTACTATTTTTTTGGAGCTCTGCTTGTACCACTGTAGAGAAGGATCCATATACCTGGAAACCTATAAAGGTTACAGCTTCCGCTTATAATTCTGTTGGCTATCAAACCAATGGAAACCCCCAAATTACTGCTTTTGGAGACAGTTTAAAACCCGGCATGAAATACATTGCCGTTTCTAGGGATTTGCAAGCCTTAGGCCTCACTTATAACACGCCTGTTAAAATAGAGGGCCTTGAAGGTGTTTATTTGGTAAAAGATAAAATGCATTCCCGGTGGGTAAATAAAATAGATATTTATATGGGAGTAGATATCAAGGCCGCCAAACAATGGGGAAGGAAAAAAGTAAATATTCAATATGGGGTTTTGGAAGAGGCCAGTACCGAGATTGCAACAGATTAGTTGTGTTTCAGTAACAGTTATTGAAACAATTAGTGTTTATAGTGTTTGACCCCTACCCAAAGTTCTTCGTTTAATTGATTAAAACTCTCATGGAGTTTATTAACAGAAAAATATTCTATCTTTTCGTAAGTATCGCGTGAAAATTTAATGATTGCTTTCATTTTACTGGTTTTTGTACATTGGTTTTTTGAAATGATTTCATCGTATTGCTAAGGCCCAGGACCAGAAATAAGAACTTCCATTGCATCTCGTTGCCGGTGTCTTTTGCTGCTTGTCCAAGCA
>NZ_DATGNO010000148.1:0-22977 GCF_035306705.1 Xanthomarina sp.
GGCTTTTCCAGCAGATTTCATCGCAGAAGGTGTCGATCAAACTCGTGGTTGGTTCTATACTCTTCATGCTATAGCAACTATGGTTTTCGATTCGGTTGCCTATAAAAATGTGGTTTCAAACGGCTTGGTTTTAGACAAAAACGGACAAAAAATGTCCAAACGTCTAGGTAATGCCACAGATCCTTTCGAGACTTTGTCAACTTATGGCGCAGATGCCACCCGTTGGTACATGATTTCGAAC
Source organism: Xanthomarina sp. (assembly GCF_035306705.1). GTDB lineage: Bacteria > Bacteroidota > Bacteroidia > Flavobacteriales > Flavobacteriaceae > Xanthomarina. The sequence continues at coordinate 242 of NZ_DATGNO010000148.1, forward strand.
GCGAATCCTTGGGACAATTTAAAATTTGATGTCGAAGGAATAGAGGAAGTGAAGCGTAAATTCTTCGGAACCCTTTACAATACCTACTCGTTCTTCACCTTATATTCAAATTTGGATAACTTTAGCTATGCGGAAGCAGACATATCTTTAAACGAAAGACCTGAAATAGATAGATGGATTCTTTCAGAATTACACAGTTTAATTCAGAAAGTGGATGCCTTTTATGCAGATTATGAACCAACAAGGGCGGCAAGAGCTATTTCCGATTTCACGCAGGATTACGTGAGTAACTGGTTTGTGCGTTTAAGTAGAAGACGTTTCTGGAAAGGCGACTATCAACAAGACAAAATTTCGGCTTACCAAACGTTGTATACATGTTTGATAACCATAGCCAAGTTAGGCGCGCCAATTGCACCTTTCTTTATGGATAGATTGTATATGGATTTAAATTCGGTAACTAAAAAGGAGGCTTTTGAAAGTGTGCATTTAGCAAACTTCCCTGTTTATGATGAAAGTTTTGTAGATAAGAGTTTAGAACGCAAAATGGAAGCAGCACAAACAATATCTTCTTTGGTATTGTCGTTAAGGGCTAAAGAAAAGATTAAAGTACGTCAACCGCTACAAAAAATCATGATTCCTGTGGACTCCCGTCAACAAAAGGAAGAGATTTTAGCCGTTGCCGATTTAATAAAACATGAAGTAAACGTTAAGGAAATTGAACTTTTAGAAGACGCGTCCGATATCTTGGTAAAACAAATTAAACCTAATTTTAAAACGCTTGGACCTAGATTTGGTAAAGACATGAAATTGATAGCAAATACCATTGTTGGATTCACTTCTGAAGATATTAGAAAAATTGAGCAAAGTGGTGAAATAGAGGTTGTAATTAACAGAAAAAGTATTACATTAGGGCTTGAAGATGTAGAGATTACATCGCAAGATATTGAAGGATGGCTTGTAGCTAACGAGGGAGCATTAACCGTTGCCTTAGACGTTACCATCTCTGAAGATCTACGAAAAGAAGGGATTGCTCGTGAGCTCGTTAATCGCATTCAAAATTTACGTAAGGATTCAGGGTTTGAAGTAACAGATAGAATAGATGTCCAGCTTCAAAAGGACGAAAAGATAGTGGATGCTGTACAAACAAATATAACGTATATCAAAGCAGAAACTTTAACAGAAAAATTAGAAATTATTGACCAAATAGATAATGGTATAGAAGTTGTATTTGACGATGTGAATACCAGATTATTTATTAAAAAACATTAAGAACATGGCAGAACAATTAAACGTTAGATATGCAGACAAGGATTTAGCAGAATTTAAATCGCTAATTCAAGAAAAGATTGTAAAAGCGCAGCACGACTTAGACTTAATAAAAAGTGCTTATATGAACGACCTAAACAACGGTACAGACGATACGTCTCCTACTTTTAAAGCGTTCGAAGAAGGTAGCGAAACCATGAGTAAGGAAGCGAACTCTCAATTGGCTACGAGACAGGAAAAATTTATTCGTGACTTGAAAAATGCGCTCATTCGAATTGAAAACAAAACCTACGGGGTTTGTAGAGTAACAGGGAAATTAATAAACAAAGAGCGTTTAAAATTAGTACCTCATGCTACTTTAAGTATCGAGGCTAAAAACATGCAACAATAATATTCCTGCGCCTGCCTGTCTGCCGACAGGAAGGCAGGAATCTCATAATCGATTTGCCGAAATCTTGGTATTGTCGATAAAAATTTAAAACGCTTCAACCAATTGAAGCGTTTTTTTATAACTTCTTTTTCAAGAAATGAAGTATCTCATATACGTAGGAATCTTGTTTTTTGCACTTCAAACCCAAGCCCAAAAAACAAACACAAAATCCTTTTCTTCTGAAGGGATTTCAACGCTTGTTATTGATGGCAATTCTATTTTTAAAATAATTGTTGAAACAGCAAAAACCAAAACCATTTCCATACATTCTGAAGTTGAGGGCGAAAACAACGAGCATGTGGTTTTGTTAACTGAAATAAAGGATGAAGAATTACACATTTCTAGCTCTTTTCAACCCATGTTTGTTGGTAATAACGATAAATTGAGTGCACATAAACTTATTTCCATAGAGTTGAAATTAGTAATTCCTGAAAATTTAGAACTCCTTGTTTCTAGCGATATCGCTTTGGTTTTCTTGTCGGGAAACTATAAAAATGTGGATGTCCAATTGATAAATGGCTCCTTGAATGCTAAAAGTTTTCATGGAAATTTACTGGTCAACACCATTCATGGAAATATCGATGTAAGCACGAATGGTGCTAAAGTTGAGGTTTCCAGCAAACATGGACATGTAGTTATAAATGCTATAAAAACAGGAAAACAGCAAATGAGTTTAAATTCGATAAATGGAAATATTACTGTTAGCAAAGCTGAATAATATGCCTATTTTTGTTAAAATATATCTACAACCACTTAAAAGATTTACACTTTCCTGTCTGCCGACAGGCAGGCGTTGGAAATAATATGAGCTTAAAAAAATCCATTCTAATTATCGTCCTTATTTTATTGATAGACCAAATAAGTAAGGTTTATATTAAAACCCATTTTGTTATAGGCGAAGAACTGAAAGTGTTTTCTTGGTTCAGAATCTATTTTGTGGAAAACGACGGAATGGCTTGGGGAACAAAATTCAGCGACTTTATTTCTTTCATTACAGATAGAACTGCCAAACTATCATTAACCATCTTTAGAATCGTGGCTATTTTTGGAATTGGTTATTGGTTGTACGATGCAGTAAAAAAACACAGTCCAAAAGTATTGATTTGGGCCATTATCTTCATATTTGCTGGTGCATTGGGAAATATTTTAGACTCTGTTTTTTATGGGGTTTTATTTAATGATAGTTACGGACAAGTGGCTTCGTTTTTACCAGCCGAAGGAGGTTATGATAGCCTGCTACATGGAAAAGTGGTCGACATGCTCTATTTTCCTTTATGGAAAGGTTATTTGCCAGATTGGTTACCATTTTATGGCGGGAAGTACTTTACTTTTTTCGAACCTGTTTTTAACGTAGCCGATGTAGCAATAAGCACAGGTTTTGGACTAATTATTTTCTTTAATAGAAAAGCATTTCCAAAAGACTAGTTAAACCTGTAAACTTTCTTTGGAGTTATACAATAATCCAGAGCGATATCCCCGTCAAAAACATCTTTGATTTTTGTTTCAGCCTCAAAAAACGACAAACCAATTTTTAAGGTTTCAGGACGGCATTCGGATAAAAACATATCGTAAAAACCCTTGCCATAACCTACGCGATGTCCCTGAAGGTCGAAAGCTAGAAGTGGTACAAAAACAACTTCTAATTTTTTGCTTGGAATCTCTATCCCATCAACGGGCTCTGGAATGTTGTATTGGTTTTTTTTGATAAGGGTATTATCGGTTAAAAGAAAATGGATCATCTTTCCCGTGGAAAAATCACTTTTAGAAATCACGATATTCTTGTCTTTTCCTGAAAGAATGTTTAAAATAAAATCGGTATTAATTTCTTTGTGTTCAACTATAGAAAGGAAGATGTGATAAAATGAAAAATCCCAAAGAGGCAAATCTAGAAGTCTGTTAGCAATTTCTACGCTTAAATCTTCAAGCGCTTCTGGAGATAATTCCTGACGCTTCAGCTTATACGTTTTTCGTAATTGGGCTTTTGTCATGAGCTTGATTTTTCAGTTTAGTGGTTATATGAAACAAGGCATCACCTTGATAAACAATAGGGGATTCGTTGACATTTATAATATATCCCGTATAATTTGCTTTTACAAAATGATTGAATTTTCCATACGGATCCGTAATATTTCCAACAATATCACCAACACGAACTTTGGTGCTAATAACTGCCGAAGCTTTAAACATACCAGAGTAATTAGCACGTTGCCACTTGCCACCGGTTATAAAGAGACTTTCTTTTTTTGGGGGACTGACTTTAAATTTTGATTGCAACATGCCAAAATGGTGTAAAATTCTTTTTGCGCCATTAACAGCCGTATTTGTAACGTTATTATCTATATATAGAGATTTTCCTCCTTCAAAAAGCAGCATGGTTTTACCTAGTTTAAAACACGTGTTTCTGAAAGATTTCTTTAAATGTTTAGAATAAAACACAAATGGGGCTCCAAAAACATTTGCCAACTTGTCCAACTCAGGAATGTTTTTAGCAATACGAATTTGAGGGGCATTAAATCTGCCAGCGCCACCCGTATGGAAATCTAAAATAAAATCGACATCAGCTACAATTTCCTTGGTCAACTCGAAAGCCACGCGACTGGCAAGAGATCCTTTTTTTATCCCAGGGAACACCCTGTTTAAATCACGCCCATCAGGGAATTCCCGTTTTAAATTGATAAATCCAAAGACGTTTATAATGGGCATACAAATAATAGTTCCGCATTTTGGCTTATTAATGCCTTTTGCAATGATTTGACGCACAATTTCAACTCCATTTATTTCATCGCCATGAATACCGGCCGTAAATAAAACCACTGGTCCAGGTTTTTTGGAGCGTTCTACAATAACAGGTACGTCGATGCTTGAAGTAGTGTGTAAATTAGCTACTCCAAAATTGAGTTCGCAACTCTCACCTGCTTTGATTTTTCTTCCTAAAACGGTTATAAACTCTTTATGAATATATTCCATTATCTATTCTTTTCGATATAAGTAATAATGGCTTTTGCAATATTTTTTCCAGTAGCGGCTTCAATTCCTTCTAACCCAGGAGTGGAGTTCACTTCCAAAAGTAAAGGGCCACGAGCAGACTGTAGCATATCGACACCACAAACAGGAAGTTTTAAGGCTTTGGCAGCGCTCATGGCTAGTTTTAATTCGTCTTCATTTAATTTTATAATTTCTGCTGAGCCACCTCTGTGTAAATTAGAACGAAATTCTCCATCTTTTCCTTGACGTTTCATGGCGCCAACAACTTGACCGTCTACAACCAAAGCCCTTAAATCGGCACCTTTGGCCTCTTTAATAAACTCTTGAACTATAACACGTGCTTCCAAGCCATTAAAAGCTTCAAGAACAGACTCTGCTGCATTTTTTGTTTCAGCCAAAACCACACCTAAACCTTGGGTTCCTTCCAATAATTTTATAATTACAGGAACGCCTCCCACGTGGTTGATGGCCTTTTGGACATCTCTGGAATAATTGGTGAAAACCGTTTTTGGCATCCCAATGCCTGCTTTACTTAAAAGTTGCAGGCTTTTTAGTTTATCTCTAGAACGTAAAATAGCTCCCGAAGAAACAATAGAAAACACTCCCATCATTTCAAATTGTCTAACAACAGCGCAACCATAAAAGGTTACCGAAGCCCCAATTCTTGGTATAATAGCATCTACATAATCTAAATATCTGTCCTTATAATAAATGGTAGGCTTTTCTTTTTCGATAATGATATCACATTTTAGAGGGTCTATAACCTCTATTTTGTGATCTCGTTTTCGACCTTCCTCAATCAATCTTTGGGTGGAGTATAAGTGGGAATTTCTGGATAAAATAACAATATTCATTTTTTGTTGTATTAAAAATTAGATGGATTGGGTTTTTTTAAAAGATACGTTTTGTAAATCAACATCTACAAGAAATTTTTTATTTAAAAACTGTCTTCCAATAAGAACTGGAAACTTCATATCGTCTCGGGTACTTAAAGTGAGATTTATTTTATAGGTTTTTCCAAAAAGGATGACTTCAGATTTTATTTTAAATCTATTTTCTTTATAGCCATTGCTGCTTTTTACATCGGTTTTAGAGTAACTGTCAAAAATAACTTGTTTCCCACTAAAGTTTGGATGTCCTTTGCTGTAAAAGGTACATTTTAATTTTTCGCCATCAACAATTATTTCAGAACAATGTATGGACGACGTAAATGCTCCCGTGTCTATTTTGGCATCGATGTTGTATAAATTTAATTTAGGAAAGTCTATTTTATCAACTCTTCCAATAACTTGTTTTTCCATTTTAAAGAGATTAAAAAGTGAGGCAAGGTAATGAAATAGCACACTTATTTTGTTGAATGGGTTATTTTTTCATCATTTTTAATTTATACGGGATATTTATAACTTAAAAATTAAATGAATTACCTTTGAGTGGTTTAATAAAAATACATTTTTTCTTCAAAAAATACAGCATTATTTCAAGTAGTCCATGTTTTAAAGTGGAATTTACAATTTTTTTATGAGTCAAACACCTTTAGATATACAATTACAAACCTTGCCAAACGAACCTGGCGTGTATCAATATTTTGATGCCAATGGAACTATTTTGTATGTTGGAAAGGCAAAAAACCTTAAAAAACGGGTAAGCTCTTACTTTACAAAACAACACGATTATGGAAAAACCAAAGTGCTTGTTAAAAAAATTGCCAGCATTAAGCATATTGTTGTCAATACCGAAACCGATGCGCTTTTACTTGAAAATAATTTAATAAAAAAATACCAACCTAGATATAATGTTCTCTTAAAAGACGACAAATCCTATCCGTGGATTTGTATTAAAAACGAACGGTTTCCTAGAGTGTTTTCAACCAGACGTGTTATAAAAGATGGGAGTGAGTATTTTGGCCCGTATACGAGTATGAAAACCGTTTCAACCTTGTTGGATTTAATAAGAGGCCTGTATAAACTAAGAACTTGTACCTACGATCTATCCGAAGAAAAAATTAAGGCTGGAAAATATAAAGTCTGTTTAGAATATCATTTAGGGAATTGTAAGGGCCCGTGTGAAGGATTTCAAACAGTAGAAGATTACAACGAGGATATTAAAGCTATTAGAGATATTTTAAAAGGAAATTTCAAGGATTCTTTATCGCAATTTAAACAGCAAATGAAACATTTTGCCGAAACGATGCAGTTTGAAGAAGCGCAAATTATTAAAGATAAAATTGGAATTTTAGAAAACTATCAAGCAAAATCTACTATTGTAAATCCAAAAATCAGCAATGTAGATGTGTTTTCAATTATTAGTGACGAAGGCTATGCCTATATCAATTTTCTACAATTGTCCTATGGGTCCATCATTCGATCACATACCTTAGAAATCAAGAAAAAACTTCAAGAACCAGATAAGGAATTGTTGGAATTGGCCATTGTTGAGTTAAGACAACGTTTTCATTCAAAATCCAAGGAAATTTATGTGCCATTTAAAATCAATTTAGGTGAAGATGTTAAGGTGTTTGTACCTCAATTAGGGGATAAAAAGCATATTTTGGACTTATCGATCAGAAACGCCAAATATTATCGGTTAGAACAATTAAAACAAGTTAAAATTGTCGATCCAGATAGACATGCTAACCGGATTATGGCGCAAATGAAATCCGATTTACGTCTAAGTGAAGAGCCTAGACATATAGAGTGTTTCGATAACTCGAATATTCAAGGAACGCATCCCGTAGCTGCCTGCGTCGTGTTTAAAAACGGCAAACCAAGCAAAAAAGATTACAGACATTTTAATATTAAAACGGTGGAAGGTCCAGACGATTTCGCCTCTATGGAAGAAGTGGTTTATAGACGTTATAAAAGATTACAGGATGAAGGAGGTGCCTTGCCACAGTTAATTGTCATCGATGGAGGAAAAGGACAACTGTCTTCGGCTTTAAAAAGTTTAGATGCGCTACAATTACGTCAAAAAATTGCAATCGTAGGAATTGCAAAACGTTTGGAAGAATTATTCTATCCAGATGATCCAATTCCCTTATATTTAGATAAAAAAAGTGAAACCTTAAAAATCATTCAACAACTTCGAAACGAAGCTCACAGATTTGGAATTGAGCATCATAGAAATAAAAGAAGTAAAACCGCTTTAAATACAGAGTTGGAAACCATTCCTGGAATAGGCGAGAAAACCATAGTCGATCTGTTAAAGGCTTTTAAATCTGTAAAACGAATTTCGAACGCCAAATTAGACGAGTTGGAGGATGTTGTAGGAGTTTCAAGAGCCCAAAAAATTTATAATTATTACCATAATTCATGAAACAGCTATGCCAAAGGTTCAACGCCCGGAGGAAACATTATTGGCTGTTCCATGTCACCTTAAAAAACAATAGATATAAACACATGAAATATTTTTTAATAATCTTATTCCTGTTTATTTCCGGATTTACATTCTCTCAAAACAAGACTCAGGAGGATGTAAAAATTGGTTTGGTATTAAGTGGAGGTGGCGCAAAAGGTCTAGCACATATTGGTGTGTTAAAAGTTATAGATAGTTTAGGAATTAGAATTGATTACGTAGCAGGAACAAGTATGGGCGCTATCGTTGGGTCGCTTTATGCTACCGGGTATTCAGGTAAACAAATAGACTCTATTTTTAAAGGTGTTAATTTCGATAAAATTATAAACGACGACCTGCCTAGAGCGGCAAAAACCTTTTATGAAAGAGATAATTCGGAGAGGTATGCCGTTACTTTGCCATTCGAAAACTTTAAACTCAGGTTGCCAACAGCCTTGTCTAGAGGTCAAAACACCTTGACCTTGCTTTCTCAGTTAACCTTACATGTTAGCAATATAGACGACTTTAGTAAACTTCCAATTCCATTTTTTTGTATTGCAACAAATATAGAAACAGGGAAAGCAGTCGTTTTGGATAAAGGCAATTTAGCTCAAGCCGTTACTGCAAGTGGTGCTTTTCCTTCATTGTTTCAGCCTATAATTGTAGATGGACAACTTTTAATCGATGGAGGCGTGGTTAATAATTACCCCATAGACGAATTAAAAGCAAAAGGTATGGACGTTATTATTGGGGTTGATGTACAAGATGAATTAGCCACTAGAGATAAACTAAAATCTGCTCCAGATATTTTACTTCAAATCAATAATTACAGAACCATTAACGACATGAAGTTGAAGTCTAAAAAAACAGATATTTATATCAAACCAGATATTACCGACTTTACGGTGGTGTCCTTTAGCGATGGCGCACAAATAATAGCCAATGGCAAAATGGCGGCAACAAAGGAAATAGATGCCTTAAAACATGTGGCCTCCATGCAAACTGAAAAAGCCAGAAAACCCCTAGTTATTAAAGCGGTAGATAGTATAAAGATTAATGCGATATATATTGACGGAAACCACAAATACACCAATGCGTATGTATTAGGAAAGCTGAAGTTTAAACAAGATGTTAAGATTAAATATAAATCATACGTTGAAGGTGTAAACAACCTAGCAGCCACGAATAACTTCGATAATGTGATTCCCGAATTAATACCATCTGAAAACTCTGAAGGTTACGATATGCACCTAACGCTTAAAGAAAGTAGTACAACCACCTTTTTTAAATTAGGAGTGCATTACGACGACTTATACAAAACAGCTGGTTTGATAAACCTAACCAAGAAAAAGCTGTTGATTAAAAACGACGTCCTTTCCTTCGATTTCATCGTGGGAGACAATATTAGATATAACTTTGAATACTATATAGACCAAGGTTTTTATTGGAGTGTTGGCTTGAGATCTAGGTACAACCAATTTAAAAAAGTAATTCCAGCCACCTCACTTCTAACCGACGAGGAATTGGAAATCATTAATGTGAACAAACTCGATATGTCTTTAAAAGATTTAACCAATCAGTTTTATTTACAAACCCTGTTTACAAAAGATATGTTTTTAACCTTGGGTGCCGAACACAAAAAATTGAAAATTACTTCAGAAACCGTATTAACAGGAACAAGCACGGAAGAAACCACCTTTGAAAATAGCGACTATTTAAGTTTATTTGGAAAACTAAAATTTGACTCCTACGACCATAAGTATTTTCCTAAAAGTGGGTTTTATCTTAATGGCGACTTTCATCTGTATCTATACTCTTCAGATTATAACAATAATTTTAACGAATTTTCTATCGCTAAAGCAACTTTTGGGTATTCGTATAGTTTTAATAAAAAACTAACAGCCAATATTACAACTCAAGGCGGTTTTAATATTGGTGAAAACGACAATCCATACTTAAATTTTGCGCTTGGTGGCTACGGGGTAGACTATATAAACAACTTCGATTCTTTTTATGGATACGATTTTATAGCACTTTCAGGAAACAGTTTTGTAAAAGGGGTTCTTACTTTGGATTACGAGATTTTTAAGAAAAACCACATAAATATAGCAGCCAATTTCTCCAATATTGCAGATAATATTTTTGACGATGGCGAATGGTTTACCTCTCCAGATTATTCGGGCTATGCTATTGGATATGCTTTAGAAACATTTATTGGACCAATTGAATTAAAATATACCTATTCTCCCGAAACCAAAAAAAGTATTTGGTTTTTTAATTTGGGGTTTTGGTTTTAATGTTTCTTCAAGAATTGAAATTCTAACATTTTCTTAAAATAAATTGTCATAAATATTTCCGATATTTGAAGACGATGAAATATTTTTGGACAGATTTACTTTCATATCTCCAATTTCTTATCAAAAGAAATCCGGAATAAACTGGCTTATTTTGTATCTTTAGATACATTTTATTTAAGTATAATTTGGGTTTGGACTTAAACCGAAAATTTAATTCTTAACTCATCACTTCTAACTAATAACTTTTAAGAAATGCCATTTTATCATAAACTAGGGAAAATTCCACCTAAAAGACACACGCAGTTTAAAAAACCAGATGGAAGCTTGTATAGCGAACAGCTGTTTGGAACCATTGGTTTTGACGGTATGTATACAAACTCATACCACGAACAGCGTCCAACGCAAGTTAAGGCCATTAATAAGCAATACAGTGTTGCGCCAAAAATAGCTAAGGAAAACAGCATCCAATCCTATCGTTTTAGAGGCTTTGAAGTGAAACCGGAAAACGATTATTTGGATAGTCGAAAAACGGTCCTTACCAATAGCGATTGCAGCATTATTCTTGCGGCACCAAAGCATTCTACAACGGATTATTTTTATAAAAACTCCGATGCAGACGAATGTATTTTCATTCACAAAGGCACTGGAAAATTACGGACACATTTAGGGAATTTGGATTTCAAGTATGGAGATTATCTTATTGTACCAAGAGGAACCATTTATAAAATGGATTTCGATACAGAGGACAACAGGTTGTTTATAGTGGAGTCTAGAAGACCTATTTATACGCCAAAAAGGTATAGAAACTGGTTTGGGCAACTCTTGGAGCATTCCCCTTATTGTGAAAGAGATCTTCGTAGACCTGAAGAATTGGAAACGTATAACGAATCGGGCGATTTTCTAATGAAGGTTAAAAAACAAGACGATATCTTCGAGATGGTTTACGCTTCACATCCATTTGATGTGGTAGGTTACGACGGCTATAGCTATCCGTACGCGCTCTCAATTCACGATTTTGAACCCATTACTGGACGCATCCATCAGCCACCACCAGTACATCAAACCTTTGAAACGGATGCCATGGTAATTTGTAGTTTTGTCCCAAGATTGTACGATTATCATCCTTTATCAATTCCTGCTCCCTACAACCATAGCAATATTGATAGCGATGAGGTTCTGTATTATGTAGATGGCGATTTTATGAGTAGAAACGATGTCGATGCTGGACACATATCCTTGCATCCTGCGGGTATTGCACATGGACCACATCCAGGAGCGGTAGAGCGTAGTATAGGAAAAGTGAAAACGGACGAATTGGCGGTTATGGTCGATACGTTCAAACCGTTAAAAGTAACAGAAGAAGCATTGAAAATTGCGGATGAAGATTATTTTAAATCTTGGCTGTAGTCGATATATAATTCCTGTAAGATCAGGATTCAAATAAATTAAAAAGTTTAATTAATAAGATTCCCGACTTTACGGGAATAACAAAAGTAAACACAATGAGTAAAGAAATTAAATCAGTAGAATACGGATTAGAAAAAATATTTGAAGGTGCGCAAGATTTCCTTCCGTTATTAGGCACAGACTATGTAGAGTTTTACGTAGGCAACGCAAAACAAGCAGCACATTTTTACAAAACAGCCTTCGGTTTTCAATCGTATGCGTATAAAGGCTTGGAAACAGGGTCTCGAGATGAGGTTAGTTATGTGTTAAAACAAGATAAAATCCGTTTGGTGCTTACAACACCTTTAAACAGTAAATCTCCAATTAACGATCATATCGTAAAACATGGAGATGGTGTTAAAGTTATAGCTTTATGGGTGGAAGACGCTAGAAGTGCATACGAGGAAACGACCAAACGTGGGGCTAAATCCTATATGGAACCAACAGTAGAAACAGACGAACATGGAGAAGTTGTTCGAGCAGGAATTTATACCTATGGAGAAACCGTTCACATGTTTGTAGAGCGTAAAAATTACAAAGGACAATTTATGCCTGGATATAGAGAATGGAAATCCGATTATAATCCAGAACCAACCGGTCTTAAATTTATCGATCATATGGTAGGTAACGTAGGTTGGAATGAAATGAATACTTGGGTAAAATGGTATGAGGATGTTATGGGATTTGTGAATTTCCTGTCTTTCGACGACAAGCAAATCCATACAGAATACTCGGCTTTAATGAGTAAAGTAATGAGTAATGGAAACGGAAGAATCAAGTTCCCGATTAATGAGCCTGCTGAAGGAAAAAAGAGATCGCAAATTGAAGAATACTTGGATTTTTACGAAGGTCCAGGCGTACAACATATTGCTGTAGCCACAGATGATATTATCAAAACCGTCTCACAATTACGCGCTAGAGGGGTTGAGTTTTTATCGACACCTCCAGAAGATTATTACCAATCTGTTCCTGGACGTTTGGAAGAATTTAGTCACGAGTTGCGTGAAGACATAGAAACCTTAAAAAAATTAGGAATCATGATTGATGCAGACGAGGAAGGTTATTTACTGCAAATCTTTACCAAACCAGTAGAAGACAGGCCAACACTGTTTTTCGAAATTATTCAGAGAATGGGAGCACGTGGTTTCGGTGCTGGAAACTTTAAAGCTCTTTTCGAGTCTATTGAACGCGAACAAGCTTTAAGAGGCACATTATAACAAATGTTTAACTAAAACAATCTTAAAAACTCTATCTATTTATCCGATAGAGTTTTTTTGTTTTATACATTTGGAATGGTAATTGTAATTGTTGGGTTAAGCAATAAGATTGTTTTCAATAAGTTACATGTATAGATATATAATTATGAAAAAAATAGTTCTAATACTTCTAAGTCTAGTCTGTGTTTCTAGTGTTTTTGCCCAAAAGGAAAGTTCCTTTGGACATGGCGAATGGTTCCGATTTGAAATGAGTTATAGTGGGTTTTTAAAAGCTGGAGAGGCAACGATCTCAGTTAAAAAAGACACCTATAAAAACAAACCCGTATATCATGTAGTTGGCAAAGGCTGGACCACAGGTGCTATTAAATGGTTTTTCAAAGTAGAAGATAGGTATGAAAGTTATTTTGATAGGGAAAACATCATGCCTTATAAGTTTATAAGGGATATTAACGAAGGAGGACATACCAAAAACATAGAAATCGAATTCGATCAAGTAAATAACAAAGCCTACGTTAACAATATCAAACACGATAGAAAAAAGGTTTTTGATACAAAACCCAATATCCAAGACATGATTTCGACCTTTTATTACCTAAGGGACAATCTGGACATCTCAAATCTCCAGGTTGGAAATGAAGTACATGTAGACATGTTTTTTGATGATGAAAACTATGGCTTTAAATTAAAATACCTTGGAAAAGAGACTATTGACACAAGATTTGGAAGGGTAGATGCTTTAAAATTCAGACCTTATGTTATGGCTGGAAGAGTTTTTAAGGAAGAAGAAAGCTTGACGCTTTGGGTCTCAAATGATAAAAATAAAGTACCTTTACGTATTCAAGCAAATCTTGCCGTCGGCTCTTTAAGAGCAGACCTGGATGCTTTTAAAGGACTAAAACACCCATTTAAAATAATAGTAAAAAAATAATGGAAATAGATAAAGAACTAACCGGGAAGCTACATGATAAATTTGAGGCCATTGGACAAGATTTAAACGTCCATTTACAAGGCTTATTATACAGTAAACCCATGAATTATTGGGATTATATCCAAACAGATGCGTTGTTGGATCTTCAAACCCAGCGTACGGTATTGCCAGACGAGATGGTATTTATCATGTACCACCAAATAAACGAATTATTGTTTAAAATGATTCTTTGGGAAATAGATCAGGTCGCCAAATCAGACCATGTGGATGCAAATTTCTTTTCGGACAAACTGATGCGTGTAAGTAGATATTTCGACATGCTAACCTCTTCCTTCGAAATTATGAAGGATGGTATGGACATAGAACAATACAATAAATTTAGAAACACCTTGACACCTGCAAGCGGATTCCAAAGTGCGCAATATAGAAAAATTGAGTTGGCTTCTACAGAGCTTATCAACCTGATAGATAATAGATTTAGAAAAACAATAGACCGAAATACATCTTTTGAACACGCTTTTAACCATTTGTATTGGCAAGCTGCAGGAAAAGACTACGAAACTGGTAAGAAATCCTATTTATTAACAGTTTTTGAAGAAAGATACAAAGATGAATTTATTAGATTTGCCCAATTCTATAATACCAACAACATGTGGACTAAGTTTAAAGAGCTACCACAGGAGGTTAGAGAAGATAAAGAACTAATAAAAGCCATGCGCCATTACGACCATACGGTTAATATTAAATGGGTGATGGCACATTATAAAACAGCAAATCACTATTTAAATATAGGAGGTAAAACAGCTGAAGCAACAGGAGGAAGTGAATGGACAAAATACATGCATCCAAAATATCAAAGAAGAATATTTTTCCCAGAATTATGGAGCGAGCAAGAATTAAAGGAGTGGGGAGAAAATGTCTAATGCTTTTTGCAATTATTTTAGGTTTAAATAGTTGCAGAGAAGAGAATGTGCAAATTATTGAGGAGGAGTTAGCTTATGTAGAGCCCGTTATTGACGATGTTTACGAGTTTGGCTTTAACCTGAACGACTATTACGTAAAAAGAGATACGGTTAGAGCTGGAGATAGCTTTGGCGAAATCATGCAACGTCATAAAATAGGCTATCCTCGAATTTTTCAAATTGCCGAAAAAGCGCGCGATAGTTTCGATATTAGAAAACTCCAAATTGGAAGACCTTATACGTTATTGTGTACCAAAGACTCCCTCCAAGAACCAAAATGTTTTATTTATCAGCCTAATAGAGAGGAGTATATTGTTATTAATTTTCAAGATTCCATTCATGCCTATACAAGCAGAAAGCCTATAAAGTATGTTGAAAAAGAAATATCCGGAATTATATCAAGCAATATTTCTGAAACCTTAGCACAACAAGGTATTAGTTTTATCTTGGCTTATAAAATGTCCGACATCTACGCCTGGACCATAGATTTTACAAGACTTCAAAAAGGCGATAGATTTAAGGTTATCTACACCGATAAATATATAGACGATTCTATTTACGCAGGAATTGATAATATTAAAGCAGCAGTATTTGAACATAAAAATCAGCCTTTTTATGCATTTGAATTTGAAACGGATAGCATAAAACGAATAAAAGATTACTTCAGTGAAGAAGCCAACAATCTACGTCGGGCGTTTTTACAAGCTCCGGTAGAATACAAACGTATTTCATCTAGATACAACCTAAGTAGACGTATTGCTTTATATGGAAATAAAATTAGGCCACACAAAGGCACCGATTTTGCCGCAGATATAGGAACACCAATTAGATCTACAGCCAACGGAACCGTTACCAAATCCAGCTTTACAAGAGGGAATGGTAATTATGTGAAAATCAAACATAATTCCACATACGAAACGCAATACCTTCACATGAAAAAACAAAACGTAAAGGTTGGACAATATGTAAGGCAAGGTGATGTTATTGGATGGGTTGGAATGACAGGAAATACTTCTGGACCACACGTGTGTTATAGATTTTGGAAAAACGGACATCAAGTCGATCCCTTTAGGGAGAAATTACCGGAAGCAGAGCCTATTTCAGATGCCTTAAAAACTAAATATTTAGATTATATTGCCCCAATAAAAGTGCAAATAGACAAGGTAGAGTATGAGGTTGAAGTTGATGAACCTGCAGATGATCTAATTACTCAGGTGCCATAATATCATGAGCTTACCAAAGGTTGATCCAACATCTACGCATGCCTGGAAAGAGCTCCAAGCTCATTTTAAGTCTATGGAGCAAGTTCAAATGAAAGATTTATTTGTCCAAGATCCTAAAAGAGCAGATAAACTCAGTATTCAATGGGAGGACTTTTACGTCGATTTTTCAAAAAATATTCTTACCGAAGAAACACGTTCCTTGCTGCTTGACTTGGCAAAAGAAGTCAAGTTGGAGCAAGCTATAGCGAGTTATTTTTCTGGAGTACAAATAAACGAAACGGAAGGTAGAGCAGTGCTTCACACAGCTTTAAGAGCAAATAAAACAGAAACCATTAGTGTAAATGGAAAGAATGTTATGCCTGAAGTTTTCAAGGTGAAACAGCAAATAGAAAACTTTACCAATCAAGTTATAAGTGGCGCAAAAAAAGGCGTTACTGGAAAAGCATTCACCGATGTGGTCAACATTGGAATTGGAGGTTCAGACCTTGGACCTTCTATGGTTATAAGTGCGTTGGAGTATTATAAAAACCCCCTAAACACACATTTTGTAAGTAATATTGATGGCGACCACGTAAATGAAGTTCTTAAAAAACTCCATCCGGAAACCACGTTATTTATAGTGGTCTCCAAAACTTTTTCTACTCAAGAAACACTTAGCAATGCAACAACTATTAAAGATTGGTTGCTGTCCAAGAATTTAGGAACCAAAGAAGAAACTATTTCCAAACACTTTGTAGCTGTATCAACAAATATTGAAAAAGTGACGAGTTTTGGTATCAACAAATCGCATATTTTTCCAATTTGGGATTGGGTTGGAGGTAGATTTTCGCTTTGGAGTGCTGTTGGTTTATCTATAAGTTTATCCGTAGGCTTTGAAAATTTTAATAAGCTGTTATTGGGAGCTAATAAAATGGATACGCACTTTAAGTCCGAGGCACTTGATAAAAACATTCCGGTAATCTTAGCATTAATAAGTATTTGGTACACCAATTTTTTTAAAACCGAAACGGAAGCAGTCATTCCTTATTCTCAATATCTACAAAGGTTTTCTGTTTATTTACAGCAAAGCAGTATGGAAAGCAATGGGAAGTCTGTGGATCGAAACGGGAATACTATAAGTTATCAAACAGGTTCGGTAATTTGGGGGCAACCTGGAACCAATTCGCAACATGCTTTTTTTCAGCTACTTCATCAAGGAACTAAACTAATTCCCGCAGATTTTATTGGCTTTGTAGAATCCTTACATAACAATCAGGAGCATCAAGATAAGTTGATTTCCAATTTTATTGCCCAAACGGAAGCGCTTCTCATGGGAAAAACAAAAGAAGACGTTTTAAAAACCTTAGAAAAGGATACTCTTTCTTTAGAAGAAATCAACAAATTGCTGCCTTATAAAGTATTTGAAGGAAACAAGCCCACAAATACCATCTTCATAAATAAACTAACCCCAGAAAGTTTAGGAAAACTCATTGCTTTATATGAACACAAGATTTTTGTTCAAGGCATTATCTGGAATATTTTTAGCTTCGACCAGTTCGGAGTCGAGTTAGGCAAACAGCTAGCAGGAAATATTTTAGAAAAAATGAAAAAAAACAGCTTTGCCAATTGTGATGCTTCAACATTAAAATTATTGCGTTATTACAAAAGAATAACTTAAAATTTTGTTGAAAAACTTGTTAATAGCTTTTTTATTGCAAAAGTGATAACCCTCAATATTTTCTTATCTTCAAGTTGTTGATTTTCTTAACAATTACATAATAAATATCGATTATTTAAATGTAGTTTTGCAAAAAATTTAGAAACAAATCTTTTTAATACAATGAAAAAAATTACAAGAATATTATTTTTGGCAAGCGCATTCATGTTTACAGCTTTAACCATGGCACAGACCGTTGTTACTGGTACAATTATGGATGCCGAAATGGCTGCACCACTTCCTGGTGCTAACGTCGTTGAAAAAGGAACTACCAATGGGGTGTCTTCAAACTTCGATGGGGTATTTTCTTTAATAACAGAATCTACTGAAGGAGAAATTGTTATTTCTTATGTGGGTTATACCAAAGTTGTGGTAAAATTTAGTGGGAGTACAGATTTAGGAAATGTAACACTTTCTTCAGATAACACTTTGGAAGAAGTAGTTATTATTGGAAGTGGTATTATCGATTTAGCGGAGGATAGAAAAACACCAGTGGCTGTTTCTACAATTACGGCAAACACTATTAGAGAAAAAGCTGGGAGCTCAGACTTACCAGAGGTTTTAAAAGCTACGCCTTCTGTACAAAGTGTGCAAGGTGGAGGTTTTGGAGAAGGACAGATGTATTTACGTGGTTTCGACCAAATAAACACAGCATTCTTATTAAACGGACAGCCTATTAATGGCATGGAAGATGGTAAAATGTACTGGTCTAACTGGTCTGGAGTTTTAGACGTAGCCAATGCAGTACAAGTACAACGTGGTTTAGGAGCTTCTAAGCTTGCTATTTCTTCTGTTGGAGGTACTGTAAACATTGTAACTAAAACCATCGATAGAAAAGAAGGTGGTTTCTTTCAACAAATGGTTGGAAACGACAACTACATCAAATCAACAGCTTATTACTCGACTGGAGTAAACGAAAAAGGTTGGTCTTTTGGAGCTTTATTTGGTTACTGGCAAGGTGATGGGTATGTAAACTATGCACAGGGTCAAGGGCAAACGTATTACTTTTCTATTGGCTACCAACCTAACGAAAATCATGCTTTAAACTTGATGGTTACAGGTGCTCCACAATGGCACGCAGCTGCGGGGAGTGCTAGTATTCAAAAATTTATAGATAATGGTAGAAATTTTAATGATTGGAACTTTACTGGTGTAGATAGTGATAACAATTTGCATGGTGGTGTGTATCCAGGAGGAAGAAACGTGTACCACAAACCAGTGGCTAACTTAAGTTGGGATTGGACCATTAATGAAAAATCTGAACTTTCTACGGTATTATATGGCTCTATGGGGAGAGGTTCTTTTGCTCAGGCCATTACAGACAGAAATACAGATGAGTTTTTATATGTAAGAGGTTCAAACAACAACCATAATTGGTATGGTTTAGTAACTAACTATAACAACCAATTATCAGAGAATTTAAACTTTAATGTGGGAGCAGATGTACGTTTATACAACGGAATCCACTTTAGAGATGTACGAGAATTTGTAAATCCAAACATTAATTCTGTAAGTGCTAGCTCAGGATATAGCGGAGGAAATACTTATTACTTAACCGAAGCTGGAGGTATTAATCCTTGGAACGTATTCTTTAATCCTAATACAGATCATTCTCAACGTTTTGGTTACGATTACGAAGAGCAGATTAATTATCTTGGTGTATTCGGTCAATTAGAGTATTCTAAAGATCAATTATCAGCCTTTTTCCAAGGAGCATTATCTAATCAATCTCACGTAAGAACAGAATTTTTAAATACGTCAACTCCAGGCCAAGGAGAGGAAGGAGATAAAGTAAACAACATTGGGTACAACTTAAAAGTTGGTGCTGCCTACGAGCTTACCGATATGCATAAAGTGTTTGTAAATGCGGGCTATTATTCTCGTCAACCTTTCCATTCTTATTTATATCAAAATGACAGGTCTAGTAACGTCTTATTGGATCCAGCAGTTGATAACGAGGAAATTACTGGTTTAGAAGCAGGATATCAATTTGGTGGAGAAAGAATCCAATCCAATATAAACCTTTACCATACAACTTGGGCTAATAGAACTCTATTAAACAATAATGGTAGAGATGGTGACGACTTTATAAGCTACCAAACCTATGGTGTAAAACAAGTACATATGGGAATTGAATTGGAAGTATTTACACAGCCGTTTGATAACCTAAGGGTAAATGGTTTCCTTTCTTTAGGAGATTGGCAATTTAAAGACAACGCCACTAAGAAAACTTTTAATGCAGATGGAGTTCAAATGGGTGGTGATGAAAATATAGAAATAGATGGTTTCCAAGTTGGAGGGGCGGCTCAAGTAAATGCAGGTATCAATGCGAGTTATGAGTTTTTGCCAAGAGTAAGTGTAGATGGTGCCTGGAATTGGTATAACGACATGTATTCTACAGGAGATCCTGAAGCACCAACAATTGCTATGCCTTCATACGACTTAGTGGACGCTGGCTTCTCTTATAAGATGTTAGTAGGGAAAAATGATAGAAATTCCCTTCAATTTAGAGTGAACGTAAACAACATTTTCGATGAGGTTTATTTAGAATCAGTAAGTGGAACTCAGCAAGTTACTGCCACTAGTGGAAACTACAAAGGTGTTAATACAAACAATACAGGACGTTTTGGTTATGGAAGAACTTGG
Organism: Xanthomarina sp.; assembly: GCF_035306705.1. GTDB lineage: Bacteria > Bacteroidota > Bacteroidia > Flavobacteriales > Flavobacteriaceae > Xanthomarina. The sequence continues at coordinate 20,668 of NZ_DATGNO010000148.1, forward strand.
AACACAAGTATCCGTTATAACTTCTAGTATGTTTTAAACTATTTAAAAACCTCTTCAATTCGAAGAGGTTTTTTTTTAAGGATTAATCACTACATTTGTGTACTTAACAACAAAACCTTTAACAAAATGTATAACACGGTAAAAATGCTTCACTCGTCTTGGGCCTATTTAGTGCTCTTGGTATTAGTGATAGCTGTGGTAAATAGTATCATCAAAAAAGTAGGGAAAAAGGAATATGGAGCAATAGATTTTAGGATTGCCTTATTTGCTTTAATCGTATCCCACATTCAATTACTTATAGGGTTTATTCTTTATTTTGTATCGCCTAGATTTAGTTTGTTTAGCGAATCTGGAATGGGAGAAATCATGAAAAGCTCTGTAGATAGATTGTATTTGGTAGAGCATCCTTTGGTTAATATTATAGCCATTGTTTTAATAACAATAGGCTATTCTAAACATAAAAAGAAACTAATTTCCGATGCGAAATTTAAAACGCTTTCTGTGTTTTATACCTTAGCCTTGATTTTGTTTTTATCGAGAATTCCATGGAATACGTGGCTTTAATAAATAAATTTATCACATAAAAAAAACGACCCTTAGCTTAGCTAAGGGTCGTTTTTTTTATGGGTATTTATAAGTTTTAGTTCGCTTCTTTAATAAGAACGATATAGGTTGGAAAATGATCGCTAAAACCATCTGTAAAGCCACCATCAGCAAAACTACGGAACGGATAACCTTTCCATCTTCCTCTTTTTGTAATTAAATAATTCTTGTTAAAAATTCCTGCTTTATAAAATCTTAGCGAAGAATAATCCTTTTCCAAAAAAGGTTGTGTCATCATAATTTGATCGAACAAGCTCCAGCTATCTCTGTAAGCGTTAGAACCTACTCCCATTCTGTAAAAACTCTCCATAGGGTTGTAGATACCCTTAAACTCAACATCTTCTTTTTCTTTTTTCGCATTTAGAACTTCTTTCACGCTCGCGTTGATAGGATCGTCATTTAAATCGCCCATAATAATTATTTTGGCATAAGGATCTATGGTTTGCAACGAGTCAATAATTTTCTTATTTAGTTTAGCTGCAGCCACACGAGTTGGTCTACTTCTAGCTTCCCCACCACGTCTAGAAGGCCAGTGGTTAACAATAACATGTATTAATTCGCCTTCCAGTTTTCCACTTACTAACAATTGATCTCTGGTATAAATTCGTTCTCTTGAATTGTCGTCGTAAATTATAAGTTCATGACTGCTCGTGTTCAAGGGTGTAAATAAACCTTTCTGGTAATATAATCCAACGTCAATACCACGACGGTCTGGAGAATCGTAATGTACAATGCCGTAATCTTTGTCGATTAACTGTGGGTCGTTTGCTACGTCTTCCATAACTTTTCTGTTTTCAACTTCGGCAACACCAAGAATAACAGGAGAGTTGTTGGTAATGTCTTTTCCAATGTCTGCTATTACGCGAGCCATGTTGCTCACTTTCTTTTTATACACGGCTTCAACGTCACCTTTCATTTCCATAATGGGGCTGGCTTCATCGTTTTTATCTGGATCATTTACTGTGTCAAACAAATTTTCCAAATTATAAAAAGCGACCGTATGCACCTTATAGGTCTTTTTGTCTTGCGCTTGAATAAATAAAGACGCACTTAAAAACAGGGCTACAAGCCAAAATTTCAAATCTTTCATTTAATTGTATATTATGTTATAGTTATGTTAATACAAATTATCTGCCAAAAGTAGATATTTATTATAAATAATGTAAATTTGCAGGCCTTAATTAATTTTAAACTAACGCAAAAGCAATTATTAATCTTAAATTCAAGCATGAAAAAAAGTGTATTTATTTTTCTATTCGGGATTTTTTCAACCATTACAGCAGTCGCGCAAGAAACTGTTGTAAAGGGAAGTGTTACTGAAACCATTTCTTTTGAACCTATTCCAAGTGTAACCGTAACTGTAGAAGGTACTGTGCTATCCGTTGAAACCGACTCTAAAGGTGAGTTTCAATTTCTAGAACAAGTTCCTTTTGGAGAACAAGTGTTACATATTTCTAAAAGTGGATATGTCTCTAAAAGATATCCTATTGTAGTTAACCAAGGGCAAACTCTTGATATTTCAGACATGACTTTAACAAAAGATGTCTCGGATATGGATATGTTTACCATTGTTTTATCAGATGATGAACTTGATAGCGACGATAGTGGTTTAGATAATATTTCTGGACTTTTACAATCTTCGCAAGATGTATTTCAACGTACTGCAGCTTTCGAGTTTAGTTCTTCTTTCTTTAAAGTAAGAGGTTT
>NZ_DATGNO010000149.1:0-29898 GCF_035306705.1 Xanthomarina sp.
ATATAAAGATCTGCTTAATGGGTGATTTGAACCACGAAGCGTATTCTTCAAGAGCATTTCTTCCTTAGTTGACAAAGTATCACCTTGATATGTAGCATGACTTTTTTGATTGGTAGTTATAGTTCCTGTTTTATCGAAAATGATGGTGTCTATTTCGGCTAATTGTTCAACAACCGATGCGTTTTTCACATAAAACTTCAATTTACCATAAATACGTAACATGTTTCCTAATGTAAATGGTGCAGAAAGAGCAATAGCACAAGGACAGGCAATTATTAAAACAGCTGTAAAAACATTGATGGCTTTAGAAGAATCTACGGCCAGCCAATAGGCTGTAGAAACAAAAGCAATGCTTAACACAGCAATTGTAAATCTTTTGCTAATGGTGTTTGTTAAGGTTGTAAAACTATCCTGTTTATTTTTATTAAACACATCGTTGCTCCAAAGTTGTGTGAGATAACTTTGTTCTACCGATTTTAAAACCTCCATTTCTATCACGCCAGAAGTTTGTTTCCCACCTGCAAAAAGTTTGTCGCCTGATTGTTTTGAAACCGTTTCAGATTCGCCCGTTACAAAACTATAATCGATAGAAGCATTGCCATTAATTAAAATGCCGTCTACAGGAATTAATTCTTCATTTCTAATTAAAAGGCGATTACCTTTTTCAATATCGTATACCTGAATCGGGGTTTCTTTTCCATCCAAAGAGATTTTGGTAACAGCAATTGGGAAATACGATTTGTAATCGCGTTCAAAAGATAAAAATGAGTAGGTTTTTTGCTGAAAGAATCGTCCTAATAACAAGAAAAAGATCAATCCGGTTAAACTGTCGAAAAAGCCCGAACCATAATCGAACATAATTTCAATGGTACTTCTAATAAATAAAACAGCAGCTCCTAAAGCGATAGGAACATCGATGTTTAAAATTTTGGACCGAAGTCCTTTGTAGGCTGAAATAAAATAATCTTGAGCCGAATAAAAAATTACGGGCACAGAAAAAGCAAACATCACCCAACGAAACACGTGTTTATATCGTTCTAACCAAAACTCTCCTACATCGAAATATTCTGGAAACGATAAAAACATGACGTTGCCAAAAGCAAAACCTGCAACTCCTAATTTGTAAATTAACGATCTGTTTATATTGTCTTTACCAGCTTTAAAATCGTCTAAACTTATATATGGTTCATACCCAATGGAGCTAACTAAAAGCACCACATCCTTTAAAGTACAACGTGTGGAATTAAAACTTATCCGAACATTTTTCTTTCCAAAATTAACTTGTGAAGAAGAGATGCCTAGATTTAATTTATTGAGGTTTTCTAAGATCCAAATACAAGAGCTACAATGTATATGAGGGATGTAAAGTGTAACAACTTGTGTGTTGCCATCGCTAAACTCGAGCAATTTATCTATGATTTTTTGTTGATCTAAAAAATCGTATTTTCCTTGGATTTCCTTCGGAATAGCACCCGGCGAATTTTGTAAATCGTAGTAACAAGTTAAATCGTTTTCAGAGAAAATTTCGAAAACGGTTTTACAGCCATTACAACAGAAAGATTTCTCTTGAAAGGTAATTGTATTGGTCCCACAAGTATCCCCACAGTGGAAACATAAGTCATGATCCATAATAATTAATTTGCTCTTTTAAACCCGGTGCAAAGTTGAAAAGATACTAAGAATTTTGATATGATATTTGTCATGTTTTGATTAATTTTACAAAAGTTTAAAAGTTAGGTATGAGTAAGTGTGAACAGTGTATAGTGAGGCAGTTTAATTCTTTGAAATCGTTGTCAAGAGAGGAGATATTAAATATTTCTGGATGTAAAACAACTAAATTTATAAAAAAGGGAGAAACTATTTTTGAGGAAGGCGAAACCTTGCACGGGGTCTATTGCGTAAAAGATGGAATTTGTAAACTCACCAAATTGAGTGCTAACGGAAAAGATCAAATTGTAAAATTGGTCGTGAAAGGCGATTTACTTGGACAACGTTCCCTAATTGTTAACGAAGCTGTAAATTTAAGTGCTGTAGCCTTAAATAATATGGAAGTGTGCTTTATTCCAAAAGAAGAGATTTTCTCAAACCTAAAAAACAATTCCGATTTTTCCATGGACATGCTTAAGCAAATGGCTCACGATTTAAAAGAGTCGGATAATGTAATTGTTAACATGGCTCAAAAATCCGTGAAACAACGTTTAGCCGAAGCGCTTATTTATATCCACACTAGCTTTGGCGTGGATAAAGACGGATTCTCAACGGTTATTCTTTCTAGAGAAGATTATGCAAGTGTGGTTGGAACAGCTACAGAATCTGCCATTAGAGTTTTATCTCAATTTAAAAAAGAAGGTCTAATTTCAACTTCAGGGAAAAAGATTAAAGTTAATGATTTAGAGGGATTGAAGCGGATAGAATAAAATGTTTATTCTTCTAGGAGCGTACTTTCTACATAAAAATTTGGATCAACATTTAAGCTTTTACCTTCAGTAGCTATCATTTTCCATTTAGCATTTGGGTAAATCCATTGTTCTTGGTCGTCGATACTAATTTTAAGGGGCATGTCGAAATTTTCTACAATATTGATCCAACGATATTTTAACTCATTGTCTTCAATAGTATATTCAAGGGTTGGAATTCTAATATCTCTTAAATACTGATTGAAGAAAGCGGTTAAATTCATCCCAGATTGTTCGCTTATGTAATTTTCAATTTGTTCGGTGGTAACCGTTTGGTGATAAAATGTTTTATTTAATCCACGTAAAATATCACGCCATTTTTCGTCATCATTAACCATCTGTCTTAAGGTATGCAACATATTAGCGCCTTTGTAATACATATCTCCAGAACCTTCTTTGTTTACATTGTATGGACCAATAATTGGAATGTCATTTACAATATTTTTTCTTACGCCAATAACATATTCGGAAGCCGCTTCCTTTCCAAAATAATAATCCACAAATAAGTTTTCTGAATATGAAGTGAAGCCTTCATGAATCCACATATCAGCCATGTCCCTATAGGTGATGTTATTAGCAAACCACTCGTGTGCAGATTCGTGAATGATGATGAAATCGAATTTCAATCCCCAACCACTTCCAGAAACATCTCTTCCCAAATACCCGTTTTTAAACTGGTTTCCATAAGTTACGGAGCTTTGATGTTCCATACCTAAATAAGGAACTTCAACAAGTTTATATCCATCTTCGTAAAACGGATAGGGTCCAAACCAATGCTCGAAAGCTTTCATCATTCTTGGAGCTTCTTTAAAATGGTTTTTTGCTCTTACCAAATTATCGCGCAGTACATAATAATCCATAGTTAATGGACCTTTTTCACCTTCATAAACTTCAGAGAAATGAACATAGTCTCCAAGGTTTACATTTACGCCATAATTGTTTATCGGGTTGCTTACAAACCAATGAGTAGTAACCGTATCATCGCCCTGTCTTTCTGTACTTCTTAAACGTCCGTTTGAAACATTTATTAAGTTTTTAGGAACGTTTACACTTATTAGCATGCTATCCACCTCGTCGTACATATGGTCTTTGTTTGGCCACCAGACACTAGCGCCCAAACCTTGACAAGAAGTAGCTATAAATGGAATACCGTTTTTGTCTTCTGCCCAAGTAAAACCACCATCCCACGGAGCGCGTTTGGCTACCTGCGGGATGCCTTCGTAGTAAACATCAACAATTTGAATGGTGCCTTTTTCTTGTTCATCGACCAAAGTAATAAAATGTGCATTTCCATCCTGTCTAACATGCAACTCTTTCTCATTTTGAATGACCTTGGTGATTTTTAAAGGTTCTTGCAAATCTACTTGCATAACCATATAAGGCTTTAAAACTGTATATTGAATGGTGTTTTTTCCGGAAATTGATTCCTTTTCAGGATTTATTTTTATATCCAAATGATAATAAGTCAAGTCCCACCATTCACGTTCTGGAGTAATGCTTCCTCTTAAGGTATTTTGATGTGTGAAAAGGGGTTTTTCTTGAAATAATTCTTGTGAATAGCTATTAATGTGAAATCCAAAAATAAAAAATAGGCCTAAAGCTAAAATTCTCATCGATATTAATTTTGAGTAAAATTACTGAAAATAATAATCAATTAAGATTGAATACTGCGTTTACAATGTTAATTATATCATAATCAAATGGAGGTTTTTATTTAACCATTTAAGGGTTAAACAAAAAAAAAGCCGTTTAATTAAAAACGACTTTTTTACTTCTAACCAAACTTAATTTAAAAACAATATTTATTCTCAGCTTTCACTTTTTCAGCAATAGCTAAACGTAAATCTACAATATCCGGATAGTTTGCATATTTCACAAAACGCTTTAATCCCATTAATAACATACGTTGCTCATCGCCTTCAGCAAAAGAGATGATACTTTCTTTTCCGTTTTTCTCAACTATGGAAACGGCATTGTACAAGTATAATTTTGCCATTTTAATTTGTATGGCTTGTTTGTCTTCGCCAAAACGTTTCGCGTTTTTCTCTGCTCTAAGAATAGCAGATTCAGCCATATAAATTTCAATCAATATATCTGATGCAGCAATCAATAATTGTTGATGCTCTTCTAAATCAGGACCGAATTTTTGAACGGCAGAGCCAGCAACCATCAAGAATACTTTTTTCAATTTAGCAATCATTTCTTTTTCTTCTGAAAATAACTCAGAATAATCAGGGGTGTCAAAAGAAGGTATTCCCATAAGTTCTTCTTGTACTTTCGAAGCTGGACCTAATAAATCTACATGACCTTTCATCGCTTTTTTAACAAGCATTCCTACTGAAAGCATGCGGTTAATTTCGTTGGTACCTTCATATATACGGGCAATTCTAGCATCTCTCCACGCAGCTTCCATAGGGGTTTCTTCAGAGAATCCCATTCCACCAAAAATTTGGATACCTTCGTCTGCCGCATTCTGAACATCTTCAGAAACAGCTACTTTTAAAATAGAACATTCAATAGCATATTCCTCAACACCTTTCAATTCTGATTCTTGATGCGTGTTTCCAGCAGTTTGACGCATAGCAATTCTATCTTCAATGTTTTTAGCAGCTCTATATGTAGCCGATTCTCCGGCATAAGCACTTGCTGCCATTTCAGCTAATTTGTATTTAATAGCTCCAAAATCTGCAATTGGTGTGTTAAATTGTTTGCGTTCATTAGCATACACAACAGCATGCGTTAATATTCGTCTTTGCGAATCTAAACAAGCAGCAGCTAGTTTAATACGACCAACATTAAGTGCATTCATGGCAATTTTAAAACCTTCACCACGACCAGCCAACATATTTTCTACAGGAACAACCGTATCGCTAAAGAATACTTGGCGGGTAGAAGAGGCACGAATACCTAATTTGTGTTCTTCTTCACCTAAAGTAATTCCGTTTGGATTGTCTTTATCGTATTCAACTATAAAACCTGTAATATTTTTATCATCTTCAATACGTGCAAAAACAATCATTAAACGACAAAAACCTGCGTTTGAAATCCACATTTTTTGTCCGTTTATTTTATAAGATTTCCCATCAGCAGAAAGGGTAGCAGTTGTTTTTCCAGAATTTGCATCCGATCCAGCACCTGGTTCTGTTAAACAGTAAGCACCAAACCACTCTCCGGAAGCTAATTTAGGAACGTATTTTTGTTTTTGTTCTTCGGTTCCATAAAGTGTAATTGGCATGGTTCCAATTCCAGTATGCGCACCAAAAGCCGTACTAAAAGAGCCAGTTCCACTAGAAATATAATCGCAAGTTAAAACTGTAGATACAAATCCCATTCCCATTCCTCCATAAGCTTCTGGAACAGCAACACTTAAAAAGCCCATATCACCAGCCTTTTTCATAACACTTTCTGTCAACGCATAGTCTTTAGCTTCAAAACGAGATTTGTATGGGATAATTTCTCGGTCATTAAATTCCATAACCGATTCCTTCATCATTTTTTGCTCTTCTGAAAAATCTTCAGGAGTAAAAACATCTTCACATTTTGTTTCTTTAACTAAGAATTGACCGCCTCTTAGTAACTCTTTTTCTTTTGTTTCCATTCTTTTTATTAGATTAAAGAAGAAAGAAAATAGAAAATAGACCTAATCGAGTCCATTTTGAAATCCCATTGTCATTCGTTGGAATTCTTCTATCTTTTCTTCAAGTATTTTTAGATTGTTTACGTTTATATAATTTCTATGTTTTGCTACTAAAAGCTGTGTGCTCAATTCAAAAGAAGATACTAAAGAAATATCTAGAAAATGACTGAAAGATTTATCTGTTCTAGCAGATCCTTCGGCAATATTACTAGGCATTGAAATTGAGCATCTACTAATTTGTGAACTAAGATCAAATCTCTCATATTTTGGGAATTCTAATAATAAGTATGAAATATCATTGGTAATCTCTAATCCAAGTTTCCAAATTTTCAGGTTCTTATAATTCTGTCTTTTCCTAGCACACATGAGTCTTTTTTCTTTTGTCTATATTCTATAGTCTTATTTCTATTTTAAAAATTCAAATATTCCACAAGCACCTTGGCCAGTTCCTACACACATAGTTACTGCACCATATTTCCCTACCATATTTCTTTTGCGCATTTCATCGAATAACTGAACTGAAAGTTTGGCTCCTGTACATCCTAGTGGATGTCCTAAAGCAATAGCTCCTCCATTTACATTAATAATGTCTGGGTTTAAGTTTAATTCGCGAATAACTGCTAAGGACTGAGAAGCAAAGGCTTCGTTTAATTCAATTAGCGATAAATCATCTTGCTTTAATCCTGCTTGTTTTAAAGCTTTTGGAATGGCTTTTACAGGTCCAATTCCCATAATTCGAGGTTCAACTCCTGCTGCCGCATAATTTACTAATCGAGCAATAGGTTCTAAACCTAATTCTTTAACCATTTTTTCGCTCATTACCATAACAAAGGCTGCACCATCACTCATTTGTGATGAGTTTCCAGCTGTAACACTTCCATTAGCAGCAAATACAGGTCGTAATTTTGCTAAAACCTCAATACTAGTTCCTTTTCTTGGACCTTCGTCTTTGGTTACTGTGTAAGTTTTGGTTGCTTTTTTACCATTTTCATCTATATAAGTTTGTTCCACATCAATAGGAACTATTTGATCTTGAAACCTATTTTCAGCTTGTGCTTTTAAGGCTTTCATATGAGAATGGTAAGCAAACTCATCTTGGTCTTCACGAGATACGTTGAACTGATTTGCAACCGCTTCAGCTGTATTTCCCATTCCCCAATAATAGTTTTCGTGTCCAGCGTTTATTAAATCGTAATTTAATTCTGGTTTATAACCTGACATTGGAACAGAGCTCATGCTTTCTGCACCACCTGCAATTATACAATCGGCCATTCCTGATTGGATTTTTGCCGAAGCCATAGCTATGGTTTCAATTCCAGAAGAGCAAAACCTATTTACGGTTACTCCTGGAACATCTACAATATCCAATCCCATCAAGGAAATTAAACGTGCCATGTTTAGTCCTTGTGAACCTTCCGGCATAGCGTTACCAACCATAACGTCGTCGATGCGTTTTGGGTCTAGACCTGGCAATTCTTTCATCATGTATTTGATGGTTTCTGCTGCCAACTCATCGGTTCTTTTAAAACGGAACACGCCTTTAGGAGCTTTCCCAACGGCTGTTCTGTATGCTTTTACAATGTAAGCTTGTTTGCTCATAATAGTATTAAGATTTTAGTATCAAGTATTAAGACTTTTTAAGTGATTTTTGAAGAGAATAGTTCATTTTGATAACTTCAAAAATTTAACTAATAATTGGTCTTGATTTTTCTTCTGTTATTAAATTTAATCTTTTAGATAAATGGAGTTGAGTTAATAATTCAAAATGAAGAACCGTTTACAATCCCTAAAAATTGCTTGAATTCGCCATTTGTATTTCGTCCAGCACCTTCAGCAATATTTGAAGGAATGGAGATAGCACTTCTTCTAAGTTGAGATGTCAATCCGTATTTTTCCTCTCTAGGAAAGTTTTCAGTTGCTCTGTAGCAATTTTCTGTAATATCCATTGCTTTCTGCCATATTTTCAGTTCTTCAAATCTGTGCATGATTTCTAATATTAAATAGTTAGTATTAAGATTTAACAAGTTCATTTTTAAAATTATAAAACTCCAATTATATTTATTAATAGTCCTTGTACTTAATTCTTTGTACTACATATTTAGTGCTTTTCGCAACTAATTTCTAAGTGGTTTTCCTGTTTTCAACATGTGCTGAATTCTTTCCAAGGTTTTTCTTTCGGTACAAAGTGATAAGAATGCTTCGCGCTCTAGATCTAATAAATATTGCTCACTTACCAATGTTGGTTCAGATAAATCGCCTCCAGCCATAACATGAGCTAATTTGTTTGCTATTTTCTTATCATGTTCGCTAATGTAATTGCTGTCTTGCATGGAATCTGTTCCAACTAAGAACATTCCTAAGGCTTGTTTACCAAGTACTTTAACATCTTGACGCTTTACAGGTTGTGTATAACCAGCATCGGCCATTATTTTTGCATATGCTTTTGCAGTTGCAATTTGTCTGTCTTTATTAACTACAACCACATCTTTTCCTTTTTGAAGGATTCCTAAATCGAAAGCTTCGTATGCAGATGTTGCTACTTTTGCCATGGCAATAGTTAGGAAATACTCTTGGAGTATATTTAATTCTACATCACCTTTACTAAAGGAGTCTGAAGCTCTTAAAGCCATCTCTTTAGAACCTCCACCACCAGGAATTACACCAACACCAAACTCTACAAGTCCGATGTAAGTTTCTGCAGCAGCTACCACCATATCTGAGTGCATTGAAAGTTCACATCCACCACCAAGCGACATACCATGAGGTGCAGCAACGGTTGGGATTGACGAATAGCGCATGCGCATCATCGTGTCTTGGAAATATTTAATGGCCATATTAAGCTCATCATATTCTTGTTCGGCGGCCATCATGAAAATCATTCCAATATTGGCTCCAACTGAAAAGTTTGCAGCTTGATTTCCAACAACCAATCCGGCGAAATCTTTTTCGGCTAAATCGATAGCTTTGTTTAGGCCAGCTAGAACATCGCCACCAATAGTGTTCATTTTAGATTGAAATTCGCAGTTTAAAATACCATCTCCTAAATCTTCGATTACAACTCCAGAGTTTTTAAAGACTTCTTTAGTTTTTCTAATATTATCTAATATGATGAAGGCATCTTGTCCAGGAATTTTTTCTTGAGACTTAGATGGAATGTTATAGAAATAAGTCGCTCCATTTTTAATTGAATAGAATGATTTATTTCCTGAAGCCAACATCTCGTTAACCCAAGCATTTGGTTCTAAACCTTCAGCTTTCATTAATTCGATCCCTTTTTCAACACCAATGGCGTCCCAAATCTGGAAAGGTCCATGTTCCCAACCAAATCCAGCTTTCATGGCATCGTCTATTTTATAAAACTCATCTGTAATTTCTGGAACTCTGTTTGAAACGTATGCAAACATGGCTGCAAAATTCTTTCTGTAGAATTCGCCCGCTTTATCTTTTCCTGATATTAAAATTGGAAAACGATCAATGACTTTATCAACGGTTTTTGTTAATTCCAAAGTGGCAAATCTTGCCGATTTTCTCTCTCTATATTCAAGAGTATTTAAATCTAATGTTTTAATGTCTTTACCTTCTTTTTTATAAAAACCTTGTTCAGTTTTGCTTCCAAACCATTTGTTTTCCATCATGGTATTGATGAAGGCAGGAAGTTTAAAAAGTTCATGAGCTTCATCGTTTGGACAGTTTTCATAAATGCCGTTGGAGACGTGAACCAAAGTATCTAAACCAACCACATCCACAGTTCTGAAAGTCGCAGATTTTGGTCTGCCAATTACTGGACCAGTTAACTTATCGACTTCTTCTACCGTTAAATCCATTTCTTTTACTTGATGGAATAAGCTCTGAATTCCGAAAATTCCAATTCTGTTTCCTATAAATGCAGGTGTATCTTTAGCAATTACCGAAGTTTTACCTAAGAATTTTTCACCATATTCATTTAAGAAATCCAATACATCCTTAGATGTTTTTGGACCAGGAATAATTTCGAATAATTTTAAGTAACGCGCTGGATTAAAAAAGTGCGTGCCACAAAAATGTTTTTGAAAATCTTCACTTCGCCCTTCACTCATAAAATGAATAGGAATTCCTGAAGTATTAGAGGTAATTAAAGTGCCTGGAGTTCTGTATTTTTCAAGTTTTTCGAAGACTTGTTTTTTAATATCTAGACGTTCTACAACCACTTCCATAATCCAATCGACATCTTTTACCTTAGCGATATCATCTTCTAAATTTCCAGTTGTAATTCTACTGGCAAAAGAAGGATGATAAATAGGAGAGGGTTTAGATTTTAAGGAAGCCGTTAATGAATCGTTTACAATTCTATTTCTAACAGCTTTGTCTTCTAAAGTTAGGCCTTTAGCTTTTTCGGCATCGTTAGGTTCTCTTGGTACTATATCCAATAATAGCACATCTACGCCAATATTGGCAAAATGACATGCAATACCAGATCCCATAATTCCAGAACCAATAATTGCTATTTTTTTTATACGTCTTGTACTCATTTTGTTCTAAATGATTTAAGTATTAATATTTTGTAATGTTTACTTCGTTGGTATAGATTTTTTTATTTGAAATTAAATCGTTGATGGTATCTGCTACTTCATAAAACGTCATTAATTTATCTAAAGGGATATTCTTTCTAATGGCCTCATTAAATTTTAAAACACGATCTCTGGAATATTCTCTTTTCTCTTTTCCAAAATCGGTTAGATGAATTAAAACACCTCGACCATCTTCTGGATTTGGTTTTCTTTCAATTAAACCTCGAGTTTCCATTGTTTTTAAAATCCTAGAAAGACTGGTAGCTTCCATGCCCATTTTTGGTCCAAGCGAGGTTGAAGGAGTTCCTTCTTCTGGATCAATACTTAGTAAGGTAAAACCAGTTGCCATTGTGCTTTCAAATTTAACAGCCTCCTCATTATACATTTTTTGTACTGCTAACCAAGTGGTCCTTAGAACATAATCAATGGTTTTTTCTTTCATTCTTTATCTTATGAAACTCAAAGATAATGAAAAATTTGTTATGCACGCATAACAAATTGAAAAAATAAATTGTAGAAATGTCGAAAAAAAAACTCCTTAGTAAAATAAGGAGTTTGAGGTTTATGGGCGATATATTTTTTCTATTAGGTCTTTGTATATTTCTTTAATGACCTTACGTTTCATTTTCATGGTGGGAGTCAGGTGGCCTGCTTCAATGCTCCAAACATCGGGGGTGATTTCGAATTTTTTAACTTGTTCCCAATGACCGAATTTTTCATTGACTTCATCTACTTCTTCTTGAATTCTATCCCTAAGGATCTGACTGGATGCGATTTCTTCTTTCGACTTGAATGTAATATCACGTCTTTTTCCCCATTCTTCAACAAATTCGTAATTGACCTGAATTAGGGCAGCAGGCATTTTTTCGCCTTCTCCAATAACCATAATTTGTTCTATAAAAGGCGATTGTTTAAATTTATTTTCCAAGATGGCAGGAGCAACATATTTTCCGCCAGAAGTTTTAAATATTTCCTTTTTTCTATCGGTTATTTTTAAGAAACCATCACTGTCAATTTCGCCAATATCTCCGGTATGGAAATAAGAGTCCGTCATAACTTCGGCGGTTTTTTCAGGTTCTTTATAATAGCCTTTCATAATGTTAGGGCCTTTAACCAAGATTTCTCCATCGGCGGCTATTTTAACATCTATATTATCTAAAACCTTACCCACGGTTCCAACTCTAAAACCACCATCTCTTTGATCGTTAACCGAAATAACTGGGGAGGTTTCTGTTAGTCCGTAGCCTTCCATAATAGGCATTTCGGCTGCAGCAAAAACCCTGGTAAGTCGTGGTTGTAAAGCTGCGCTTCCAGATACCATTAAGTCTAATTTTCCACCTAAACCTTCTTTCCACTTGCTAAAAATAAGTTTCCTTGCTAGTTTAAGCTGCGTTTCGTACCACCAACCATTAGCGCCATAAGGTTCGTATTTTAAACCTAAATTTACAGCCCAAAAGAAAAGTGCTTTTTTAATACCAGTAAGCTCACCACCTTTAGCTACAATTTTATCAAATACTTTTTCATATAATCGTGGAACGGCAGTCATAACATGGGGTTGGATCTCTTTAAGATTGTCGCCCATTTTTTCAATAGATTCGGCAAAGTAAATTTCCACACCGCAATATTGGTATAGATAAAGAATCATACGTTCAAAAACATGACAGACCGGAAGGAAGCTTAATGCTTTGGAATGGCCATAGTCAAATGGAACGCGTTTTTCGCTATCCAACACGTTTGATACAATATTATTATGGGTTAACATAACCCCTTTTGGTCTTCCTGTAGTGCCCGAAGTATAGATTAAGGTTGCTAAATCTTCTGATGTTACAGCCGCTTTTCTAGCTTCCACTTCATTCTGATTGCTGTTGTCTTTTCCTAATTCTAGAATTTCTTTCCAACTTTTTTCATTTAAAACATCATCAAAGGTATAAATGGCCTTTAATTTGGTGTTTCCTTTAATAAAATTTAATTTTTCTAAAATTTCAGTATCTGAAACAAAACAATAGGTTGCTTCTGAATGATTTAGAATATAATCGTAGTCTTCTTTCGAAATGGTTGGATAAATAGGCACATTTTGAGCTCCTGTTTGTAGGATACCTATATCCAAAACATTCCATTCGGTTCTATTGGTAGTAGAAATGACCGCAATTTTATCGTTTGGTTTTACACCTAAACGAAGTAAACCGCGACTAATAGCATTGGCTTGATCGATATATTCTTGAGTTGAAATGGATATCCACTCACCATTGTATTTTGATGTTAGAGCCTTATCTAAGTTATAATTTTCCAACTGGTGATATGGAAAATCAAAAAGTCTGGTAATTTTAGTCATTTGTTAGGATGTTTGAAGTCTTGCAAATTATGAAAATAAATATGATATTCAAATGACCGCATAAGAAAAGGAGCTTAAAATATTTAAGCTCCTTGATTTGTAAATGGTTAAGGGTGTTATTTTTTATTTTCAATCCACTTTTTAGCATTTTTAAAAGCTTCCAACCAAGGCGATACTTCATCTTTTCTGCCTGCTGGATAGTTGGCCCAGTTCCACGGGAAGGTTGAGCGCTCTATATGTGGCATAGTTACTAAATGTCTTCCGGTTTTATCGCACATCATGGCTGTGTTATAATCGGAGCCATTCGGACATGCTGGATATTCTTCATATCCATATTTGGCCACAATGTTATAATTTTCTTCCGAAAGTGGTAATTTAAACTTGCCTTCTCCATGAGAAATCCAAACGCCTAAAGTGCTTCCGGCTAAACTTGATAACATTACAGAGTTATTTTCCTGAATTTTAACTGAAGTAAACCCGCTTTCGTGTTTTTTCGAATTGTTATAAGTTAATTTTCCATGGGTTTTATGATCTGGATTTACCAATTCCAATTCCATCCAAAGTTGCGCACCATTACAAATACCAACGGATAAGGTGTCGTCTCTTTTAAAGAAATTCTTTAAAGCTGTATTTGCTTTTTCGTTGTATAAAAACGCGCCGGCCCAGCCTTTGGCAGAGCCTAAAACATCGGAGTTTGAAAATCCACCAACAGTTCCAATAAATTGAATGTCCTCGAGAGTTTCACGGCCAGAAATTAGGTCGGTCATGTGGACATCTTTTACGTCAAAACCTGCTAAATACATGGCGTTTGCCATTTCGCGTTCGGAATTAGAACCTTTTTCACGTAATATTGCTGCTTTTGGTCGTGCGATAGTAGGGACAAGTCGCGACTTGTCTGCTCGCGAGTTGTCCATACGCTCGATATCTTCTAATTTTCCAGTGAAATTCTCTGGGAATTTATAGTGTAATGGTTGATTTTTATAATTATCAAATCGATCTTTTGCTAAACCATTTGCTGTTTGTTTTTGGTCGAGTAGGAAGGAGGTTTTATACCAAACGTCGCGTAATCTTGAAACGGTTAGAAGGAAAACGTGTTGATCGTTAATGATGCTTAATACATCACTTTCTTGAACTTTTCCTATCTTGAAAAATTCAATATCGGCATTTTTCAAAACTTCTTCTACTGAAGAGTCTTTTGCTTGAAATACAATTCCGGAGTTTTCAGCAAATAAAACTTTAAAGGAATCTTTCTGGTTTAACTCTGTTATATCCAGTTCTGCACCTAGATTATTATCTGCAAAACACATTTCCAGTAAAGTTGTGATTAATCCACCAGATGCGACATCGTGTCCAGCAAGAATTTTTTCATCTTTTATTAAAGATTGCATGGTATTGAAAACCACTTTCACATAGGCGGCACTTTGTACATTAGGTGTTGTATTTCCTACTTTGTTCATTATTTGAGCAAAAGAACTTCCACCTAAATGAAATTCATCTTGAGAAATATTTATATAATAGATATCTCCACCTTTTCTTTTAAAAACAGGTTCTACCACCTTGGTAATATCGTTGCAATTTCCTGCAGCCGAAATAATAACCGTTCCTGGGGAAATAACTTCTTCGTTCGGATATTTCTGCTTCATAGAAAGCGAATCCTTTCCAGTTGGTACATTAATACCTAAATCGATTGCGAACTTTGAAACTGCTTCTACTGCCTCGTAAAGTCTGGCATCTTCACCTTCGTTTTTACATGGCCACATCCAGTTTGCAGATAGGGAAACACTGTGTAAACCATTTTTTAACGGCGCCCAAACCATGTTGGTCAAGGCTTCGGTAATGGCATTTCTACTTCCTGCCGAAGGACTAATTAATCCCGAAATTGGCGCGTGACCAATAGAGGTTGCAACTCCTTCTTTTCCCTTATAATCCAATGCCATAACACCTACATTATTTAGAGGTAATTGCAAAGGGCCTGTACATTGTTGCTTGGCCACTTTTCCACCAACACAACGATCTACTTTATTTGTTAACCAATCTTTACAAGCAACAGCTTCTAATTGTAGAACTTGATCTAAATAGTCGTGAAATCTTTTTGTATCATATGAAATGCCTCCATAATTTCTGTCAATAGTTTTGTCAGTCATAATGGTTTTTGGAGAACTTCCAAACATATCTTCCAATGCAAAATCCATAGGTTTCTCACCTGTAGTTTTAGATTCGAAAGTAAATCTGTCGTTATCGGTAACGACACCCACGGTGTACATAGGTGAACGTTCGCGATCGGCAATTTTTTGTAGGGTTTCTATATGTTTTTCTGAAATAACCAATCCCATACGTTCTTGAGATTCGTTTCCAATAATTTCTTTAGCTGAAAGGGTTGGATCACCAATTGGTAATTTATCCAAATCGATGTGGCCTCCAGTTTCCTCAACCAATTCTGATAAACAATTTAAATGTCCACCAGCACCGTGATCGTGAATGGAAACTATATAATTTTCTTCACTTTCCACCATGCCACGAACTGCATTTGCGGCGCGTTTTTGCATTTCTGGGTTGGAACGTTGTACGGCATTTAATTCAATACCTGATGAGAATTCACCCGTATCGGCAGATGAAACAGCGGCGCCACCCATACCAATTCTATAGTTTTCTCCACCAAGAATCACGATTTTATCACCCACTTTTGGTTTGTCTTTTATGGCTTGATCGGCTTTTCCATAACCAATACCTCCAGCTTGCATGATAACTTTGTCGTAACCTAATTTTCTATTGGATCTTGTTTCCCCATCTAAAACAGTATTATCACTTTCGTCATGTTCAAAAGTTAAAACAGAACCACTTATTAAAGGTTGTCCAAATTTATTTCCAAAATCTGAAGCGCCATTACTGGCTTTTATTAAAATGTCCATCGGAGTTTGGTATAACCAAGGACGGGCATCCATTTTTTGTTCCCATGGACGGTTTTCTTCCAATCTGGAATATGCGGTCATATAAACTGCAGTTCCTGCTAATGGGAGCGAACCTTTTCCGCCAGCCAATCTATCTCTAATTTCTCCTCCAGAACCAGTTGCAGCACCATTAAAAGGTTCAACTGTTGTTGGGAAATTATGCGTTTCTGCTTTTAAGGAAATAACAGAATCGAAATCTTTTATTTGGTAGAAATCTGGTTTATCAGCTGTTTTTGGAGCAAATTGTTCTACTCTTGGGCCTTTTACAAAAGCCACATTATCTTTATATGCCGAAACAATATCGTTTGGATGCTGTTTGGATGTTTCTTTTATTAATTTGAAAAGTGAACTTGGTTTTTCTTCACCATCTATAACGAAGGTACCATTAAATATTTTATGGCGACAGTGCTCGGAATTGACTTGCGAAAATCCAAATACTTCCGAATCGGTTAAAGGTCTTGCAATTTTTTTTGAAACACCTTCTAAGTATTCAATTTCTTCATCGTTTAAGGCCAATCCTTCTTGTTGGTTGTATGCCGAAATATCTTCAATATTAAGAATGGCTTCAGGTTGGATATTTACATCAAAAGATGCTTGGTTCAAGCCCTTGTATTTTTCTGAAATCATCGGATCGAAATCCTTAAAACCTTCAGGAACCATTTGAAATTCTTCGATACGGATAATGCCTTCAATTCCCATATTTTGAGTAATTTCCATGGCATTGGTGCTCCAAGGCGTAATCATGGCAGCTCTTGGTCCAACAAAAAAAGCATCCAAAGATGCTTGTTCTATTTTTGGCTGGTTGCCAAATAACCAAACCAATTTAGAAGTGGTTTCTATTGATAATTCTTTTGTTGCTTGAACAGCAAATATTTTACTGTTTTGGTTTCCGAAGAAATGAATCATTATGTATGAATTAGAGTTGTGTTTTAAAAATGCAAATTTACCTTTTTTCAGCGTAATAATTACTATATAACTTGTTGAAAATTTACAGAGAGCTATGCCTGATATCAAACATAAAAAAAGCGACTCGTTAAAGTCGCTTTCTTATTTATTGTTTTATTAATTTCTTGGTTATGCTTGTATTGCCCTGAGTCAACTTCATGATATAAATACCAGACTTTAAATTGTCAAGCTGAATACTTTGGGATTGCTGTAGTGTTCTTGTGAAAACTTTTTTACCTAGAATATCAAATATGTCAACTTGAGTTTCTTTCGAATCCTTAAATTGAATATGTAAAACATTATCAACTGGATTTGGATGAATGGACAAACCATTTAAAGTGAAATCTTCGACGCCAATAGTAGAGCAATTCCATGATAAATTGTCAATTGCAACACGGTCACCATTAACTCCAGATATAACAACCGTTATATTTCCTTCAACATTAATTCCTGAAATTGTTGTTGTTATAGGATTCGTATCGTAAGGAATTGAACCTTTTAAAACACCATTAACAAATAAGTCTAAATTACCATTTGAACCGCCATATTTTCTTTGAGTTGTAACTGTAAGTTCATTAATACCTCCGTTTACAGTTGGGGAAGTTAATGAACCTCCATT
Organism: Xanthomarina sp.; assembly: GCF_035306705.1. Lineage (GTDB taxonomy): Bacteria > Bacteroidota > Bacteroidia > Flavobacteriales > Flavobacteriaceae > Xanthomarina. The sequence continues at coordinate 17,485 of NZ_DATGNO010000149.1, forward strand.
ATTATTTCTAACATCAATAGTTATAGCTTTACCTACAATAGTTTCATCAGTTCTTGCTTTAGTTGCAGTCCATGCTCCACCATCGTCGCCAGTCCAAGATCTGTCTGCATAGGAACCTGAGTTTGCAGGGATGTTTTCAAAAGTTTCGACTAAACAATCTGTACCAGTACCATTATTGGTAGTAGTTTCGCAAGCTTGATTACTAAAATCTGATTGGTTTCCAGCAGCATCTTTCGCTTTAATAGTAAAACAATATTCTGTAGAAGCATTTAAGCCGGTTGCAGTAAAACTTGTGTTATTTGTGTTAAAGGTATTGGTACCATCTACATAAACATCATAGGAAGTTACAGCAATATTATCTGTAGAAGCTGTCCAATTTAAATATACAGAATTGTCTGTTGGATTGGAAGCAGTTAAATTTGTTGGAGCTGTCGGCGCTTCAGTATCTGGATTCGGGTTCCAGATCATGTTTGCATATTCTGGATGATCTACAAATGGATTTGCATTTCCTTGAAAGTTGTATGCAGCTTTATTTCTTTCTCTTTCTCTTTGATCTACAGGATCTACATTATAATGCCAATCTAGAAGTACATCTATTGCCCAAGGGTAAAATACTTGATTATTAGTACCATTAAACATATCGAAACTAGTGTATCCATTAATCGTGTTTTCGTAACGTGTTGCAAAATACAGGACTGCTCTTGCTATATCCCCTTTAAACTCGTCTATAGGTTCAAATACAGTTCCAGAATATCCAGGCATAGAACTACTTCCAACTTTAGATCCGTTTAGCGATGTTCGAGTGGCAGTACCTACATTTCCAAAGGCAAAATTACTTCTATAATTATTTACGCGACAATCTGTTGGAATTACGTGGTGAATATCACTTTGCATAGGGTAACCACTGTTGAAAGAAGATTGTGGGATTAAATGCTCTCTATTATAGCAATCTCCTTCAGAGTTTTGATTTCCTCCATTATCCACATTATGTGTAAAGTTATATGGGTCTGGACCTGTTGGGTTTTCAGAATAAAAATCTAAGACAGTTCCATCGTTTTCGTAATTAGTTCCTCCAGTTACATTAACATCAGAATGCGTATCTACGTAACCTTGAGAATTAGAAATTCCTGCACCATCGTATAACTGGTTGTACGTGCGAGATATATGGCCATTGGCTATAATATCTCTTAATTGAGTTTTTAAGGTAAACCCAGTTCCTGTAGCAGAGTTATAATAACCTGCAGGAATTTGAGCCGAAACACTTAATGAAAATACAAGTGCTAAAATAAGGTAGATTTGTTTCATGTTTTTTTTAATTTTTCTTTTCTAATAAGGCCATATAAAATCCGTCGTAACCCGATTTATGGGCTAAAACGCTTTTGTCTTTTACAAAGGTAAAATCTTTTCCCATTTCAGATGTTAAAAACAGATCTACTTGTTTTTTGTTTTCTGAAGGTAAAATAGAACAAGTGGCATAAACTAGTTGTCCGCCAGCTTTAACCATTCTAGAATACTGTTGAAGAATCTCTTGTTGGGTTTTTTTGATAGTCTCGATAAACTCTGGTTGCAATTTCCATTTCGCATCTGGATTTCTTCGTAAAACACCTAATCCCGAACATGGTGCATCTATTAGAACGCGATCTGCTTTATCGTAAAGTTTTTTAATCACTTTAGAAGAATCTATATGTCTTGGCTCTATATTGTGGGCGCCATTACGTTTAGCTCTACGTTTTAATTCTTTTAATTTATGATCGTAAATGTCCAAAGCAATAATTTGGCCTTTGTTTTCCATAAGTGAAGCTAAGTGTAAGGCTTTTCCACCTGCACCAGCACAAGCATCTACAACGCGCATCCCCGGTTCTACGTTTAAAAATTCTGCAACCAATTGTGAAGACGCATCCTGAACTTCAAAATGTCCGTTTTGGAAAGCTTCTGTCGTAAATACATTGGCACGTTCCTTTAATTTTAGGGCATTGGGATAGTCTTTAATAAATTCGGTTTCGATGTCTAAATCAAATAATTCCGATTGTAATTTTTCTTTGGTTGTTTTAAGCGTGTTTACTCTTAAAATAACATCTGCTTGTTCGTTAAGTGCAGCTATTTCTTTGGTCCAAACTTCTTTTCCAAGTTCTTTTTCACCTAATTCGTCTAACCAATCTGGAATGGATTCTTTGAATTTTCTTATTTTGGAAAGTTCGTCAAAACGGCCTTTTATTTTTCTTGTTGGTGTGTTTTCAAAATAGCTCCAATCCGGTAATTTAATACCTCGTAAAGTAGCCCAAACGGCAAAAATGCGCCAAATATCATCGCGATTAAATGGCTCTTTTACCTCTGCAATTTCTGCGTACAAACGTTTCCATCGTACTATGTCGTAGGTGGTTTCAGCAACAAAAGCACGATCTCTTGCACCCCAACGTTTATCTCGTTTTAATAATTGTTGGATAACTTTGTCGGCATAAAAGTCTTCGTTAAAGATTTGTAACAAACCATCGACTGTTGCAAAACATAAATTCCTATGTAATCTCATTTCTTGTTTTATAAGCTTGCAAAGTTACGTTAAATGAGATGAATACACGAATGTTTTTTTATAAGTTGGTTGTTTCCAATATCACTTTAGCTTCCAAGTGATAAATGTTGTTTAGTTGCGCCTAATAAACTACTTTTATTTCCTTAATTAAATATCTAGATATGATACGAGTTATTGGGTTTATTGCTGTTCTGTTAATTGTTTCTTGTGAAGAAAAAGGAACATTTATTCCAAGAGATTTCAATAAGGTTGAAATTGAAACTATTTTTGAAGACTCGCTGTTAAGTATTCGGGCCATTGAGATATTAGATGATAAAAGTCTTGCTTTTGCTGCTAATAATGGAGCCTTTGGATTGTACGATCCCAATAAAAAAAGCTGGCAAATTTCTAAACAAGAATACGATTCTTTAGCACTTCAATTTAGAGCGGTGGCCCATACCAATACCGATTTTTTTATGTTGAGTGTAGAAAATCCGGCTTTACTTTTTAAAACTGGAGATCATGGGATCATGGATTTGGTATATTTAGAAGACCATCCAAAAGCCTTTTACGATGCCATGACCTTTTGGAATAATCAAGAAGGCATAGCTATAGGAGACTCCACGAATGGTTGTTTAAGTATTATAATTACGAGGGATGGAGGAAATACATGGAATAAATTACCTTGTTCTGTTTTTCCAGCTCCTTTAGAAACTGAAGGTGCCTTTGCTGCAAGTAACACCAATATTGCTGTTGTGGGAGACAACACTTGGGTTGCAACAACTGCAGGAAGAGTTTATTTTTCTAATGACAAAGGGTTGTCTTGGGAAGTAGTGCAAACTCCAATTGTTAATGCAAAAGAAACAGAAGGTATCTATTCCATAGCTTTTTATGATGCCATGAACGGTTTTGCCATTGGTGGCGATTATACCAATCCTGATGATAATTCTGCTAATAAAATGAGAACTAGTGATGGTGGAAAAACATGGGAACTTGTAGCAGAAGGGCAAGAACCTGGTTATAGAAGTTGTGTACAATATATTCCAAACAGGGCAGGGAAGGAGCTTGTAACCATTGGATTTAAGGGTGTTGACTACAGTCAGGACGGTGGCTTGTCGTGGAAAAATTTAAGTAAAGAAGGGTTTTATACCTTAAGATTTTTAAACGATAGCGTGGCTTATGCTGCGGGACAAGGAAGAATTAGTAGATTAATTTTTAAATAAAAAAAGAAGCCAAATGGCTTCTTTTTATTAAGATTATTTTCCCTTATTATCAGGATGATGTCTTTTTCTATATTCCTCGAACATTTTTTTATTAAAGTCGTATTCTGCTTGTTTTAACAGCACGATTTTTTTTGACGATATAACTTTCTTTAAATCAATAATTAGATTGTTGTAAATGTCTTTTCTCTGGTTGTTTAACGTTATCATTTCAGCAAGCATGGCGTTCGCTTCAGCTTCCGTTAATTTAGAATAATCTTCATTGCTTCTGTCTTTGTGGGCTTCGTCTTTTAATGCAGATCTTTTTTCTTCAAAAGCATTGTAAACAGGCCAAAATTTTTCAGCTTCAGCTTTTGTTAATTCTAATTGTTCGGTAATATAAGCTGTTTTAAGAGCCTTAATTTTATCATTTCTATCTTGTCCAAAAGTGTTTAAGCTTATGGAGATAAAAAGAATTAAAATGCTAATATGTTTCATATTGTAAAGGGTTATTCAGAAATAAAATCTTCTAAATCTGATGTGTTGTATAAGTAGCTTTCTAGAGATGCATCGCTAATGGACTCTCCCAAAATAAAAGATGAGATATCGATATCTTGAATAATTTCAGCTTCCAAATCGGTGGCCTCAAACTCCTGATTGGTTACATAATTCTCGAGTGTGTCGTGATCAATAGAACTAAAAGAAAAATCTTTAGTAAATAAATTAAGGTTAAATAGTAACACAATAGCTGCAGCCACACCCGAAAGTGCAAGAATGTTACGTTTTGAAACTAAGGAAATAACTTTTGTTTCAGGTTTAATTAGGATTTGACTAAAAATCTTATCTTCAAGAGATTCGAAATAGTTTTCCGGAGTTTTAAAAGCCGCTTTGTCTATTTTTTCTTCTAGATATATATGCGACATAATTTCCTCTTCTAAATTAAAAAAGTAATTCTCTGGAGTTTTAAATCCGGAATCTTCCATATTATGTAGCTTATTTTTTTTCATCGTACTTCTTAGACTGTTTTTTGTTATAAAGGTTTAATTGCTAGTCAAATAGTCTTCTATTTTTTTTGTAGCAATGTGGTAGGAAGCCTTTAGAGCGCCTTCACTCGTGTCTAATATCTTGGACATATCTTTGTATTTTATGTCCTGAAAATATTTCATATTAAAAACCAAGCGTTGTTTTTCCGGTAAAGTAGCAATGGCTTCTTGTAATTTAAGTTGAATTTCGTTTCCTTCAAAATAAATATCTGCTTTTAAATTATCTATGGCCAATTGGTGTGCTTCTTCGTCTGAAATCTGAAATTCGTTAGCTCTTTTCTTTATAAAGGTTAAGGCTTCATTAGTTGCGATTCTGTACATCCATGAATACAATTTGCTATCTCCTTTAAATTTTTGGATGTTTTTATAAATTTTTATGAAGGTGTTTTGAAGGACGTCATCTGTATCGTCATGCGATTTTACAATATGACGAATATGCCAATACAAGCGCTCTTTATAAAGAGAGATCAATTCTTTAAAAGCTGCGTTTTTATCCAGATTGGATTGAAGCTGCTCTATGAGTTTAGATTCGTCTATCACCTGATAATTTTATAGTTAGACCACTTATGGTACTAAAAGTTTAATTAAAAAAAACATTAAAATGTTAAAACTTTGTAAACCAATTCATTAATTCTTAAAACGTCGACGAAACGCATCTTTAATACGTTGAATTGCAAAAGATATTTGTTTAACATAATTTTTTGTTTTATGTTTACATCAACCAACCTACTTATTATGTTAGGTTTCCCCAAATCTAACATGACCAAAAAAGGACAATAATTAATTATTGTCCTTTTTTATTTCACTTTCTAATACCGCTTCTTATTCAAAACTCTGCATATCTACTAGTTTTTTGTAGATACCATTTTTTTCAATGAGTTCGTTGTGCTTGCCTTGTTCAGCAATTTCACCTTTTTGCATCACCACAATGGTATCTGCATTTTGAATGGTTGAAAGTCTATGTGCTATAACAATTGAGGTTCTATTTTTCATCATGTTTTCCAAAGCAACTTGAACCAAACGTTCACTTTCGGTATCTAAGGCGGAAGTGGCTTCGTCCAAAATCATAATTGGTGGATTTTTCAAAACAGCTCTTGCAATGCTTAATCGCTGTTTTTGTCCTCCGGAAAGTTTGTTTCCAGAATCTCCAATGTTGGTTTCAATGCCCTTTGGAAGGTCTTTTACAAATTCCCAGGCATTAGCAATCTTTAGAGCTTGAATAACTTCTTCATCAGTGGCGTCTTCTTTTCCAAGTAGAATGTTGTTTTTAACGGTGTCGTTAAACAAAATGGAATCTTGTGTAACCAAGCCCATTAAGCCTCGAAGCGAATGGATGTCCATGTCTTTTATATCGATGCCATCTATTTTTATACTGCCTTCGTTCACGTCGTAAAAACGAGTCAATAGGTTGGCAATCGTACTTTTTCCTGAACCAGATTGCCCAACAAGAGCAACAGTTTTACCTTTAGGAACGTCGATCGAGAAGTTTTTCAATACGTTTTCGTCTTCATATCTAAAATTGATGTTTTTTAGTGAAACCCGATCAGTGAAATCATTTTTTATAATAGCATTTTCTTTGGTGTCAACGGTATTTTCTTGTTCCAGTACTTCAAAAACACGTTCGGCAGCAGCCAACCCATTTTTAACGGAGTAGGACGCTTTCGAAATGGCTTTTGCTGGAGTAAGAATGTTATAGGCCAGTCCCATATAAGCTAAAAAAGCTGCTCCAATTAGCACAGGTTCGCCATTTGGTAATTTGTCCACTAATACCATTTGACCTCCATACCAAAGTAAGGTGGCAATGGTAACAATTCCTAGAAACTCGCTCAAGGGCGAGGCTAAAATGTTTTTGTTGCCAATGCTGTTAGCCAAATTTAAAATTCTAGTAACCGATCCTTTTAATTTGTTGGTGAAAATAGATTCGCTATTGTAACTTTTTATCACTTTTAAACCTCCAAGAGTTTCTTCAACTAAAGAAATGAAATATCCCGACTCCCTTTGGGCTTCTGCTGATTGGGATTTTAATGATTTTCCGATTTTAGAAATGATAAACCCGGAAACAGGAATAAAGATGAACACAAACAAAGTCAGTTTCACGCTTATCTTGAACATGAAAAAGATAGTAAAAATAATTGTTAAAGGCTCTCTAACTATCAGTTCTAAAATGGCGAAAAAGGAATGTTGTACTTCCCCAATATCTCCTAGAATCCTTGCCATGATATCTCCTTTTCTTTTTTCGGAATAAAAAGCAACAGGCAAAGAGATGATTTTTTTATACATGCTAAGACGTAAATCCTTTAGCACGCCGTTTTTTAAGATCATTAAGTTATAAGACGCTAAATATCCAAACAGATTTTTAAACAGGAAGGTTGAAATAACCAATCCAATAACCAATAAGAGTGCATATTTAGGGCCTTCGGTACTTGTTAATTCTGAAATATAATAGTAAAGTAAATCTTTTCCGTAAGAGGCAATTTCAAAAAAACTTGTATAAACGGGTTTTGTTGCTACAGTTTCTGTTTCTTCAAACAATACCTGCATCATTGGAATTAACGCAATAAACGACAGCGAACTAAATAAAGCATAAAGAATATTAAAAATAATATTCCATACAATATTACTTTTGTAGGGCTTTGTAAATGGGATTATTTTCTTTAAATTTTGATCCATTATATAAGTTTCATGTCGTTTACAATGGCATCGATTTTCGCTTCCAATTGTTTTTCTGTTTCAATAAAGTCTGAAACAGATTTCAAGTTTGTATTTACACTAATATAAAACTTGATTTTTGGTTCGGTTCCACTTGGACGTAATGCTATTTGACTGCCATCTTCGGTGTAATAAATCAACACGTTGGATTTTGGAATGGAAATGGTGCTTTCAGCGCCAGACATCGGATTTAAAGCTTTAGAGCTTTGATAATCTTCTATTTTTATTACGTTGGAATTATTTATAACCGAAAGTGGTTTTTTTCTGAAATCAACCATCATTTGTTTGATTTCTTGAGCGCCTTCAATACCTTTCTTGGTTATTGAAATTAAGCGTTCTTTATAAAAACCATGATCTACATACATTTGAATTAATTCGTTATAAAACGAAGAGCCTTTAGCTTTTGCTTGGGCAGCTATCTCGCAAGCGAGCAGTGTAGCTGTTACAGCGTCTTTGTCTCTTACAAAATCGCCAACCATAAATCCGAAACTTTCTTCGCCACCACCAATAAAATCTAGTTCTGGGAAGTCTTTTATCATTTTAGCAATCCATTTAAAACCGGTTAGGCCAATTTTACATTCTACTCCGTAAGCATCTGCCAAAACAGGCATCATAGGAGTGGAAACTATGGTAGAGCCAATAAATTCCTTACCTTTAATTTTTCCTTGTTTTTCCCATTGTTTCAATAAGAAATCCGTCATCATTAACATGGCTTGATTTCCGTTGAGCAATGTCATATTTCCATTAAAATCCCGAACAGCTACACCAATCCTGTCGCTATCTGGATCGGTGCCAATAACAATGTCTCCTTGGACATTATCAGCTAGTTCCAAAGCCATTTTTAGTGCTTCAGGCTCTTCAGGATTAGGAGATTTTACCGTTGGGAAATCGCCATTTGGTTCGGCTTGTTCTTTAACTATATGGAGATTGTTGTATCCAGCTTGTTTTAAAGTTTCAGGAATAATGGTAATAGACGTTCCATGTAAAGAGGTGAAAACAACGCTTAAGTTGTCTTTAGCTTGTTGAGGCGTATTAAAACTTCCGTTTTTAACAGATGCTTTAATAAATACATCGTCTACGTCTTTTCCTATATATTGGATTAAGGATTCGTTGGCTTCAAATTTAATCTCAGAATAATTCAGATTATTAATCACGTTTATAATTTCGGCATCTTGGGGTGGAACCAATTGGCCTCCATCTTGCCAATATACTTTGTAACCGTTGTATTCAGGAGGATTATGCGAAGCTGTAAGCACAATGCCACAGTGGCAACCTAAATATTTTAATGCAAAGGATAATTCGGGGGTTGGGCGTAATTCTTCAAACAAAAACACTTGAATGTTATTTGCCGAAAACACGTTTGCAACCAGCTTTGCTAAAGATTGACTGTTGTGTCTGCAATCGAAAGCAATGGCTACTTTTATGGGTTTATTTGGAAAAGATTGGTGCAAGTAATTACTTAAACCTTGTGTGTTTTTTCCAAGCGTGTATTTGTTAATCCTGTTGGTTCCAATGCCCATAACACCTCGCATACCACCAGTTCCAAACTCTAAGTTTTTATAAAAACTCTCTTTAAGTTCTGTTGGATTATTGGCAATTAGGTTTTTTATATGGTCTTGTGTGTCTTTATCGAAAGATGGCGTTAACCACGCATTCACTCTTTCTAATAATTCAGGTTCTATCTGTGTCATGTTCAAAAAAAATGTGATGCAAAAATAAGGATTTCAAAAAAGATAACAGGAAATAACGATTTAAATTATCTTAAGGCTTAGATATTAAGCTCGTCTTTAATTAAATAGCGTTTTTTATCTTGTTTGGTTCTAAGGATAATTTCACCTAAAAATCCAGCTACGAAAAACTGAGTCCCAATAATCATGGTTACTAATGCTATGTAAAACTGTGGACGGTCTGTAATCAATCTGCCGTATGGTTGTAAAAATAGTTTATTAATACCTAGGTAAATAGCAAAACCAAGTCCAATAGCAAACATTAAAACCCCTAAGGCACCAAAAAGATGCATGGGACTTCGGCCAAAACGCGACAGAAACCAAATGGTAATCAAGTCTAGGAAACCATGAATAAATCTATCCATTCCAAATTTAGTCTCCCCATATTTTCTGGCTTGATGTTGCACCACTTTTTCTCCAATATTGCTAAAGCCAGCATTTTTTGCCAATACAGGAATGTATCTGTGCATTTCGCCATTAACATCAATGTTTTTAACCACATCTTTATGGTAAGATTTTAAACCACAATTAAAGTCGTGAAGCTTAACACCAGAGGTTTTGCGGGCTGCATAATTAAATAATTTTGAAGGAAGGTTTTTTGAAATAACAGAATCGTAACGTTTCTTTTTCCAACCAGACACCATGTCGTAGTTTTCAGAAACAATCATGTTGTAAAGTTCAGGAATTTCTTCAGGATTATCTTGAAGATCGGCATCCATAGTTATTATAACATCTCCTTGGGCTTTTTCGAAACCAGCATGTAAAGCTTGCGATTTACCAAAATTCCTTAAAAACCGAAGGCCTTTTACGTTAGAATCTTTTTGAGATAATTGTTTTATTGTTTTCCAGGAGTTGTCTGTACTGCCATCGTCAATAAAAATAATTTCATAAGAAAAATTATTGGCTTGCATAACTTTTGCAATCCAATCATGTAATTCTGTTAATGATTCTTGTTCGTTAAGTAGTGGTATGACTACTGATATATTCATATATATGGTTTCAAGATTTTAGGCTCAAAAGTAAAGATTTTATTTAAGCTTGAGGATCTTCTTTTTTTACTACTAAGGCTACAATAAGTCCAACAACGCTAAAGCCAATCAATTGGAAAGCGATGGATTGTACGACCTTAGATAAGGCAAACATATTTTCTTCCTTTTCAATTTGCTCCACTACGTCAGCAATAGCATCTTCAGGAGCGCCAAAACCTCGCATCATTGCAACTTGTGAATCAAGTATTTTTTCTTGTAAAAGTTTAGCTGCATCCGGATCTATAACATTAAAAATAACATAACTCACTACAGAACTTATTACAATTCCTATGGCAATGGCAATAAAATAAGCTGAAAAAGCGCCTTTAAAGTTTATAATTCCTCCTAATAACTTTTTAGAGGTCATAGCAGAAATTACACCAAAAATAATTACCAAGACCATAAGTGCTACACCATACCACCATTTAGTAAATAAGTCTAAATTTACTGAGTAAGCAAAAACGGTTAGTAAGGAGAGCATACCACCTAGATATAGACCATAGTTAATAGCATTTGATTTAATTGAAGTTTCCATATGAGTTAAAAATTTATTAATTTTACAGTTAGTTAGTAAACAAATATAGTAAAACGTTACAGCTAAAATTTCAAAAAATAATTATTCTTGAAAATTAAAATTAAAAGTATTGCCTATTAGTAAAAAAGTCTTAAATTTGCACCTCGAAAATAGAATACAATTAAAGCAATTAGCGATGAAAAAAGGTATACATCCAGAAAATTATAGATTAGTAGCGTTTAAAGATATGTCGAATGAAGATGTGTTTTTAACTAAATCGACTGCTAACACAAATGAAACTCTAGAAGTTGATGGCGTTGAATATCCATTAATAAAAATGGAGATTTCTAGAACGTCTCATCCATTTTACACTGGAAAATCTAAGTTAATAGATACTGCAGGACGTATCGATAAATTTAAAACTAAATACGCTAAGTTTAATAAGTAAACTTAGTCTCAGCATATTTATTTAAGCCTTAAGATTTATCTATAAGGCTTTTTTTGTTTTCTTTATTTACGTTACTTTTGAAGTGATTCGTTCCAGTTATTGGTTGGAAACAACCCGAAACCTTAAAATTTAAATGTCTCATGAACTATATTCTTTTTGATGGCCCTTCCCGCAATAATTTGTTGCCATTTACTTTTACACGTCCCGTAGCAGATATTAGAATTGGTATTTTGACCATTCGGGAAAAATGGGAAGCTTATTTGGATTATACAACCACTACGGTTACCGAAGATTATTTATCGGATAAGTATCCCATGGTGGAAATGGATGAAAATATCATGATAAATGCGTCGTTTTTACCAAATCAAACTTTGGTTGAAATGGTCCAAAATCTAGAGGCTAATCAAGCTATATTTTATCATGAGGATGTTATTGCTTTTTACACAAAAGATACACAAGAAGAGATTGATTTGGATAGCTATGATTCTATTGAATATAATGACGACATTATTAAAATTGAACATACCTGGGATATTTTCTCTAAAAACGGTGAAGCCATTCAAGAGGATTTTGATTTATTGACAAACAACAGAAAATCACAACCAATTCCATCTTCAGTTAACACAATTAAGCCAGAGTTGATTTTTATTGAAGAAGGAGCTAAAGTTGAGTTTACGACCCTAAATGCCACCAATGGGCCAATTTATATTGGTAAAGATGCCGAAGTTATGGAAGGCAGCCTCATTCGAGGACCTTTTGCTTTATGCGAACAGGGAACCATTAAAATGGGAGCTAAGATTTATGGTCCAACTACGGTAGGTCCGTTTAGTAAGGTTGGGGGAGAGGTAACTAATTCGGTTATTTTTGGTTATTCAAATAAAGGTCATGATGGCTTTTTGGGGAATTCCGTTATAGGCGAATGGTGTAATTTGGGAGCAGATACCAATAACTCAAACTTAAAAAACAATTATGCCGAAGTACGACTTTGGGATTATGAAACCGAAAGTTTTGCTAGAACCGGATTGCAGTTTTGCGGTTTAATGATGGGAGACCATAGCAAATGTGGCATCAATACCATGTTTAATACGGGAACCGTTATAGGCGTAAATGCCAATATTTTTGGAAGTGGTTTTCCAAGAAATTTTGTGCCAAGTTTTTCTTGGGGAGGAAGCTCTGGGTTTACAACCTATCTAACAAAAAAAGCGTTTGAAGTTGCCCAAGTAGTTATGTCTAGAAGGGG
>NZ_DATGNO010000150.1:0-2205 GCF_035306705.1 Xanthomarina sp.
CACGTAGAATTATCGTTAAGTCCGCCAAATCAAACGATTATTTATTTTGTGATAAACAAATTAACGTATTTTAGCAAAGGCTCACTTTTTTTAATTATTTTCACCACCCAAATCGTAAAGTATCAATTATGAGTTTAGACTGTAGAACAAAAGACGAACTTTTTGATCATCCAATAGAATTGAGAGAAGTACGTAAGCAGGCTAAATAAAATCTAAAAAAAAAATAAAATTATGAGTAAAGGAAATGATCCGACTTTAATTAAGCATCTCGCGAAAAAAGGTGTTGATGACACCATGATAATGGGACATCCAGCAGGGCTATTTGTGCTATTCTTTACAGAAATGTGGGAGCGTTTCAGTTACTACGGAATGCGTGCCTTATTAACAGTGTTCTTAATCACAGAGATAGCCAAAGGTGGCTGGGAGTGGACTAATGCGGATGCAATGCAACTTTATGCATGGTACACAGGATTGGTTTATTTAACTCCACTTTTAGGAGGGATTTTAGCAGATAAATTCATAGGATTTAGAAAAGCGATTCTCCTAGGAGCTTTAATTATGACTTTAGGGCATTTGTCTATGGCATTTGAAGGAATTAGTTCTAATTTTTTCTATGCTGGACTTGTGATGATGATTTTAGGAAATGGTTTGTTTAAACCTAATATTTCATCAATGGTGGGGAACCTTTACCCCGATTCAAGTTCTAAAAAAGATGCAGGGTATACCATTTTTTATATGGGAATTAACGCTGGTGCTTTCTTAGGAATGTTGCTTTGCGGATACATTGGTGAAAAAATTGGATGGCATTATGGATTTGGATTAGCTGGAGTTTTTATGCTTTTTGGAATGTTGCAGTTCTATTTTGGACGTAAAATATTTGGAGCTATTGGTGAGCAACCTAAAAAGCAATTAGAAATGGATGTGAAAAAAGCAGTAGACCAAGAAGTCGAAGAAGATACGCCAAAGCATATTGTAAGAGATCGCTTGGTGGTTGTAGGGGTTTTAATGTTTGCCAGTCTCTTCTTTTTCTTTGCCTTTGAACAAGCTGGTGGCTCGATGACTGTTTTTGCTAAAGATTATACTCAGCGTGTTTTAGAGGGTAATTCAGGGATTATTTTTAAATGGGTGGATGCGCTTTTAACTATTTTTCCAATTATAATCGTTTCTTATGTATTGTATAGTTTAGGTAAGAAGATCATTAAAAAATATCCACTAACCATTGTTTTTACAGCTATTTCTTTTGTAATTATATGGATTCTAGGGGGTTGGAAAGTGTACAGAGAATTTAGTATTGAACAAACAGAAGTGACAGTTTCTTGGTTTCAAATTTTGAACTCTTTTTTCATTATCACATTAGCTTCTTCGTTTAGTAAAATGTGGGAAAAGGTATGGAATCCTTCTGGTCCTATTAAATTTGCTATGGGATTAGCGCTAGTAGGTGTAGGGTTTGTGGCTTTGGCTATTGGATCTAACAGTATTCCACAAGGTGCAACAAGCGCTTCGGTGAGTATGATCTGGTTAATATTGGCTTACTTTTTCCATACTACAGGAGAATTGTGTTTATCACCAGTTGGGCTTTCTTATGTTTCCAAATTATCGCCTAAACGTTTAGCAGGATTATTGTTTGGACTTTGGTTTACCGCTTCTGCTATAGCCAACTTTATTGCGGGAATGACAGGGTCTTATATTGACAAAATTTCGCACACTTATTCTATGTCTGTATTTTTCTTAATTATCGCAGCCATACCTATTTTTGCTGCTGTAGCTCTACTGCTTTTAAATCCGAAATTAAAGAAAATGATGCATGGTATCAACTAACTTTTATGGAATAATGAATAAAAGAAAAGTTGTTGAATTATAAATACAAATACTGAGAAAGGTTAAATACAGTACACAATTATGGCAAATGTAGATACAACTCAACATGACGAGTTTTTTAAGAGTAAAGTTTTAGGTCACCCTGCGGGCCTATTTGTACTTTTCTTTACTGAAATGTGGGAAAGATTCTCATTCTATGGAATGAGGGTATTATTGATAAACTTCCTTACAATGGCTGTTATCGGTAGTAATCCAGGATGGGAGTGGACGGCTGAAAATGCAGGGGCACTTTTTGGAACTTATGCAGGTTTGCTTTACCTAACGCCAATTTTAGGTGGTGTAATTGCTGATAAATTTACTGGATACCGTTGGGCAGTTCTTATTGGT
>NZ_DATGNO010000151.1:0-15243 GCF_035306705.1 Xanthomarina sp.
AACTGAACGAAATTTTAGTAGAAAAAGAGAGAGGATTATCAATGTTGTCGAAGTCTAAAGCTTCACCGTGTATACTAACCTTAATTCTCTCTTTTGTGCTTTCTGATTATCTAATAAATTTAATGAATTGTAAACTTAAGATGTGTATAATTCATTGCTAGTTATAGCTTACTTACGAAAGTCCTCGCGGACTTTCTATCCGTGATTTATTTGCTAACTTTAGTGCTTAAACACGCAACGAAATCATACACTAGACCGTTAGCTTTTATTATGAAAGATATCCGAGACTACTCAATAGAAGAATTTTCAACCTTTTCAGCCGATTTCATGTCAAAAAATATTGGAATGAAACAAAATATTAAAGAAAACATTATTCTAAAAGCTCATGTTATTAGTGAATTTACCTTAAACTGTTATATCGAATCAATATCTAAATCAGGTAAATTAAATATGTTCAAACAGAATATAACATATTCAAAGAAAATTTTTTTGGCGGAAGAATTCGGAAATTTACCTGTTGAAATTATTGAGATATTAAAAAAATTAAATAAAATTAGAAACGAATATGCTCATAGGTTGATTTTAGACAATGAAAAGCTTGAAAGCCTTTATCATCAAATAATTAAATTGCATAATAAGAACAATCAAAGTATAATTCTAAATAAAAACGATATTATCGAGTATTTCAAAAACACCTCATATCTACTATCTTACATCAACGGATATATATTTGGACTTTATAAAAAAGAGAAAAACAAAAGCCAAAACCGCATTTAAGCTATAGCTTGATCAGTCTACACTTGGAAAATCCTTTGTGTTTTCCAAAGCCAGTTTTCATCAGCAAAGGTCTGTACTGAAACAGGCTACAGCTCGTGCAAATCAACGACTTAAAACATTTGAGTAAAATGAAGCATATCAAAAAAAGGTTCTTTTTCGATTATAAAGAAAACGAACTAAACCTTAATGAACATCATGTTGATTTTTACAAGTTCGATGATGAACATGAAAAAAAATTAATTGGTAAAAAAGGTTCTGTAGCTTTTCTAGAGCTAGAAGATGAGCAATATATTGGTGGTATAGTGAATAAAATAGATGGGAAAAACTTCATTATACCAATACCAGACCCAACATTAATTTATTTTCATAATGCTCAAACAAGTTTGAAACTCATAAGTAGTGACAGAAAGGAATTATTAAAAAAATTGAGTTTCGAAGGAAAAATTCCTGAAACATCTATCAATGAAATTTACAACTACTTTGGTAGAACTAGTGGTTTTGTGATTTTCTTATTTACAGCAATGGAATCTTTTATTAATCAAATGATTCCAGATGACTTTAGATATGAAAATGAAATGACTAGAAAAACTGAAATTTATAATAAACTTCAAATTCAAGAAAGTATAGACTTCAAAACAAAAATCACTAAAGTATTAAAAGCTGTTTCAGGTAAAGACTTTTTCCAAAAATCAACGCCTTCAAATCAACTTATTTATAAACTCAAAGACTTTAGAGATGAAATAATACATACTAAAGATGATGGTGAGATAATGAAATATGATAAACTAATAGATAATGCCTTAAGGTTTCCATATGAAAAATCACTAATTGCCGTTGCAAAGTTCATGAATTATTATAAACCTGAATACATTGTAGAATGTGGTTGTGGTGCTGATTTTTAAACTATAAAAACATTCCACACCCCCAAATCAATATATATTCCTATTTTTATACTTTCACAAAAATTACAGTACGCCAATACCAAATTAATATAGAATCCCTGATTGCCAAATACAATAACAAAACAACCTAATCAAACATACCTAAAAAGAGTATAAAGAAAGTTCACAATCATGTTGTGAGTTTCTAATTATAAATATCCAATTACAATGAACAAACAACAACTAGCCGCCAAAATTTGGGAATCTGCAAACCAGATGCGTTCTAAAATTGAAGCTAACGAATACAAGGATTACATTCTAGGCTTCATCTTTTACAAATACCTATCAGAAAAACAACTGCAATTTGTACGAGAACAAGATTTTACTGAAGAAGACATACTGGCACTTAATGAAGACAATACCGATGCTGTAGACTTTATAAAGAAAAACATCGGGTACTTTATAACTTACGATGATTTATTCAGCACCTGGATTAGCAAAGGAAAAGATTTTGACGTATCCAATGTACGAGATGCCCTATCGGCTTTTAGCCGATTGATTAGTATAAAACACAAAAAGTTGTTTGACGGTATTTTTAATACACTAGAAACAGGTTTAAGCAAACTGGGTGAAACGGCAGGAAAGCAAACCAAAGCTATTAACGACTTGCTGCACCTTATCAAAGACATCCCTATGGATGGCAAGCAAGACTACGATGTACTAGGCTTTATCTACGAATACCTGATTAGTATGTTTGCTGCAAACGCAGGGAAAAAAGCAGGGGAGTTTTATACACCGCACGAGGTATCGGTTTTAATGTCAGAAATCGTATCAGACCATCTCAAAGACCGTAAAGAAATACAAATTTACGATTCCTGTAGTGGTTCTGGGTCCTTATTGATTAATATAGGTAACAGTATTGCAAAGCATATGGATGATAAAAACAACATCAAATACTACGCACAAGAACTGAAACAAAACACCTATAACCTAACCAGAATGAACCTGGTAATGCGTGGTATGTTGCCGGAAAACATCCAAACTAGAAATGGAGATACGCTAGAAGACGACTGGCCATACTTTGATGAGAACGATCCTGTGCATAGTTATAATACGCTGTATGTAGATGCTGTAGTATCTAATCCACCATACTCACAAAAATGGTCACCAGATAACAAAGAAACAGACCCAAGATATTCGCGTTTTGGACTAGCACCTAAAACCAAAGCCGATTTTGCATTCTTACTACACGATTTATACCACTTAAAACCAGATGGTATAATGAATATCGTGCTACCGCACGGCGTACTCTTTCGCGGCGGTGCAGAAGGCAATATACGCAAGCAACTGATAGAGCATAACCATATAGACGCTATAATTGGCTTGCCTTCAGGTATTTTTTTCGGTACAGGTATTCCAACTATTATTTTTGTACTCAAACAAAAACGTTCTAATACTGATGTGCTTATTATAGACGCTTCAAAAGGATTCATTAAAGAGGGTAAAAATAACAAACTACGTGCTAGTGACATCAAGCGTATTGCCGATGCGGTTCGCGACAGAGAAACAAGACCTAAATTCTCTAGAGTGGTATCTCGTGATGAGATACGTGACAATGAATACAACCTCAACATTCCTAGATATGTTGACTCATCACCAGGTGCCGAAAAATGGGACATCTATGCCTCTATGTTTGGCGGTATTCCAGTCAATGAAATAGACGAACTCAATACCTATTGGAAGGCTTTTCCAGGTTTACGCGATGCCTTGTTTCAAAGAACCACAGACGTAAATGCGCGACTTCAAGTAGATAATATAACAGAAACAATTACAACACATAAGGACGTTACCGCCTTTGCGAAAGCGTTTAAGGAGGCTTTTACAGATTTCGAGTCCTACCTTAATAATCGTTTATTAAAGCAAATAGAGCAAGTCAAAATCAATAAAGAAAAAACAATCTTAAGTAATGATATCTTTAAGCGACTAGAAACCATTCCGCTTATAGATAAATACCAAGCCTACCAACTGCTAGATGATAGATGGGATACCATTAATGTAGATTTAGAAATCCTACAAACCGAAGGCTTTGATGCCACACGTGTGGTAGATCCTAATATGGTAATAAAAAAGAAAAACGGAAAAGATGTAGAAATACAAGAAGGTTGGAAGGGACGCATCATGCCTTTTAACCTCGTGCAAGAACATTTTTTAACCAAGGAGTTAGAAGCTGTAACTACAAATGAAAATCGTCTTATGGCTATTGCTGCCGAAATGGAAGAGCTACTTGAGCAATTTTCCGAAGATGAAAAAGAAGAAGATACCGTAAACGAAGCTAAAACAGGCTTTGTCAATGCTAAAGTCATTGCAGAAGCCAAACAAATTCGAGCCGACCATAAAAAGGATAAAACGCCCGTAACAGATAGCTATGAAGAAAAGATTCTAACAATAGACGATTTAATCACCGAAGATAAAAAACTAAAAAAGCAGATTAAAGAAGAGCAAGCAGCCTTGCAAATGCTAACCAAAAAAACCATTGAAAATCTAACCGATGCACAAGCAAACGACTTACTAGACCAAAAATGGATTAAACCTGTAGTTATAGCAGTACATCATTTACCGAGTTCGATTATAGAGTCACTGTCACAAAAGCTTCAAACTCTCGCAGAAAAGTATGCTACCACCTACTCGCAAGTAGCTAAAGACATCAAAGAAGCCGAAAACTCGCTGGCTGGTTTATTAGGCGAGCTTACAGGTAACGAGCACGATATTAAAGCACTTACCGAGTTTAAGAACCTTTTAAAAACCGAAGCATAATATGGAAACACAAAATAAAAGTCCAGAAGTACGGTTTGAAGGGTTTACGGTGGAGTGGGAAGAAAAGGTGCTAGGAGATTATGGAAAAGTCTCAATGAATAAAAGAATATTTAAATCTCAAACTTCCAACGAAGGTGAAATTCCATTTTACAAAATTGGAACATTTGGAAAGCAACCTGATGCTTTTATAAAGAGAGAATTATTTGAAGAATATAAAAAACTATATCCATATCCTAATGTTGGTGATATATTAATTTCAGCTTCTGGAAGTATTGGTCGTACCGTTGTATACAAAGGAGAAGAAGAATATTTTCAAGATTCTAATATAGTATGGTTAGAACACGAAGGTAGTTTGGATAATTCTTTTCTTAAACAATACTATTCGATTATAAAATGGTATGGTCTAGAAGGGAGCACAATACAACGATTATACAACAAAAATATTCTTGAAACAAATGTTTTTATTCCGCAATTACCAGAACAAAAGAAAATAGGAAATTTATTTTCAAACCTAGACAAATTAATAAAAAACCACCAAACCCAACTCAAAAAACTCAAAAACCTTAAAAAAGCAATGCTCACCAAAATGTTTCCTCAAAATGGAGCAAGCGTTCCAGAGATACGTTTTAAAGGCTTTGATGGGGAATGGGAGCGTAAAAGTTTAGACGATATTTGTGATACATATTCTGGTGGAACTCCATCGGTTGGATATAGAGAGTACTATAATGGCAAAATACCATTTATAAGGTCTGGTGAAATCAACAGTAACAAGACTCAATTATTTATTTCAGAAAAGGGACTCAAAGAATCCTCTGCCAAACTAGTAGATAGAGATTGTATTCTATATGCTTTATATGGAGCTACTAGTGGCGAGGTTGGAATATCAAAATTAAGTGGTGCTATAAACCAAGCGATACTAGCTATTCAACCCTATGAAGGATATAATAATATATTTATTAGTGAATGGTTGAAACGGGAGAAGAAGAATATTATAACAACATATTTGCAAGGTGGACAAGGTAATCTATCTGGTAACATTATAAAAAGTCTCATTCTTGATATACCTAATCAAACTGAACAAGAAAAAATAGGCGACTATTTCAAAAATCTTGATGACCTAATAGAAAACCATAAAGAACAGCTAAACAAACTCAACAACATCAAAAAAGCCTGTCTTAATAAATTATTCGTCGCTTAATACCAACCCAACCAGTACCATTTATAACTATGCTATTTAATAGAGAAAGTGATTTTGAAAAAGCCTTAATAGAAGCCTTAACTAACAAAGGCTGGGAAAGCGAGGTTCTTAAAAACCCAACAGAAAAAGATTTGCTTAATAACTGGGCAAGCATTCTTTTTGAGAACAACCGCGATATAGACCGCCTTAACGATCATCCACTCACAGAAGGCGAGATGCAACAAATCCTAGAGCAAGTCAACACTTTGCGCACGCCCCTGAAATTAAATGGGTTTATCAACGGTAAAACGGTAGCCGTTACTAGAGATAACCCAAAAGACACCTTACATTTTGGTAAGGAGGTTAGTCTTAAAATCTACGACCGACACGAAATTGCGGCTGGGCAAAGTAGGTACCAAATAGCACAACAACCACAATACAAAAGCAAATCGAATATCCTAGGCGACCGTCGTGGCGATTTGATACTACTCATTAACGGGATGCCACTCATACACATCGAGCTTAAAAAAAGTGGTGTACCGGTAAGCCAGGCTTACAACCAGATAGAAAAGTACGCCCGCGCTAATGTGTTTACAGGGTTATTTTCCCTCGTTCAAATATTTGTCGCTATGGAGCCAGAGCAAACCAGGTATTTTGCAAACCCGGGGCCAGAGGGTACATTCAATAAAGACTTCTATTTCCAATGGGCAGACTTTAATAACGAGCCCATCAACCATTGGAGCGATATCGCAACCTCTTTACTGTCCATTCCTATGGCACATCGTCTTATAGGCTTTTATACCGTACCAGATAATTCAGATGGCATACTTAAAGTCATGCGTAGCTATCAGTATTATGCGGCAAATGCCATAAGCGATAAAGTGGCTAAAACAGACTGGCAAAGCAAGCAGGCACGAGGTGGTTTTATATGGCATACTACAGGGTCTGGTAAAACGATGACCAGTTTTAAAAGTGCCCAGCTTATTGCCAACTCTAAAGATGCAGATAAGGTGATATTTCTAATGGATAGAATTGAGCTTGGTACGCAATCTTTAAAAGAATATAGAGGCTTTTCAGACGATAATGAAGACGTGCAAGCTACAGAAAACACGGGCGTTTTAGTCACCAAATTAAAAAGTGACGATCCTGCAAATACGCTAATTGTCACTTCCATTCAAAAAATGAGCCTTATTAATGATGAAGATGGCGGACTTAAAGCAGCAGATATTGAGATAATGAACAGCAAGCGCATCGTATTTATTGTCGATGAGGCACACCGTTCCACCTTCGGCGATATGTTACTCACTATCAAAGAAACCTTTCCCTGGGCAATTTTCTTCGGTTTTACGGGTACGCCTATACAAGATGAGAATCAAAAGAAAATGAATACCACGGCAACCGTTTTTGGCGACGAGTTACACCGTTATAGCATAGCAGATGGTATTCGTGATAAAAACGTTTTAGGTTTCGACCCTTACAAGGTGTTAACCTATAAAGATAAAGACCTCCGTACCGCTGTGGCTTTAGAGAAAGCAAAAGCAAACACGGTTCAAGAAGCCTTGGACGACCCTAAAAAGAAAACAATCTTTTTAAAGTATATGAATGAAGTGCCTATGGCTGGCCAACTATCAGATTCAGGAACATACAACAGTGGAATAGAAGATTTGTTACCGAGTTCACAATACGATCGAATCCAGCATACACATACCGTAGTACAAGATATTCTAGAAAACTGGTTAATCTTAAGTCAAGGCGGAAAATTTCACGCCCTATTTGCAACACACAGCATACCAGACGCTATAAATTATTACCGCTTATTAAAAGCGACAAAACCAGACCTAAAAATTACAGCACTATTTGACCCAACCATTGACAATAATGGTCATTCAGCATATAAAGAGGACGCACTAATTGAAATTATAGAAGACTACAACGCGCAGTATAATCAAGATTTCAAACTGGCCAATTTCGGGAAAATGAAAAAAGATATAGCCTCCAGATTATCTCATAAAGCCCCCTATTTAAGAATTGCAGCAGAACCAGAAAAGCAACTGGATATCCTTATTGTGGTAGATCAAATGCTAACAGGCTTCGATAGCAAATGGATAAACACACTCTATTTGGATAAACAAATGGCATACGAAAATATCATACAAGCCTTTTCGCGTACCAACCGGCTTTTTAAGCGTGATGAAAAACCACACGGCACCATACGCTATTACCGAAAGCCACATACTATGGAGCGCAATATAGACGCCGCTATAAAATTATATTCAGGAGATAAACCTACAGGCCTATTTGTAGAACGTCTGCCCTATAATCTCAAAGCAATGAATGCTGTTTATGATGATATCGCAGAACTTTTTAGCCTGGCAGGAATAAACAACTTCGAAAAACTGCCTGCTGATTTGTCAGAACGGGGTCGTTTTGCAAAACTGTTTAATGAGTTCAATGCCTTCCTTGAAGCCGCAAAAATACAAAGTTTCACTTGGAATAAATTAGAATATACCTTCGGCACAGATAAAGGTAAGGATAAAGAAGTCATAACAGTAGCGCTAGATAAGTTGACGTATGATATCCTCGTACTACGTTATAAGGAATTGCTAGGCAATGGCAGCGGAGGCGGTGGAGATATAGACGTCCCTTATGAAATTGAAGGTCATATTACAGAAATCGATACAGGTAAAATCGATGCCGATTATATGAACTCCCGCTTTGAGAAGTATCTAAAAAAGCTTAATAGCAAAGATATCAGCAAAGAAGAACTACAGCAAACACTCGACGAGTTACACAAGTCTTTTGCCTCTCTAACACAAGAGCAACAAAAGTATGCCAATCTGTTCCTGCACGATGTACAACGCGGTAATGCCAAATTAGAACCAGGCAAAACCTTAAAAGACTATATCACCTTATATCAATTCAATGCGAAGAACGACCAAATACGTAAAATAGCAACGGTTTTAGGCTTAGATGAATCCCGTTTACGCGGAATGATGGATTCCGGGCTTACGGCAAAAAGCATCAACGAGTACGGCAGATTCACACAACTAAAAGAAACCGTTAACAAAGAAAAAGCCAAAGCCTATTTTGAAGAAACCGAAGGAGAAAAAATGCCGCAGTATAGAGTGAATATCAAAGTGGATGCCCTTTTACAGAAATTCATTCTAGAAGGCGGATTTGAAATATAAAGAAGCCAAGAAGTCAAATCATAATGTAAAAACAACATAATAAATTAAACCATCTAACACGTATATTATGACAGATATATTTCTTAATGAGAAATTGAAAGCAAGCTATATGCAAGACTTTAATAGTTTACTCAAAAACGATGTAAAGTTTTGGGAAATAGACACGGAATTTTTGAAAGAAAAATTAATTAACATCAATGATAATAAAAACATACAAACCATAGATTGCAGATATGGGATTCAAGGCCCTGATGATTCTTCTTCATATCTTACCTTTGCTTTCACAAAACAAGTAGAACTTAATATATTTCGTTCGATACTTCCAGAATTATTACGTGACTTTAATATAAATAGCGCTGAACAATCCACATGTTTCTATCAATATTCGAAACCTAGAGACAATCGTAACCATAACCCAAAATCCAAAATATACGGAATGAGCTGCCGTGATAATAAAGATCACTACAGAATAAATGCTATCAGAATTAATTTAGACACTCTTGATGATGCCATTAAAAAGAGGTTTTGGACAGAAATATCCTTGTTATTATCTGGATTGAAATAGAAAAGGATATTAATATCATAAGAATACCCCCGCTCCCGCGCGATTGCATCGCGTGGTAAATAAACCCCACTCCACCCTACACTTCAATTAACACCTTTATTAACACCAAAAGCGGTCAAGAAGTACAAAACAGCACCACCACTAATCAAATCGATATTTCAGCTTTAGAAAACGGTTTATACGTCCTTAACATAAAGTCCAATAACAAAACCCAAGTAGAAAAAATAATCAAAACAAACTAAAATGGAATGACAAGACCACAAAAAACAAGGCTATAAGCACTTTACGGGTAACAATAATGTTTATTCAAACATAATTACTATTTTAGCATCAGTACAACAAAACACTACATAGTAAGCCATATAATAAGCACTTTTAAAAGATACCATAAACCTACCATAACCAGTTTTATTTACGGGATAAGAGTAGTAAAAGTTATTATATAACGAGTTAGGTGCAAGCGTAACAGACGACCGTGCTAAAAACAAACTGACGGAAGAAATTCAACCCACCTTACCTGACAGTCTAAAAAAAACTTCCTGACAGTTGTGATTTTTGGAAAGGACTTGCGAATAATTGGATAAACAAGTTTTACTAAAAAATCGCAAAATGAAGAATTTTAAAATTTATGCTTTTCTAACCTTCCTTTTTTTAGGATGTACTTCTGTTTCCGCTCAAAGTATGTTGGATTTGTATTTCGGTGGCAACAAAGACAGCTTGACAAATGAAGCTACAAAACTAATTCATATACCTGAACCGACATTTAAGCCTATAACCCAACCAACAGGACTCAACCCCGAAGCAATAGCTGATATGGGTTTTGAACAGGTTTACAAGTCTGAAACCCGCTATTTTACGGTAAGAGATAACAAGCGGATTTTTGCTTACAAATTTCCCAATCGTTCTGAAAATACAATTGTCCTTATTCACGGAGTGGCAAGCAGTGCTTATCTGTATAACAAAACGGCAGGACTGTTACAGGAAGCAACCCAAGCCGAAATTTATGCTATTGATTTACGTGGACACGGACAATCGGACGGTAATAGTGGAGATGTTGATTATATCAATCAATATGTTGATGATTTGGCAGACATCATTAAAGAAATCCGCAAAGAGAAACCCAATGGAAAAATCATCATTGCAGGACATTCTATGGGTGGCGGTGTGGCTTTACGCTATGCAATGGAAAAGCAATATGAACAACCTGACGGTTTCTTACTTTTCGCACCACTAATCGGGCATAATTCACCTGCATTTTCGCAAGGACAAACCACCGAAAACAAAGCCGAAGAGCCATTTATGAAAATACATATTGAGCGAATAATTGGCTTGACTATGCTCAATGAAATAGGCAATCACGATTACGACAGTTTACCTGTGCTGTTTTTCAATTTGCCTGAAGCTGTTCCTTTGAGAAAGTATAGCTATCGAGCAAATAAAAGTACGACACCTGATGACTATGTGGCAGGGCTGAAAGCAGTTGATAAACCAATGCTTGTTTTAATGGGCAGCGAAGACGAAGCATTTTCTGCATCAGCCACAAAAGAAGCCGTTTTGAAAAACAGTAATGGGGGAATTCAGATAATTGACAAAACTTCTCATAATGGTGTAAGACATAATGCACAATCTTTTATTTTTATCAGAGATTGGTTTTCAAAATTGTAATGGACAAACAAGAGCAACAACAATTTTTTCAAGAAATTATTGAACAGCATAAAGGCATTTTGTTTAAGGTTGCCCGTGTGTATTGCCCAAACGAAAGCGACCGACAGGATTTGATACAGGAAATGATGATACAGATATGGCAATCCGTTCACAAATACAACGACCAATTTAAAATATCAACGTGGTTGTACCGCATTTCCTTGAATGTAGCCATTTCGTTTTTTCGGAAAAGTACAACAAGAGCAAACAGATTTACTGTACTGAACGAGCAAATGACAGAAACAATAACCGAAGACAAAGCGGAAACGGAACAACAACTGAAATTATTAGAGCAATTTATCTACGAATTAAAAGAGCTTGACAAAGCCCTGATGATATTGTATTTGGAAGACAAAAGCCACGCTGAAATTGCCGAGATATTAGGTATGTCAATAAGTAACGTAGGCACAAAAATTGGACGTATAAAAGAGAAATTAAAAACACGGTTTTCACAACAAACACCATAAAGAAATGAACGAATTGGAAATAAAAGAACTTTGGCAAACCACCAATGAAAAATTGGAGGAAAGTTTTGTGATAAACAGGAAAAACACGGAAGATATAACCCGAATTACGGTTCATAATTTATTAGGTTCAATGAAGCCAATTAAATATTTCGCTCTATTGGTTGGTATTTTATGGGTTGGTATCGGGGGAATATTTTTGAGTTCAATTTATTTAAACTCATTTTCAGAAGCGAATAAGTTCTTTCTCTTTTCAGCATCTATTCAGGTGGGGCTTACCGCTATGGCATTGTTTACTTATCTCTATCAGCTAATCACAATTTATCAAGTAGATATAACAGACCCAATTATAAGGACACAAGAGCAATTGGCAAGACTAAAAACATCAACGCTTTGGGTAACTCGTATCCTCTTTCTTCAACTTCCTGTTTGGACGACCTTTTGGTGGAACGAAACTATGCTAACAGATTGGAGTATTTTGCAATGGATAGTGACATTGTTTTTTACTCTTTCATTTACTCTTATTGCTATTTGGCTATTCTTCAACATTAAATACGAAAACAGAAGGAAGAAATGGTTTCAGCTCATTTTTAGTGGAAAAGAATGGACACCATTAATGAAATCTATGGAACTATTGGAGCAGGTGGAAGAATACAAAGACTAGAACGCCAGCACCTAACAGCGTGTATGTGGCAATAGCGGATGAAGTGGTAAATCTAAGTTCTGTACTTTTAATTAACTTTGTGCTAAACGGACAGGAAAGTGCTTCTAATCCGCTACTGCACATACACGCAAAACGTTAGGCTTTATTAAAAACGAACATATAGAATGATACCAGCAACATTTATAAATTACGCATCGGATACACTTGCAGAAACTCACGAAGGACTTTCTGGAAGTCGAATTGCTGAATATTGTTCAGCATATGCAATCGATTTTGAAGTTGACATTCCATTTCCTGAATATCCATTTCCTTCTGAATTACCAAATAAAAGAACTGCATTACGTGAGAATTTAAAAGTATTTAATCCATCTCAACAGTTCAAAATAATAAAAGAACTTTCCGAACTTCCGCATTTTGAAAATAACGCTGGAGTAAAAGATTTGAGAATTAAACTAATATCAAGATACGGAGCATTAGGAGAAGGAAATGCAAAAGAGGAAATTAATGAATCTTTAATTGAAGAAACTCAACATTGGCTTTCTGAATATCCAGATGCCTTAAAACTCTATAATGAATGTTTGGAGAAACATTCAAATGGAATTCATCAAAGGAATTTATTGGACGATTTAAGACTTTCATTGGAAACGTTACTCAAAAATGTGCTTGAGAATAATAAATCGTTGGAAAATCAAATTGCCGAATTAGGAAAGTATATTAACGAAAGAAATGGCTCGAAAGAATTGAATAATATGTTTTTAAAACTTATCGACTACTTTTCGAAATATCAAAATACTTATGTGAAACATAATGACGATGTGAATGAAAATGAAATTGAAATCACAATTGAAATGGCAAGTTCATTTATGAAATTTATAGTTAGAATAAAATAACAAAGCCTAATCGAGTAGACGGCCGTGAGCATTAAGCCCACGGTGCGCCTCTCACACCACTCCCGATAGCTATCGGGATACGGGTCTCGTATACGGCGGTTCGCAACCCATCTTTCCAATCGCTCTTTACAACAATTGGAACTATTTCGTACTTTAAGAAAAGGCTACAGATATTTCCGTTCCTTATCTAATTTCCGAAAGGATTGCGTTCAGTCCTTCCCCAATTGTGAGGCCTATGCAGTTTTCTGCACCTCGTTTCCTTTAGGTACTATGACCTCTGCTGACTTCTCCATTATACCAACTCGTAGTTATAGAGACCTCCCCAGGTAATGGCATCTTCTTTCCCTCGATTCCTGCCGTATCTACATAAATGCACTTTTGGTATTCTTGGGGCGTTACAATGATGTGGTTGCTTACCCGCGCATATATGCCTCTGTATACGGTTCCTGTTCGTCAGTACCGAGTTTTGTAGTCTCGCTTTCTTCAGATATGACCTCACGGTCAACACCATTGCGACTTACTAATGCTTCCAGACGTTACTCCAGCGCATAAGGGACTTGCACCCTATAAATTAATATCTTACTTTGCAGTAAGGTAAAGATGCCCATACTGGGCACACACAATGTATAAGCATAATGCGGGATTTATTGCTAAATTGAACATTTCGTCACGTAATAAAATTTTGGATAAAATGAAAGTCTCGTCTTCGAAAACCCGCACTACGCTTATACTTGACCGTTCGGTAACATATACAAATCATACTAAAATTGAAAGAAGAAGAGAAAAGTAGCAAATGGAAACTTGACAAAATTACTTATGAAAAAATTCAGGAATTATTAAAATTTGCTGATTTTATTTCTAATCTCGAAATTACATGGAATGTCTAGTTTTGTTGGTACTTTATTAAGTGAATAAATTAACTTAGCAAAATGGGTAGAATAATTTATGATCAAAATTTTAAAAAGACACTGGTTGAGCTGTTAAATTCAGGTAAACCGGTTAAGGAGCTCACCAAGGAGTTTGGTGTTAGTCAAGCTTCCATCCATAGATGGGACAAAGAATTTAATAACAAAGGAACAAACAGCACCAACAAGGAGGAGACACTTAAAATAAAAGCTCTGGAGAAGGAATTAAAGGATGTTAAATTAGAGCGCGACATATTAAAAAAGGCGGTAAGCATCTTTTCCAAGAGCGACAAGTAATGTACCGGTTCATTAAATTTAATACCGGTCTATTTCCTGTTGAAAAGATGTGTAAGTGTATGAGGGTTAGCAAAAACGCCTATTATACTTGGCTACGTGTTGGACAATATAAGCGTCAGAAAAGTTCTATTTCTCATTTGAAATCAAGGGTTGCAGCTATTTTTAACGATAGTAATCAAGTTTATGGTAGTTTACGTATCCAAAAATCATTGGAACGTGAGGGCCTTGTTTACTCAAGATCCTATATCGCTTTAATTATGAAAGCCCTGGGTTTAAAGAGCGTACTGAGCAAAAAGTTTAGAGTTTGCACAACCGACTCTAACCACGCTTTTGCGCTAGCAGATAATGTGTTGAATAGAAACTTTAAGAGCACGCTGTTAGGTGAAAAATGGGTGTCTGACATCACCTACATAAAAGTTGGCAGTCAATGGAATTACCTTACTACTATTTTAGATTTAGCAGATAGAAAAATAGTGTCCTGGGTATTAACTGAAAATATGGATACAGAAAACACCGTTTACAAAGCTTGGCTACAGGCTAGAAAGCATAGAAATATAACTAATAACCATATTTTCCATTCCGATAGAGGCGTGCAATATGCCTCAAATAAAATGACAAACATTTTAAGCTCCAGTAAAAAGATAAGACAAAGTATGAGCAGAAAAGGAAATTGCTGGGACAATGCTGTTGCAGAGAGCTTGTTTAAAACAATAAAGTACGAATGTACTAATAGATATGTTTTCAATTACTATTTAGATGCTTACAGGGTAATTGAACGCTACATCAAATGGTATAATTGTAAAAGACTTCATTCTGCTTTAGACTATAAATCTCCAATGGAGGAGGAAGTAGAATTAATAATGAAAAATAATAAAAATGTAGCTTAAAAAATAGTACCAAATTTATTAGGTAGTCCA
>NZ_DATGNO010000152.1:0-2174 GCF_035306705.1 Xanthomarina sp.
TTCCATTGAGCAAATGGCACATATCGCACAATCTGAAAAGGTGATTTGGGAAGTTGAAGACAACTATCAAAAACAAACATACAGAAACCGAGCATATATAGCCCATAGCAACGGAAAGCTTCTGCTTAACATTCCTATAAAACACAATAAGAAGGGAATTCGGCAACAAACAAAAGACGTTAAAGTGGAAAATGACTTCCCGTGGCAAGATCATCATTGGAAGAGTCTTCAAAGTGCCTATCGAACCTCTCCTTTTTTTGAATACTATGAAGATGATTTAGCCCCTCTATTTCTAGAGCCTACTGAGTTTCTTATGACCCACAACCTTAACACTTTTGAAGTCCTTTGTGATTTGATTGGTTTAGAAGTAGAAACCTCAAAAACCACACGCTTTGAACGAGAACCTGAAATTAAAGATTTAAGAATCCTCATAAACGCTAAAAGGAAGCCTGAATATACAACCAAGCCATATACTCAAGTATTAGAAGCAAATCATGGTTTTTTACCCAATCTTTCAATTTTAGATTTGTTGTTTAACGAAGGCCCCAACACATTAAGCTATCTAGAAGCAGCAGCTGTAGATAGAGTTTAGTTGTATTTGCCGAGAAACGATCTAAGAAACTTTTCGCTACTACAAGCTCAAGGAATTTAACTTTTACAATCTAAAAGGTAAAAGAAGCTATGACGTTTTTGACTTTGGCACTAAATTGAATAAAAAACACGTTAAAGCAACTACCCGAAAATGCTTTCATAATTTTACATACAGAGAGCGTCAAATTTTATTGGAAAACTCTGAAAGTGTGATAGATTTTTTAACCTAGGATAATTTCCAATTACTATTTACCAACCGACAGTAGTATGGATAGCGTTGTGATCTGAAAATGTCTTGCTAAAAGTATCAAAAGACAGTATATTGAATTTTGGTGATGCCAAAATATAATCGATCCGAAGTGGAAAGCCATCAAACCAAAAGGTTGTTCCCAAGCCATTACCGCGCACTTTGAATGCATCTTGCATACCTTCATTTAGCTTTCTATACGTATAAGAAAAAGGAGTGTTATTAAAATCACCACAAAGAATTACTGGGTACTTTGATTTAGATTTATGTGATAAAACTGAGTAAACCTGAGACTCTTGCTTTTTAAAGTTAGAAGAAACACGTCTAAGAAGCTTCTCTTTGTCCGATTCTTGTAGAAATTGTATATCTGGTATAATCCCAAACGACTGCAAGTGGAGATTATACACTCGAATAGTATCCTTACCTTTTACAACATCTGCATATAACACATTATTTCCAGAGCCTTTAAAATCGAATGCTCCTTTATTTATTATTGGGAACTTTGAAAATATAGCATGGCCAAGGTTTGCTCGATTGTTTTTAAAGTGAACATGTTGATGCGGATATTTTGAAAAATCTATTTTATGCTTTTTTGAATACTCCTGAATAAAAATAATATCAGAATTTGTTTTAGTTACTATTTCTGAAAATATCGCTTTCACATCGCCATGAGACTTTTTCTCATAAGCATTAAAAAGTCGTACGTTATAGGAAAGTATGGAAAGTGTGTTTTTATATTCAGCAGGATTTCCCTCCGAAGACACTTGGAAAAAACCGTTAAAGTGAATAAACGAAATAACGAGCACTATTGCAGAAAGTATAAACCTTCTATTAAATAGAAACACCCAATATATTACAAATAGAATATTAACAATAATCAGTACTGGAACTGCTAAACTCAGTATAGACACAACTGGAAATCGGCTAGGTGGCAGATAAGGAAGCACAAATGAAACACCTAAAACAAGTGCTGCAAATAGATTTAGCAAAAAGACAACGCTACGAAAAAATTTCCTCATTGTTTTAATCTTCTTTTCCTGCTTTAAAAAGATAGTCTTTTTCGGCTTTTGTTAGACTTTCATAACTGCTTTTACCAATTTTATCTAAGATAGAATCGATTTTCTTTTGATGCTCTGTTTTAGAGGCTTTAGGAGGTTTAGCTGTTGTTTTTTTATTTCTATGTACTGTTTTAAAAGGCTTTTTAGATCGAGGTTTAAAGATATTGGCTATTGAGTCCATAATATTTTCAAACCACTTTCCTATGTCGTTTCCTTTTGCCAATTGTACTGCATAAACATATCCAAATATTCCACCCCCAACATGCGCTAGAAGTCCG
>NZ_DATGNO010000153.1:0-3155 GCF_035306705.1 Xanthomarina sp.
TTGAATCCAGATAGCTATCGGGAGAAATTGAAACGTAATCTTTTTAAAAACCTTTCAGGTTTCTAAAACATGAAAGGTCTCAAGTAATATTCCAGCGCTTTCAATTTTAATCCCACAATGGTACAGGTAGGCAAAAAACCAATAAAAACAATACAGAAAAAGATGAAGTAGTAAATCTTGAAAAAATACCAAATACTAAATGAAAGCAACTGAATACTAAATCTCCCTAAGACATTTCAAAATAGAATGGTACTTTAGCTGTAATGTTAAAAGCTATTACTTTATTAACTTGTTATTTCCTATGGGGTATCATGCACCTATCTGGCCAGATCATAATCGATTCCGTGCCATATAAGCTCACGTTGGTCGATAACAAAAGTGTAAAAATGCTTCGTACTGATAGAAAAACAACTTTTGAAAACATCAGCCAACAAACAGTTTGGAACACATATAATTCCATAGACAAAGCGCCATTGGATAAAGCGATTTGGCTCAAATTTGAAATTGAAAATCGTTCACAAGATACAGTTGGAACGTCACTGTTTAGCCCTAATGATTACACTACTATTTACCAGCAAACAGACCAAGGCTATAAAATACTCAAAAATGGATTTTATGTGCCCCTATCTGAAAGAGCAAATCAATCTGAACCTTCCTTTACGAAGCTAAATTTTCTTCCCTTTCAAAAGTCTCAATTATACGTAAGACTAGATAGCAACAGCAGTCTGTTTAGTCCTAATATCCCCGAACTTTATTCCGAAATTGGCTATTGGGAACAGGTCATGACTATATATAAAAAGCAAGAGAAATCTATAGGCTTTATTTATTTTCACATCATTTCCATAGCGACCATTCTTATTTTCGCGCTAATATTCTGGTTGCGCTTACGCAAAAAGCTCTATCTCTATTATTTGGGCTATCTCTTTTTTCAGCTTATATATGGATTTTTAGTATTGCGTTTCACTTTGGCACCCGTTGGTAACTTTTTTGTGCGGACACCTCGCTTAGCTTTTAATTTGTTTGAACCCGTTCAATTTATTTTCATTGGCTTCTATGTCTTTTTTATCTTACAGCTCTTGCAGGTTAAAAATTATGACAAGTTATTGGCGAAAATCCTTAAATACCTCGGGATATTCTGTTTTATATATGCTGGTATCAGTTTTATTTCTAATTATTTTTTAATTGATTTTAAGTATACAGGATTGGTGTTTTTAATTATTCGCTCCATCATTCTTCCCCTTAACTTTATATTAATTTTTTGGATCATATACAAAGTAAAGCATCCCTTAATAATTTATTTTATAATAGGCCAATCCTTCTTTTTTATTGGCGCCTTATTGAGCACATATATTGCATTCTCTGGAATCCAGTTCACTCCTGGACATCTGTTGAATTTTAAAGCAGCGCCTAATATTATTTTTCAGCTGGGATTATTAGCAGAAGTGTACTGCTTTTCTTTGGCCTTAGGGAAAAATGTGTTCTTGCTTCAAAAGAAAAAAGAAATAACAGATGCGGAACTAATAGATCAACTGAAAGAAAACCACCAGATACAAGAACGTATGAATCGCGAACTCGACAAAAAAGTGAACGAAAAAACGTACGAGCTTCTTCAGCTTTATTCCAAAATAGAACGCGAACGGGAACAAAAAACAAAAGACGATTTTACACAAAAACTAAGAGAAACAGAAATGGTGGCTTTAAGATCTCAAATGAATCCGCACTTTATTTTTAATAGCATGAACGCCATTAAAAGTTTAATTATGAGCGCTAGAAATGAGAGCGCCGTCGATTATCTCGACGATTTTTCTAGTTTATTACGTAGTATATTACAAAACAGCAATCGCAAAAAAATTACGGTAGAAGAGGAACTTGAAATTCTGGAATTGTATCTTTCCTTGGAAAAGAACCGAATGGGTGAGAATTTTCATTATCACATCGAAGTGGATTCCAAAGAAGCACTTTCACAACATGAAATCCCTCCTTTACTCTTACAACCTATTGTTGAAAATGCCATTTGGCACGGGCTTCAACCGAGTCTGAAAGCTAAAAAAACGTTAACCATTACTTTCGATACATCAAAAAACCTAAAAATAATTATTGAAGATAATGGTATAGGCAGAAAAGAGAGCTCTAAGAAAAAGAAGTTGCACGACTCTATGGGAACGACTATTGTTAAAGACCGATTATCATTGCACAACCATTTAAATGATCATGCAATTCATCTAAAAATTACCGACCTCGAAGAAGAGGGAACCGCATCAGGAACAAGAATTACATTAACTTATGACTATTAAGCCATGACAAAAATTATTATAATAGACGACGAAACCCATTGCATAAACGTTTTGGAAAACTTGATTGACAAAATACATTCCGACTATGAGATTATGGGCACTTTTACAAATCCTCTTGATGGCTTGGAGTTTATTAAAAACAACCCACCAGACATCTTGTTTCTCGACATAGAAATGCCCAATCTTAATGGTTTTGCCTTGCTAGACAATTTACTTCCTATAGATTTTGATGTCATTTTTACCACAGCCTACGACCAATATGCAATCAAAGCCTTTCAATACAGTGCCATCAATTATCTTTTGAAACCCATAACTGAGAAGAGCATTATAAAAGCACTTTCTGACAGGGAAAATCGACAAAAGAAAACAACCAATAAACAGTGGCAATTATTTCAGGACCATTTAAAAAGCGCAAACAAAAACCAGTCGCAAATAGCATTACCCACAGGTGTTGGCTATCAAATTATGGACATTAAAAACATTGTTAGATGCCAATCGGATAATAATTACACAAATATTTTCTGCAATGAGCAAAGGCGAATCTTAATCAGTCGAACTTTAAAGGAAATTGAAGAACTCCTACAAGATCATGGTTTTGTTCGCGTGCACCAATCGCACCTTATAAATCCAAAATATGTTAAAGGGATTTTAAAACAAGATGGTGGCAGTCTAATTATGAATGATAATGAAGAAATACCTGTTTCCAGACAAAAAGCAAAACAGATTAACGAAATACTTGAAACCATGCTTAGGTTTAAATAAATACTAAAAACTGATTTTTCAATGATAAACATTCTAAGATATTCCTGTAGTTCCAAAGGAAATCGATGCCAACACCAAGGATTGATTATTAAACAGGCT
>NZ_DATGNO010000154.1:0-44124 GCF_035306705.1 Xanthomarina sp.
GTATGCGTTTCAATTTTAATTTCCTTATCTCTTACTTTAAAAGAATAGATCGGGTTTTTATAGGTGTTTACTTTCTCTTCCCAACCAGTAATTACTTCCCAGTTGTAAGGATCTAGATTTAGTTTAACACGGTCAAATTCGCCAACAAGCAACTTAATAAAGTCTTTGTTTTCTTTTGATGTTATCGATTTGGAATCGATTCCGGCTTTATCCAATTCAGGAGTATGTCCAACAACAGATTCCATGGTTTTATAGATACCATATAATTTTTGAGCAACCTCAACCTGATCGTTGGCTTTCTTATCGTAAGCGCGATTGTTTTCAGAGATTTCAGATAAGTAACGCGTTCGTGCAGGTGGAATAACATACACCTTCTCGCTCATTTCGTTTGTAATCTTGTATTTAGATTTTAAATCAGCTTTTGTTTTTTCCACTACCTCATCCATAATCGCTTTATAAAGCGTATTCATTCCTGGATCGTTAAATTGAGAGGCAATGGTTCCAAAAACAGGTAAATCTTCTGGTTTCGCATCCCATAATAAATGGTTGCGCACATATTGTTTTTTCACATCGCGTAAGGCATCTAAAGCCCCGCGTTTATCGAATTTATTGATGGCTACCAAATCGGCAAAATCAAGCATATCAATTTTCTCCAATTGGGTGGCTGCTCCAAATTCTGGAGTCATCACATATAAGGAAACATCTGAATGTTCTATAATTTCGGTATCAGACTGCCCAATACCTGAAGTTTCAATAATAATTAAATCGTATTTGGCAGCTTTTAAAACCTGAATGGCTTCATGTACATATTTTGAAAGTGCTAGGTTAGACTGACGCGTAGCCAAGCTTCTCATATAAACTCGAGAATTGTTAATGGCATTCATACGAATTCTATCACCTAAAAGGGCGCCACCAGTTTTTCGTTTGGAAGGATCTACAGAAATTAGACCTACTGTTTTTTCTGGAAAATCGATTAAAAACCGACGTACCAATTCATCCACTAAAGACGATTTTCCTGCACCTCCAGTTCCAGTAATTCCCAGAACAGGTGTTTTTGAATTTTTATTTATAATGTGAATTTTATCTAAAGTATCTTTTGCTACCTCTGGATAATTTTCAGCCGAAGAAATAATTCTAGCAATGGATCTGGCATTTTTCTTTGGAAGTAAATCTACGTCAACGTCTAAGATGTCTCCAACCGCAAAATCCGATTGCTCCACCAAATCGTTAATCATTCCTTGAAGACCAAGCGCTCTTCCATCGTCTGGCGAATAGATACGAGCAATCCCATAATCCATTAATTCCTTTATTTCCGAAGGAAGAATGACACCTCCACCTCCACCAAAAATCTTGATGTGCTCTGCGCCTCTTTCCTTCAACAAATCGTACATATACTTAAAGTATTCGTTATGTCCTCCTTGATAAGAAGTTAAACAAATAGCGTTGGCATCTTCTTGAATGGCTGTAGTTACAACTTCTTCAACACTTCTGTCATGACCTAAATGAATCACTTCCACCCCTGTGGATTGAATAATTCGTCGCATGATGTTTATAGAAGCATCATGACCATCAAATAGAGATGCGGCTGTTACTATTCGTACTTTATGTTTGGGTTTATAAGGTGCTATAGGTTCCATGTATAAAATTCTTATTTTTTAGTGGCACAAATTTACGCAATATTCAACAAACCTCCACCCTCCATAAATTTATAATCTTTGTCTAAATCTGAAATTATAAATTTGATACATTATATTTGTCAAAAATTTATATCATGATCAAAAAATGTTTTGCTTTTTTATTAGTTATCAACTTCATGTCTTGTGCCGAATTACAAGAAGTAGTCAATCAATTACCTGAAAACACAGCAGGAATTAGCAACACCCAAATTGCAGCTGGTTTAAGAGAAGCCTTGGATCAAGGAATTGACAAACAGGTAAGCAAATTAACCCAAACCGATGGTTATTTTAAAAACGATTTGGTGAAAATATTACTTCCCGAAGAATTACAAAAAGTAGATAAAGCCCTTCGTGATATAGGCTTAGGCTCTTTGGCAGATGAAGGTTTAAAGGTATTGAATCGTGCAGCTGAAGACGCTGTTGGAACAGCTACTCCTATTTTTATAAATGCAGTTAAAGGAATTACTTTTGCCGATGCAAAAACTATCCTTCTTGGAAGTGACGATTCTGCCACCCTCTATTTGGCCGGAAAAACAGAATCTGCGCTGTATACCGAATTTCACCCAGTAATAGACAACTCGTTTAAAAAGGTTGGAGCCGACCAAATCTGGTCTAATTTAATTAGCAAATACAATAGCATTCCATTTACTTCTAAAGTGAACCCAGACTTAACAAATTACGTTACGGAAGAAGCGCTAAAAGGAGTTTATAAAATGATAGCTGTTGAAGAAAAAGATATTAGAACCAACTTCTCTTCCAGAACAACCGATTTATTGAAACAAGTATTTGCTTTACAAGATAAAAAATAAAGTTTCTGTGGATATTTTAAAATAAGCCTACTGACTATGTATTTAAATAGTTGAAAAAAAGTAAGTTAATTCTCCAAATCAAAATCGATTCCTACAGAATCGATTTTTTTTATCAACAATCTCAACATTTAACACACTGTTAACTTGCTCTATTCTATATTTTTAGATATATTTAATATTCAAAGGTATGAGCCATGGAAAATTCAAAAAAAATCGAAGAAAACCAAATCAAGTTACAAAATCGTTATAAGCAGCTTATAGAACAAGCTTACAATCTACGCCAAACGGATTGCGCTATGAGTGATATTTCGGAGTATAAAGCCATCAAACTTTTACACAAATTAAACCGGTTGAAATACTTGAATAGGGAATTTGGAAAACAAAGATTGATATAAGCTCTTCATTTCAACTAAAACTTCGTCTCAATCTTTATTTTATAAAGATTCAAGTCTTAGTGCCTTAAAATATTTAAAGGATTTTGCCAATCTGGATCCATACCAAGAAAACAATTCGCCATCAACCAACAACACCTTTGCATTTGGAAAAGCTATTTTCATGGCTTCTACATGCGCATCCTTAAACGGAAATGGTTCTGTGGAAAGCATAATAACTTCAACATCCTTCCTTAGATCTTTTTCTAAATCAATTTCTGGATACCTATCTAGGTACAGAAAATAATTTTCAAACTTTCCAACAGTCAATAAGGCATTTATAAAATTAGTATTAGCAGCAACCATCCAGGGGGTTTTCCAAATAAAATAGGCCGTTTTCAATTTTGGCTGATCTTTTATGAAGTCTTGAAATTCTTGATGTTCCTTTTTAATGGTTAAAATAATAGCTTCCGCACGACGCTCTACTGAAAAAATGGCTCCGTACATAGCAATGAGCTCTAAGCAATCTTCAATAGTATAAATATCGCTTAAATGAACAGGAGCTATTTTCTCCAGTTCTTCAATCATTTCTTGCGTGTTTTCCTCCTTATTACATAAAATGATATCGGGTTGGAGCGCTTTTATTTTATCAAAATGAACTTGTTTTGTTCCTCCAACGACCGCTACATTAGAAAGAAGATGATGCGGATGCACACAGAACTTAGTAATCCCAACTAAAGATGATTCCAAACCTAAATCGTACAATAATTCCGTTTGCGAAGGCACCAAGGAAACAATTCGTTTGGGTGTCGACTTGAAACTAATAATTCTATCTAACTGGTCTTTCATTTGGAATAGATGCTAGTCTTCGTTTTACTTATAATTTATAGACTTTTTACTACAACTTTGCTCTTAATATGACTTCCATTTCCTGCTGAAGTTCTTTTGCTTTACCTGCTGCAGCTTGGGCAAAATCTTCTTGCTTGGAAGCATAAATAATACCTCTTGAAGAATTAATAAGCAACCCAACGTTTGTACTCAAGCCATATTTACAAACATCTTGCAAGTTTCCTCCTTGTGCGCCAACTCCTGGAACCAATAAAAAACTGTTTGGAACAATGTTTCTTATGTCAGCAAAATATTCAGCTTTGGTTGCTCCTACCACATACATTAAGTTTTCGGAATTCCTCCAAGCTTTAGACGTTTCTAAAACCTGCTTGTATAATTCTTTTCCATCCATCATTTTCGTCTGAAAGTCGAAAGCACCTTCATTGGAAGTTAAAGCCAACATAATAGTGTGCTTGTTTTTAAAAGCCAAAAACGGTTCAACAGAATCCTTTCCCATATAGGGAGCTACGGTAACACTATCGAAACCTAAGTCCTCAAAAAAAGCCTTGGCATACATACTGCTTGTATTCCCAATGTCTCCTCTTTTGGCATCGGCAATGGTAAAGATTTCGGGATAATTTTGATTGAGATACTGAATGGTTTTTTCCAAAGACTTCCAACCCTTTAAACCATAAGCTTCGTAAAAAGCAGTATTGGGTTTATACGCCACACACAACTGATGGGTGGCGTCTATAATGGCTTTATTGAAAGCGAAAATCGGGTCTTCTTCTTCTAATAAATGCTGTGGGATTTTATGTAAGTCGACATCTAATCCGATGCAGAGAAAGGATTTCTTTTTTAGGATTTGTTCTGTTAATTGCTGTGTGGTCATCTTATAAAAAAAGCCTCAGAAAAGAGGCTAGGTTTTAAATTACGTCTGTATTTGCTTTTAGCTTCTCGGTATTTTCAGCTAACTGAAGTTCATCTATAATTCTTTGGATATCGCCATTTACAATATTTCCTAAATCGTATAGGGTTAAACCAATTCTATGATCGGTTACGCGACCTTGAGAATAATTATAGGTTCTAATTTTAGCACTTCTATCTCCAGAACTTACCATAGAACCACGCTTTGCAGCATCTTCAGCATTTTTCTTCGCCAATTCTATATCATATAATCTAGAACGCAATACCTTAAAAGCTTTCTCTTTATTTTTATGTTGGGATTTTTGATCCTGACATTGCGCCACCAATCCTGTTGGAATATGCGTTAAACGCACAGCCGAATAGGTTGTATTTACCGATTGCCCTCCAGGTCCAGACGAACAGAAAAAATCGATACGTACGTCTTTTGGATTTATTTCTACATCAAACTCCTCGGCTTCTGGAAATACCATAACCGTTGCAGCACTTGTATGTACACGGCCTTGCGTTTCTGTTTGTGGCACACGTTGCACTCGATGCACGCCAGCTTCAAATTTTAAAGTGCCGTACACATCATCTCCTGTTACCTCAAATTGAATTTCTTTAAAACCACCATTGGTTCCTTCACTATAATCAACAGTATCTACTTTCCAACCTTTACTTTCGCAATATTTGGAGTACATTCTAAACAAATCTCCAGCAAAAATACTGGCTTCGTCTCCTCCTGTTCCTGCACGTAATTCCATCACGGCGTTTTTGGAATCTTCTGGATCTTTAGGAATTAAAAGGACTTTTATTTCTTCTTCCAATCTCGGAATTCCTTCTTTGGCTTCGTCATATTGCATTTTAGCCATATCCACCATTTCCGGATCGTTACTATCTGAAATTATTTCTTCAGCCTCTTGCAGATTATTGGTAAGCTCTAGATACTCCTCGCGCTTATTCATTAAAATTCGTAAATCCTTATATTCCTTATTTAATTCCACATAGCGTTTTTGATCGGTCATAATATCAGGCTGAATGATTAAATCGCTCACCTCATCAAAACGTTGCTTTACTATTTGTAACTTATCTAACATGTATCTTACTAAATTATGTGGTCAAAAATACGATAAATTATGGATTTTAGTTTTTTTTTACAGCCTGAGTTTTTCCTAAAACATAAAATATTTTACAAGCTCTAAGGTTTTCATTTCAAGGCCATACTACTAATAGCCCTATTTTAATTGACGATTCTATGCCAATAACAGTTTCCTAGATACTATAAAAGTTTTTAAATAAAAAAAGGAAGCTGCTAACAACTTCCTTTTTAAAACCATAACTATTTACAACAATTATCCACACTTAGAAGAACCGCAATCCTTACAGGTCAAGCAGCCTTCTTGGTAAATTAAATTGGTAGAACTACAACTCATACAAGTCTGTCCTTTGGCTTGTGTGCCATCTTCCACATAACGTTTTATAGCACGAACCACCCCATTTTTCCAAGTGTTAATGGATTCGTTGTCCAATTGTAAACTATTGATTAAATCGACAATCTTATCTATAGGCATTCCATGACGTAAAGTACTTGAAATGAGCTTGGCATAATTCCAATATTCTGGATTGAATTTATGTGAAAGCCCTTCAATAGTAGTCTTATAACCTCTTTTATTTTTATATTGAAAGTCGTATCGAGAGGTTCCGTCTTCGTTTCTGTTTTTAATGATCACACCATTATTTGCCCAACGAGGAATTAAAATTCCATCTTCGTCGTCTGCCAACCCCGTGAAGACTTCGTAAGGTTTTCCATCAATCAAACCAATAAATGCAATCCATTTATCTTTATTATTTTGAAAACGAACCACGTCGGCCTCCAAGACTTGAGGACGCTTTGTTGGGAAAGCTGTTAGTGTATCTTGAGTTTCGTCTTCAGGTTTTTCTTCATTTGAAATTAAAACCCCAGAACGGGATCCATCTCTATAAACAGTTACGCCTTTACAACCTGCTTCCCATGCTTCTAGATACAATTGTCCAACCAATTCCTCAGTAGCATCGTTAGGTAAATTTATGGTAACACTTATGGAATGATCCACCCATTTTTGAACAGCGCCTTGCATGCTTACTTTGCTCATCCAATCCACATCGTTAGAAGTGGCTTGGTAATAAGGCGATTTCTTAATTAAAACATCCAACTCTTTTTGTGTAAAATCCTTAGATGAATCTATGCCATTTACTTCCATCCATTGTTTAAATCTATGATGAAAAACCACATATACTTCCCAAGAATCACCTACTTCATCTACAAAATCCACACGAACATTTTTATCGTTTGGGTTTACTTTTCTTCTTCGTTTATAAACCGGCATAAAAACAGGTTCAATCCCCGAAGAAGTCTGCGTCATTAAACTAGTAGTTCCAGTTGGAGCAATGGTTAACAAGGCAATATTTCTTCTTCCGTGTTCCAGCATGTCGTAGTACAACTTATTGTCTGCTTCTTTTAAACGCAGGATAAACGGATTGTTTTTTTCTCTTTCGGCATCAAAAATAGCAAATGGACCTCTATCTTTTGCTGTATAAACAGAGGCTCTATAAGCTTCTATTCCTAAAGTTTTATGTACTTCAACAGAAAACTCATTGCCTTTTTTACTTCCGTATTTAATGCCTAAAGCTGCAAGCATATCTCCTTCGGCAGTAATTCCAATTCCTGTTCTTCGGCCTTCGTTTGCTTTTGTTTGAATGTTCAACCAAAGATTTCTTTCGGTAGCTTTTACTTCATCTAATTCTGGATCTGCATCAATTTTAGCGATAATAACATCAATCTTCTCAAGTTCTAAATCGATAATATCGTCCATGATACGCTGCGCCACATGCACATGTTTTTTGAACAACTCGAAATTAAAAGCAGCTTTATCTGTAAACGGATTTTCTACATAGGAAAATAAATTAATGGCCAATAAACGACAAGAATCGTATGGACAAAGAGGGATTTCACCACATGGATTTGTCGAAACGGTTTTATAACCTAAATCGGCATAGCAATCTGGTACAGATTCATTAATAATAGTGTCCCAGAACAAAATACCAGGTTCAGCAGATTTCCAGGCATTATGGACTATTTTTTTCCAAACTTTATTGGCTTCAATGGTTTTGGTGAATTTTGGGTCGGCACTAAATATCGGGTATTTTTGAGTGTAAGTACCATTGGATTTTACAGCTCTCATAAACTCATCATCTATTCTTACGGATACATTGGCACCCGTAACCTTGCCTTGCTCTAATTTAGCATCTATAAAATCTTCAGAATCTGGATGATTAATAGATACCGATAACATTAAAGCACCACGACGCCCATCTTGCGCCACTTCTCTGGTAGAGTTAGAATATCGCTCCATAAAAGGCACAATTCCAGTAGAAGTTAATGCGGAGTTTTTTACTGGAGATCCTTTTGGTC
The DNA here is from genome assembly GCF_035306705.1 of Xanthomarina sp. GTDB lineage: Bacteria > Bacteroidota > Bacteroidia > Flavobacteriales > Flavobacteriaceae > Xanthomarina. The sequence goes on from NZ_DATGNO010000154.1 coordinate 8,042, forward strand.
GGATATGTGATAAATCGTGACCAACACCTCCACGACGTTTCATGAGTTGAACCTGTTCTTGATCTATTTTCATAATCCCACCATAAGAATCAGAGTCGCCACTATTCCCAATGACAAAACAATTGGAAAGTGAGGCTATTTGATAAGGATTACCAATCCCAGCCATAGGACTTCCTTGAGGGACAATGTATTTAAAATCTTTAATTAAGTCGAAAATTTCTTTTTCGGATAGCGGATTTGGGTATCGCACTTCTATTCTTGCAATTTCTTTGGCAATACGTTTATGCATATCGTCTGGAGTCAATTCGTATAAATTTCCCTCAGAATCTTTCAAGGCATATTTATTAATCCATACGCGAGCAGCCAAATCATCGCCATTAAAATATTTCACAGAAGCTTCAAAAGCCTCGTCTTGGGAATACGTTGTTGGAAGGGTTTTTTGTTGGGTTTGAGCACTCATTTTCTAATCTTGTTTTAAAATATTTTGATTATTTTACTAAAGCGTAAAGTAAGCAAAAATTTCCCATTTAAAAAATAAGTTAAATCATAAAGTTTCCAGAAAAAATACTTACAACATTAACCTTCAGGTGATTAACTATTTATCAACAATAAAAAGTTAACAAATATTTTGTTTTGAATTAAAAGTCAACAACCACCCCAACGCCTAGCAATTGTTTCCATTGCACCTTGGCTCCCTTGATATCATACTCACCTTCAACCGAGGTTTCAACTTGTGTTTTTATATCATTATCGTATTTAAGATGCGACCCGAAATTGGCTTTTATAAAGTTATTCACTTTAAAATCTAAATTAATTTGCCAGTCAACATCAATGTTCCCGAAATCGTTTAAATAATCGGAATAAAAACTCACATAATTACCAAGAAAAACATTTTCAAAAACTTGGACCTCGTAGGCACTTGTTAATAAGATTCCTACTTCATTTCGTATTCGTTCTCCAGCAACAAGCACATTTCCATCACTGTCGTAAACAGCCGGAGTCACCCCAAAAGACCCAGCATTTGCTAGTTTACTATCTAAAACAAAGGTTGTTTTTATGGTTAATGGCGAAAAGTACAGCGAAAATTTATCTATATTTTTTCCATATTCAATTCCTCCTCCAACAAACAAATAGCCTGGCGCCATGAAACTGGACAATACATTGGATTCGTCTGGATAATTATAACCTGCTGTAAATTGTGTTTTAAAATTAAATCTTGCGGAATAATACCAATTGGTATATTCCTCTTTTTTATAGCCCAGGGTTGAACTAATATCAATGATATCATCGGTTTTACGCAGTCCTTGATTTTCTTGACTATTAACGCCATATCGCGTTATTAATAGACTGCTCCAGATTAAATGCTTGTAGCGATATTTTAAAGCACTTTCAAAATTAATTAATGCAGAAATGGAGTTACTTCCACCAGAGTTCCAGTTTACAAAGGCCACTTCACTCATAAGCATACTCGCTTTGTTTTTATGGGTCCATTTTGGAACACTGATATCCTCTATTTTAAAAAACAAAGAATCAGGTTGTGCAAAAATAAATTGAAAACTAACTAAAAATAAAATAAAAACAACCTTCCTCACGCATTCGAAATTTTAAACTTAATAAATAAACTCTCCAAATTCGCTATAAATGCTAAGCTGTTTTTTATCTGAGGCTTCTACGCGTCCAATAATTTTAGCATCTACTTGAAACGATTTTGAGATGGCGATAATATCTTGTGCAACCTCTGGAGAAACATACAACTCCATACGGTGTCCACAATTAAATACCTGATACATTTCTTTCCAATCTGTTTTAGATTGCTCTTGAATAAGTTTAAACAACGGAGGAACAGGAAACATATTATCTTTTATAATATGAAGTTCTTCTATAAAGTGAAGTATTTTGGTTTGGGCACCTCCACTGCAATGAATCATTCCATGGATGGTGTCGCTAGTATATTGGGATAATATTTTCTTAATAATTGGGGCGTAAGTCCTTGTTGGCGATAAAACTAATTTCCCCGCATCGATAGGCGAATCTTTAACTTTATCTGTTAGTTTTACCCGTCCAGAATAAACCAAATCTTCAGGAACGGCAGCATCATAACTTTCTGGGTATTTTTCCGCTAAATATTTATGGAACACATCGTGCCTGGCAGAAGTTAAGCCATTGCTTCCCATGCCACCATTGTATTCTTTTTCGTAAGAAGCTTGACCAAAAGACTCTAAACCAACAATAACGTCGCCTGGTCTAATATTGGCATTATCTATAACATCTGCACGCTTTAATCTGGCAGTAACTGTAGAATCCACAATGATGGTTCTAACCAAATCGCCCACGTCTGCAGTTTCTCCCCCTGTGGAATGAATAGTCACACCAAAAGATTTCAATTCTGAAATAAGCTCTTCAGTACCATTAATTATTGCTGAAATGACTTCGCCTGGAATTAAGTTTTTATTTCTCCCTATTGTAGAAGATAGCATGATATTTTCTGTGGCTCCAACACAAAGCAAGTCGTCGATATTCATTATAAGCGCATCCTGAGCAATTCCTTTCCAAACCGAAAGATCTCCTGTTTCTTTCCAATACATATACGCGAGGGAACTTTTGGTACCAGCCCCATCAGCATGCATTACAAGACAATGCTCTTGACTATTGGTTAAATAATCTGGCACAATTTTACAAAAGGCTTTTGGAAAAAGGCCTTTGTCGATGTTTTTGATAGCGTTGTGCACATCTTCTTTTGAAGCCGAAACACCTCTTTGCGAATATCTTTTGCTTATTTCTCCACTCATAAAATTGAATTGAAGTGCAAAAATAGCAATTGTTATCTACTTATTTGTTAATAATCTGATTGGAATTGATAATTGTAGGCGCATTCTTCTTAGATTTAACTTTTCTTTTAGAACCTCCAAAATAAAAATTAAGACCTACGGCCATCCTCCAATAAACATCTTCTATATTTCCATTTATTTCCCCATCTATTTCGTCTCTAAAGACTTCATTATAATCTGAAAATATTTTAATTCCAACGCGATCTGCCAGAAGATATTCCAAACCTAACCCACCCTGCATTTTCATTTCGGATGATTCAAAATAGTTTGAAGCATTTACACCTCCTCCAATATAAATATAAGGGGTAAACCTATTGTAGGGCAAAAGCGTAGCTTCCAAATTCAAATCGAAGGACATAAAACCCTCGTTTATATCATCTTTATATGCCAAGTTGAATTTGTTAAAACTTACGTTTACGTTTAGATAATGAATGATGTATCGCTTATAACCTGCACGCATAAACAATTCAAACATAGGGTCGGCATAATCTCCATTTGGCACCGCAGAACCCACTGCGACTTCTACGACATTATTTGCTCTTAAATTATTAAACTCGATTTCGTTGTATTTACTTCTTTGTGCCCACACATTAAAAAAACAGCCCAAGCCAAAAAAGAGGACAAAAAGAAACTTAAGATGATGTTTTGAATTTTTCATATGCAACACGTATTTTCTATTATCTCTGGTTAATATGAAACAAACTTTAAATTAACCGAATTATAAACAGCAAAAACACTCATAAACAAATGACTCTTTTAAAAACAGAAATACTAGTTATGTAGGAAATTCTCTTTCTTTACATAACTAGTACTTATTAAAACCTTAATTAAAAGATTCTCTTTAAATAAACTATTGTTTAATAACTCTTAAAAATAATTTATTGATTAAAATTCTATTGTTTTACTTGTTGGTTGACAACTAAGTCCTTTTGCATTTCCTTCTTATTATCGCTGTTTCTTTGCGAGAATATAAAGGTTGCAGCCATAAGCATAAGAACACTTATAATGAGCCTTTTCATGTTAATTTGAATAATTGATTAATAGCACTGCTAAAATACTAAAAAACAGACTAACTAGCGACTCCTACATTACTTTTTCGTTGACCTACAAAATATTTCAGACAAACGGTATAATTTGTGATTTTTAATAAAAAAATCCTGCAAAAACTTAATTATTTTACAGGATTTCTATGGACTTTAAACTTATCTGGTAAACAGTAATTCTCTGTATTTTGTTAATGGCCAAAGCTCATCGTCTACCATGATTTCCAATTTATCACAATGATATCTAATTTCGTCGAAAAGCGGTTTTACCTGAAAACAGTAAGCGTCAGCTTTTTCTTCTAAGTTTTCAATTTTATTGGCTTCTTTTCTAGCATTAATCATCTTAGTAACATTGGAGTTGATAGATTCTATATGTTCGGAAATCTCTTCAATTAAAGTCATTTGCTCTTTGGCAAACTTTTTAAACCCATCGCCATAGATGTCTTTTAAACCTTTGACATTCTTTATTAAAACATTTTGGTATTTAACAGCAATAGGAACCACATGATTTCTAGCAATATCACCTAGAACCCTTCCCTCTATTTGAATATGCATCACATAATCCTCCATTTCAATTTCGTAACGAGAGATGCTTTCTACACGATTTAAAACATTCAAATCTTCAAACATTTTAATGGTTTTTTCAGAGATCTTTGCTTTCAATGCTTCTGGCGTGGTTTTATAATTACTTAAACCTCTTCTTTTAGCTTCTATTTCCCATTCTTCACTATAACCATTTCCTTCAAACAAAATATTTTTGGATTTCTTAATGTATTCTCTTAACACATTAAATATGGCCTCGTCTTTCTTTAATCCTTTACCTTTTTTATCTATTAGGGCGTCTACCTCAGCTTTAAACGCAATTAACTGGTTAGCAACAATGGTACTTAGTACCGTCATGGGCTTACCACAATTGGCGGTAGACCCAACAGCTCTAAATTCAAATTTATTACCTGTAAAAGCAAAAGATGATGTTCTATTTCTATCTGTATTGTCCAATAAAATCTCTGGTATTTTACCTACGACATTCAATTTAAGATCTGTTTTTTCCTCAGGGGAAAGCTTGCCATTGGTTACATTTTCCAATTCTTCCAGCACTCTAGTCAATTGCTCTCCTATAAAAACAGATATAATGGCCGGTGGCGCTTCGTTGGCGCCCAATCGATGGTCATTACTGGCAGATGCAATTGAAGCCCTAACTAGCTCTTCGTTGTCGTTTACTGCTTTTATGGTATTTATAAAGAAGGTTAAAAACTGAAGGTTGCTCATAGGTGTTTTTCCAGGAGCCAATAAATTAATTCCTGTATTGGTACTTAAACTCCAGTTGTTATGCTTTCCAGACCCATTAACTCCTTTAAAAGGCTTTTCGTGAAACAACACTTTAAAATCGTGGCGTTCTGCTACTCTGCTCATCAGATCCATGAGCAAAGAGTTGTGGTCCACTGCCAAATTGGCCTCATCGTAAACCGGTGCAAGCTCAAACTGGTTTGGAGCGACTTCGTTATGACGTGTTTTAACAGGAATTCCAAGTAACATACATTCGGTCTCTAAGTCACGCATAAATTGCATAGCTCGTTTTGGAATGGTTCCAAAATAATGGTCATCTAATTGCTGTCCTTTGGCTGAAGAATGCCCTAAAAGCGTTCTTCCTGTTAAAAGGATATCTGGTCGGGAGGCAGCCAATCCACGATCGATTAAAAAATACTCTTGCTCCCAACCTAAAGAAGTATTGACTTTTTTAACATTTTTATCGAAGTATTTACAGATGTCCACAGCAGCACTATCAATGGCTTGCAAGGCACGTAATAAAGGTGTTTTATAATCTAAAGCTTCTCCTGTATAAGATACAAATACGGTTGGAATACATAAAGTTGTTCCATAAATAAAAGCGGGAGACGTTGGATCCCAAGCGGTATATCCACGAGCTTCAAAAGTGTTTCTTATGCCTCCATTAGGAAAACTAGATGCATCTGGCTCTTGTTGCACCAATTGTCCGCCGCCAAATTTTTCGATGGCACGACCATTTCCTATGGGCTCAAAAAAAGCATCGTGCTTTTCGGCAGTGGCACCAGTTAATGGTTGAAACCAATGTGTATAATGGGTAACGCCTTTTGAAATAGCCCATTCTTTCATACCGGTAGATATGTGATCTGCGACTACTCTATCTATTTTTGTGCCGTTTAAAACGGCGTCCATGACACTTACAAAAGCTTCCTTAGTAAGGTACTGACGCATCTTATCTTCATTGAAAACATTTCTGCCGAATATGGCTGATCTGCGCTCGGTTTCTTCAATTTTAATGGCTTTTTTATTAAGCGCTTGCTTAATGGCGTAAAATCTTAATGTGGACATGACGTGAATGTGTTAGTTATGAATTTGAATATGACAAATTTATAAAAAAAATCTTTTTCCACAACACTCACCCCCTAAAAATATAGGGTGTCATTCAAAAAAAACACACATTAAGCGCGCCGACCCCTGCTTAATCTAAAGAAATGGTTAAATAAATAAAAACCATATAAGCTGCAAGAATAAAAAAACCTTTCAATCTTCCTATTTCAAACCTTTTAGGCAATAACATAAACGGAATCAAAATGGCAGCAAAACCAATCATCCAAAAAATATCGTTAGTCAATAATTTTGTGTTTACCAAAGCAATAGGATGAATCATAGCGGTAATTCCAAGTACAGAGGAAATATTAAAAATATTGGAACCAATTAAATTCCCAAGAGAAATAGCTTTTTCCTGTTTTATAGCGGCAATTACAGAAGCGGCCAACTCTGGGATACTTGTTCCAACGGCGACCATAGTTATAGAGATAACACGTTCGCTCACGCCATAAGACAAGGCTATTTCCTTTGCCCCAAATACCAACCAAGAACTTCCAAAATAAAGTGCAGCACCTCCAATTAAAAGCCAAATAATAATTTTGAAATTTGAAATCTTTTTCAAGCTGTCGTCAACAATCTCTCCAATGGATTCCACAGGCGTACCTTTGGATTGTCTAATTAATATGATTAAGAAAATAATTAGTGAAATAAAAAGTACCAGACCTTCCTTAAAATCTAAAACTTGCCCGCTTTTTAAAAGAAAGTATAGAGCTACTGACAAAATCATCATCATGGGCCAGTTAAGCCTGTAAAAATCCCTACTCATGGTTAATGGTGAAATAATAGCAGTAATTCCTAATACCAAGCCAATATTGGCAATATTGGAACCTATTACATTTCCTAGCGCTATATCTGGCGAACCGTCTAAAGCAGCTTGCAAACTAACCAAAAGCTCTGGAGCTGAAGTGGCAAAAGACACTACCGTCATTCCTATTACTAGCTTGGAAATATTAAATTTAAGAGATAAAGAAACTGAAGATCGAACTAAAAACTCCCCTCCTACAACCAATAAAACCAAACCCAAAACAATCCAAAGTAAACTCATAGTTTTTTTTTGCGAAGATAACATTTCCTTTGAAAAGGAAGTAAAAACCAAACATTTCGTTATGCAATAAAATCAATAATTAAAAGAAAGTTGTCTCACGGAAATTCAATAAACAAACAAAAAGAGGCTACCATTATGGCAGCCTCTTTTTATTGTTTTCACAAACCCCGAAGTGAATATCCGCGTTTTAAAGAAAATTAATTTTTAATTATTTTTTTAACAATCATCCCTTTTTCAGTTTGTATATTTAAAATATAAACTCCTGTTGCTAGATTTAAATCCAAATAACCGCTTTCCCTGATAACTTCAGACTGTAAGCGTCTGCCATCCACAGAAAACACATCAATGGTTGTTGTAGTTGTAATCCCTTTTATAAATAACCTTCCATTTGTAGGATTTGGATAGACACTCAAGTTTAACCCTTTATTCTGTTCGATGGATAAATTCTGACTCCACGTCTCACCCACCATATTTCCCCAAATGTATTCTATTAAATCTGGTTGATCAATAAACGGGTTTCTATTGTACTGCCAGTCGTAAATAAGGTTGTTTCTGTTCATTTCGAAATCGTCTGGTGGATCGTTTCTATGCCAGTCCAACAAGGTTTGCAAATCTCCCAACTGCCCTACTAAACCATCTGGGTACCCATTAACAATCTCTAATCCGTTATAGCGTAAGGCCAAAAAGAATACACCACGAGCAACATCGCCTTTAAAACCGCCTAGGGTTCCAACTGGCCCATTATATTCTCCATAAAACTTATTTCCTCTAGAACTGTTTTCAGGACCATCGGCTGCTCTCAGTGCATGAGCATCGTTATGTCCGTGACGCAAAGAATCAGCTGTCGTGGTCCAAAAAATGTCTTTTCCATCAGCAATTTCATCATCCTTAATACTGTAATATCCCGCTCGAGATCTTGGGAAAGTATGTTCCCTATTCCACTTACCTGTACTTACAGAAGTTGTTTGGTAATCCAATTTAGCTCTTCCTTGCTCTAAATACACCAACCACACTTCATTACTGTTTTCTGGGTTTTGATCTACTTCTTTTAAAATATCAATAACATCTGCATAGGTTTGAGCTCTTACCACATTTGGATCTGCTACAATATCTTGCAATGCTTGACGCAAATCCACATCTGCTAATCCATCTATACTGTTGTAATAACCATTAGGTTGTGTACTAGCCACAACACCATAAGTCGAGTTTATAGGTGTTCCAAAAGGTGCAATTGTAAAATCATTATCTACAACTCGAAGCAATAAAAAGTTATTATAAGGCACATAAGGCCATTGCAAATCCGTGAATTTTATAATGAGTTCTTCATCTCCTTCATCAAAATCGTCATCAACTAAAGTAATGGTTGTGGTTACGGAATTATGTCCAGATGGAATGGTAAGGGTTGTATTTCCCGTAAAATCATCATTGTTAAATCCGTAATTGTTCAACGAAATATTAAAGGTCACATCTTCAGTTACATTTTGTTGTGCTGTAAAAACAATATCAAAAACATCTCCTTCTTCGTATTGTTCTTGATCTGTATAAATAGAAATAGCATTAAAAATCTCTCCTGCGCCATCATTCAATAATCTAGGTGTTGGCGGACCTACACTATATGTACCGTCGTTATTACGTTGTATGGAATTGGTATTATTGGCTGGACCCTCATTTATTTGTTCTGTAACCCCTAGAAGAGTCATTAAACCCGTAGCATCTGGGTCGTTGGTTCCATAAACCAAAGCGTCAATTAAATTGGTTTGAGTAGCAAGTGTTCGTTCCGGGAAATCTTCTTCACTACCTATATATATAGCTACTGCATCTTCTCCATTCTGAATAACATTGGGTGGAATTAATAGCTGAGGAAACGGCGCAACAAAAGTGCTTCCTATTAAAAGCAAGCCATTAACATCTGTGGTATACCCATTTAAATCTATGGTCAAATAACTCGTGTTTCCTCCAGAAGCAGATCCGTTAAAAAACACAAGAACATATCCATCCAAGGACGCGTATGGCGTATCTGATTTCAACTCCACAAACTCTTTGTCGTCAATTCCTGGGGTGTCGCAATCCAGTTCGTTTATTACTATTTGTGAATAAGAAAATTGTGCTAAAAGTAAAAAACTAAGAAAAGTAATTAATTGTTTCATAAAAAAAAGTTTGTCACAAATATAGGCAACTGTTAGAGCATATATTGATAACTCAATTATTAAATCTTTAAATTTAACATCTTTGGGAAGATAAAAACTCAATTGAAATGAATGTCTTACTTTTGTATTGAAAAATTTGAAACAAAAGGTTCTAATAAATTCTAAACATCCAATTTATGAAGTTTATAAGACCCGATTTCTAGGAAACATATGAAAAAACAATTCTTTAAATTCTTGGCCAAATTAAACAAAACTATTCTACCAAGCTACACCAAGCAACGCTTGGACTTAAGCAAAGCCAGTAAATTCCAAATGGCTATTTTTGGTTGGAAATTATTCGTAACCAAAAATGCTTTAGATTAATTCCATTTTTTTTTGAAGTTTCATTAAAAAAAGAATATCTTTGCAACCTCAAAATCGGCCTCGTGGCGCAACTGAATAGCGCACTTGATTACGGCTCAAGAGGTTACTGGTTTGAATCCAGTCGAGGTCACAACACTAAAGAAACCACATTCTAAAAAGAATGTGGTTTTATTTTTTTATATAAGCACCTAAAAGCGCCATCTGCATCACTTTACATAGCCTATAGCCAGATCCAAGAGAACTTTAACAATACTTTAAAACTAATTAGTTCGGAAGCATCCGAACTAATCGTACATTTGTTCTACAGAACGTTAAAGAAACTAAAATGACAACAAAAATAACTGCTATATCCTTATTTGCCCTAACAATAATAGGGTGCAAATCGGTTAAAGATTCAAATACAGAAACAACAACTGCCATACCATCTGAAATTATTTTTGATATCACTTGGACCCTCTCTAAATTAGACGGAGCAACATTGGAAAACTCCGAACAGAATGGACAAACCATTCATTTTACTTTACACTCCGAAGACAATCGCGTTAGTGGTTACTCTGGATGCAATACATTTATGGGCATCTATACTGTAGAAAAAGGCAACCGAATATCTTTTTCTCAATTAGCAAGCACACGAATGGCTTGTCCTGATTCCCAAATTAAAGAACAGGAAATTCTGGACATTTTCAATTTAGCCGATAACTACAGTACTTCAGGAAATACTTTAACTTTAAACAAAGCAAAAAGAGCGCCCTTGGCCGTATTTTATAAATCGCACACAGAAAAAATTACAGAGAAATATTGGAAACTTAAAACCTTAGAAGGCGAAGAGTTTCAAATGGCCGATAATCAAGAACGTGAAATATATTTTATGTTGAAAACAAATGAGAACCGACTTGAGGGATTCTCTGGTTGCAACATGTTTGCTGGTTCTTACACCTTAGAAGAAGGACATAGAATCCGTTTTACACAAATGGCCTCGACCATGAAAGCTTGCCCGGATGTGGACGTAAATGAAAGTGAATTTCTAAAAGTATTTGAATTGACAGATAACTACAGCATTAAGGATGACATCTTATCTCTTAATGTAGGTAAACGGGCAGCTTTGGCTGTTTTTGAAGCTGTCTATTTCTAATAATTTCCATTTATATAATATCTTTATAATTGAAAAAGAAACTAATATAACAGCATGACCACAGAAAAGACGATTTGGACTATTGGGCACTCTACCAGAACGGAAGAAGAGTTTCTAAGTCTACTAAAGTCTTTTAAAATTGAACAGCTCATCGACGTTAGAAGGTTTCCAGGATCAAGAAAGTATCCACAATTTAATAAAGAAAATCTTGAAACCGTAATACCTGAAAACGGTATTTCTTATGTTCATTTAGAAAGTTTGGGCGGACGGAGAAAATCAACGCCAGATTCCAAAAACTCTGTTTGGCATCATCCATCATTTAAAGGTTACGCCGATTATATGGAAACAGCTGAATTTGAACAAGCCATAGATGCACTTAAAAAACTAGCGGTCAAAAAACCATCGGCCATCATGTGCTCGGAAGCTGTTTGGTGGCGTTGTCATCGATCCATGATTTCAGATAGATTAAAAGCAAACTCTTGGCAGGTATTGCATATTATGGGGAAAAATCAAGTCCAAGAGCATCCATATACAAAACCTGCAAAGGTAACAGATGGCGTGTTGAGCTATCACTAAGCAAGTAGTAATCAAAATCAATAAATTTTCCTATGAAAAAAACAAATATATTACTTACGGGTGCCTCTGGAACGGTTGGTTTTGAAGCATTAAATCAATTACTGGAAAAAGGCTGTTACAACGTGACCGTTTTTGATAAAAAATCAAAATTGTCAGTTGAAAAATTAGCGCCTTTCGAAAATGAAATAAATCTAATTTTTGGGGATATTACCAACCCATCAGATTTAGAGAAAATCGTCAATATGGATGCCGTCATTCATTTAGCCGCTATTATTCCACCCTTAGCAGACGAGATGCCAGAACTTGCCAAAAACGTCAATACAAAAGGCACACAAAACTTAATTCAACAATTGGAAAAGCATTCACCAAAAGCCTTTTTCATGTATAGTTCGAGTATTTCGGTTTATGGCGATCGTATAGAAAACCCTTATATCCAATTAGGCGATCCGCTTATTCCTAGTGAAGGTGATGCCTATGCTCTAACAAAAATTGAAGCAGAACAACATGTGCAGAAGAGCAAATTAGATTGGACTATTTTTAGATTGGCAGCCATTATGGGTAACCATAAAATATCCAAACTCATGTTTCATCAACCATTAAATACCGCTTTGGAAATTGCTACTCCTCGCGATACGGCTCGCGCTTTTGTAAATGGTATTGAAAAACAGAATAGTTTATCCAAACAAATATACAATTTAGGTGGTGGTGAAAGCTGCCGAATTAGTTATGAACATTTTTTAGAACGCTCGTTTGCTATTTTTGGATTAGGAAAACTCGATTTTCCAAAGCACGCCTTTGCAGATAAGAATTTTCATTGTGGCTACTATGCTGATGGTGAATTTCTCGAAAAAATCGTTACTTTTAGACAAGACACCCTCGAAGACTTTTTTAAAATGGAAGCCACTAAGGTTTCAACTATAAAAAGAATAGCAGCTTCCTTGTTTAAAAAACCAATAAAATGGTATTTATTGAAGCTTTCTGAGCCTTATGATGCTTTTAAAGCCAAAGACAAAAAGCAAATGCAACATTATTTTAACTTAGAAGCTACATCATGAATTCAATCCTCATTTATTTTTCGTTTTTGTTAGGTTTTCTATCCAATGAAAACCCGCAATTAACCATCAACATTCAAAATATAAAATCGTTTCAAGGTGAAATTATTGTTGGTGTTTTTAATTCAGAAAAAGGATTTCTAGAAGACAACGCTGTTTTTAAAGAATATAGGATACCTGCAAATAAAACGACAGAGCAGCTTATAATAACAGATTTACCTCATGGCGATTATGCCATTTCCCTATATCACGATAAAAACTCGGATAACATCTGTAATCTTAATTTTATAGGAATCCCTAAAGAACCCTACGGTTTTTCAAATAATTTTAAACCCAGGTTTTCTGCTCCTAAATTTAAGGATTGTAAGTTCTCACTTCTTAAGGATTATAAATTAGACATTAAACTTATAAATTAAAACAGTAAATTTAAAACTAATAACCAATTAATTAACAACTATTATTATGGAAGCATCATTTTTAAAATCAATCAAAGAAGCTATAAAACATTGGTACATCCCATTACTTGTAGGCTTATTTTTCATTATTGTTAGTATTGTGGCGTTCACTTCGCCAGCAGGCTCATTACTTACTCTATCTATTCTTTTTGCATTCTCGTTTTTATTTGGAGGCCTATCAGAAGTTATATTTTCAATTGTTAACAGACATCAATTGGAAAATTGGGGCTGGTCGTTGGCCTTCGGAATTATCACTTTTATAGTGGGTACATCTCTTTTAATGCACCCAGGATTATCTATGACAGTGCTTGCATTTTATGTGGGTTTTATTATTATGTTTCGTTCGGTAGCATCCATCAGTTTTGCATTGGACTTAAAAAGATATGGCAGTAAAAACTGGGGTCTTTTATTAGTGATGGGAATTTTAGGAACTATTTTTTCCTTCATATTAATTTGGAACCCACTTTTCGCAGGGGCTTATATAGTTATTCTAGTGGCATTAAGCTTCCTATTTGCTGGTCTCTTCAGTATTTTCTTAGCCTTTCAATTACGAAAAATTCATAAATCCTCTAAAACTATTTCAACTAAATTGAAAGCCCGTTATGATGATCTTATGGAAGAAATTCGTGAGGAATGGAAAGATTAAAACACATAAATACAGTTTTGTTATTCTTAGTGAAAACCGATAGAAATTAAAGATATCCAAATATTAAAAAAACAATAGGCTTTAAAATTTAAAGTATTAATGTGGAATATAATTTAAACAAATAGTATCATGCAAAATTTAAAAGATAAAGTAATCATCGTAACAGGTGGAGCCGCGGGAATTGGTGGGGCAATGACTTCTGAGTTAACAGAAAGAGGTGCTTGCGTAGTTGCTGTAGATTTAAATGAAGATGCTGGCAAGAAAAAAGTAGCTTCCAATCCAAAACAAATTGCATTTTTAAAAGGAGACATATCCAAAGAATCAGTTGCAAAAGAAGCGGTTGCATTAGCTATTTCTAAATTCGGAAAATTAACAAGTATAGTTAATAACGCACACGCATCTCGCCAAAAACCCTTAATGGAGCTCACAGAAGAAGACTGGGAATTATCCATGAACACAGGCTTAAAAGGCACGTTAAACTTTATGAAAGCGGCTTATCCAGAACTTAAAAAAACTGGAGGATCGATTGTGAATTTTGGATCTGGAGCTGGATTATTGGGTCAAAAAAATCAAGGAAGCTATGCGGCAGCTAAAGAAGCTATTCGAGGATTATCTCGTGTGGCAGCTAATGAATGGGCAGAAGATGGCATTCGTGTAAATGTTGTTTGTCCGTTAGCGTTTACCGAGGGTGTTAAACAATGGAAAGAAAATTTCCCAGAACAATATGAAGAGATAATCAGTAAAAATCCGATGCAGCGTTTTGGAGATCCACAAAAGGATGTCGCACCAATTGTCGCCTTTTTATTAAGTGATGACAGTCAATACATGACGGGTCAAACACTTATGGCAGATGGTGGAGATATAAAATTGAGATAGTAGAAAAACTATAATACTATGAACACATCAGAGTTATTCAACCTTAAAGGAAAAACAGCCATCGTTACTGGTGGTGCCAACGGCATAGGAAAAGCAACGGCTATAATTTTAGCAAAACACGGAGCCAATATTTCTATTGGGGATTTTAATTTAGAGGATGCTAAAAAAACAGTCAAAGAAATTGAAGCTTTAGGCGTAAAAGCGATTGCGGTATCATGTAACGTATTAAAAGATGAGGATTTGGTGAATTTAGTCGATACAACGGTTAAAGAATTAGGCGGGATCCACATTTTAATAAACAACGCTGGAGGTGGCGGAGGCGGACGCGAAAACCCTTTTAAATGCTCCATAGAAGACATCAAACGCGATTATGAACTCAACGTTTTTAGCGGTTGGAGATTATGTCAATTAACCGTACCACATATGAAAAAAGCGGGTTATGGTTCCATCGTATTTACAACTTCCATGTCTAGCATCAACAAAAGTCCGAACATGAGTGGTTATGGTGGTTCTAAAGCAGCCGTTAATCATACCGTAGCTAATTTGGCATACGATTTTGGCCCAGAAGTCCGCATCAATGCTGTTGGTCCTGGAGCAACAAGAACAGCTGCCTTGGAAAGTGTCTTGACACCTGAAATTGAAAAAGCAATGTTGGCACATACCCCAATTAAACGCTTAGGAACCGCAGAGGATATAGCTGGAGCCATGTTGTATTTTGCTTCGCCAATTTCGGAATGGGTTAGTGGACAAACTATTTTTGTTAATGGCGGTGGCGAGCAAACACTGGAGTAAACAAGTAAAAATTATATAAATTTAAATAAAAACTAAATTCGGTTTTAAAATATAATTACATTTAGCGCAGTCAAAAAGCAGTGTTTTCACTTTTCGACTGCGCTTATTATTTAACCTAGGTGTTTTTAAAAAGTAATATTGCAAATATGGGTCAGTTATTTAATAATCGATGGGTTCTGCTGTTCGTGATCACTTTAACTTGGGGCAGCTCATTTATACTGATAAAAAAATCTCTTATAGCCTTTTCACCATACGAAATCGGATCCATACGTGTTTTGGGTTCTGGTTTAATATTTGCGATTATTGGCATTCCAGCAATTTTAAAAATGTCTAAAAAGACCTTGCTATGGGTAACCGTGGTTGGCTTTTTTGGTAATTTCCTGCCCATGTATTTGTTTCCTATTGCACAAACACGAGTAAGTAGTTCTTTAGCCGGTATTTTAGATTCCTTGTTTCCGATTTTTGTATTGATATTCGGATTTTTACTCTTCGGAATTAAAAGCAAATTATCTCAAGTTATAGGTGCTATTATCGGGTTTTTAGGAGCAGCCAGTCTTATTTATTTTTCAGAAGCAAATACCGAGGCTTCACAATTTTGGTATGTTATGTTGGTAGTTATCGCAGGTGCGTCGTATGGTGTAAATGCCGTACTTATTAAAGAACGAACACCTCATGTAAATGCCGTACAATTAACAGCTGCCATTTATACTATTTGGACCATACCATCATTGATAATATTATACTTTACAGGATTCCTTCAAAATTTCGAAATGAGTCCAGAATACATCAAACCCATGGGGTATTTGGCGTTCTTAACTCTGTTTGGCACGGCAATAGCCATGTTTTTGTACTATAAATTAATTCAAAATACTTCTGCCGTTTTCGCTAGTACTGTTAGTTACTTACTTCCTATCGTTGCGGTTATTTGGGGAATTCTAGATGGAGAAAAATTTACTGCATGGTATATCTTTGGTGGCGTGTTAATTTTAATAGGTATATATCTCATTAACGATAAAAAGAAGAAACCACTGGATGATTCTAAGTAAAAAGTATCTCAAGTAAGCTCTTTAAAATTGCCATAGAACAAACGCTCATTCATTATTTACAGAAATAAGCGCTTTTAAATTATCTAAATTATTCAAAATCAGGACTTCTTATCTATAAAACCTGATGAAACTCCCCTATTTCACCTTATTTCATTAGGTTTTACAGAGCGAAAATCGTATCTTATCGGCTTCGGTATAAGGCGATCTATCGACTTCAAGAAAACTTAACAACATCGTATTTTCTTTCAGTCTATTTTCAGATTAAAGTCTTTCTCACTGCAACACGCAGTCATTTACCTAATACATTATTAATTACAATCTGTATATCACACATATACAGGTCTATAAATTTATTATCATAATATGAAAAAAACACGAATTGGAATTATTGGTGCAGGACCTAGTGGTTTGGCCCAATTAAGGGCATTTGAAGCGGCAAAAAAAGATGGACACGACGTTCCTGAAATTGTTTGTTTTGAAAAACAAAGTAATTGGGGAGGTATGTGGAACTATTCTTGGAGAACGGGTGTCGGTAAATATGGCGAGCCAATTCACGGTAGTATGTACAAATACCTTTGGTCCAATGGCCCTAAAGAATGTTTAGAGTTTTCGGACTATTCGTTCGACGAGCATTTTAAAAAGCCCATTTCATCCTATCCTCCAAGACCTGTTTTATTCGATTACATTCAAGGTCGAATTAAAAAAAACAATGTGCGTGATTACATTCGTTTTGATACCACAGCACGCTGGATTAGTTATGACGACGAAACGAAGAAGTTTACTGTTGTTTTAGACGATTTGAAAATTGATAAGACCTATTCGGAAAAATTTGATTATCTAATAGTGGCTTCCGGGCATTTTTCTACGCCAAACATGCCGTATTTTAAAGGGATTGAACAGTTTCCTGGACAGGTAATGCATGCACACGATTTCCGTGGCGCCGATCCGTTTAAAGATCAAAACTTGCTTATTATAGGTAGTAGTTATTCCGCTGAAGATATTGGTGTGCAATGTTATAAACATGGCGCAAACTCGGTAACCCTTAGCTATAGAAGCAATCCCATTGGTGTTAATTGGCCAGATGGTATCAAGGAAGTACCTTTATTAACACATTTTGAAAATGATATAGCCCACTTTAAAGATGGTACATCTGAAAAATTTGATGCTGTTATTATGTGTACGGGTTATCAACATAAATTTCCATTTCTCCCAGATGAAATGCGCTTAAAAACAAAAAACAATCTCTATCCTGACAATCTGTACAAAGGCATATTTTTTAACGACTTGCCTCGATTGATTTATCTTGGAATGCAAGATCAATATTACACTTTTAATATGTTCGATACCCAAGCTTGGGTAGCCAGAGATTATATGATGGGGACTTTTAAATTACCATCAAAAGCAGAACGCAGATTGGACATTGATAAATGGTTAGAGGAAAATGAAAAATTAGCCACGAGTTTCGATCATGTCGATTTCCAATCGGCTTATATTAAAGATTTATTGGCTATCTCCGATTATCCAGATTTTAATGTGGATAAAGTAGCCATCATGTTTAAAGAGTGGTTAAAAGATAAAGATGAAAACATTTTAACATATAGAGACAAAAATTTCCAAAGTGTGGTTACCGGAACTATGGCAGAAACACATCATACGGAATGGATGGACGAATTAGACGATAGTAAAGAGCGTTATTTATATCTAGACGAAAGTGAAGATGCAATAACGGAGAAGCTGGAAACCAGTCCTGTTTAAACTAGTAATCACAACATTCCTTTTAAGGTTTCTGGTAACAGATATTTTTATATAAAATCCATTAAAAAGCAATTGTATTAAGCAATTGCTTTTTAACTTTGTGCTCATGGGAAAAATATTTGAAAACCGTTGGTTCCTACTCATTATATTAGCACTTACTTGGGGAAGCTCCTTTATCTTAATTAAAAAATCCTTACTCGTTTTTACACCCTTTCAAATTGGTGCCATTCGGGTTGGAGTTTCTGGAATACTACTTGCCTTTTTAGGAGTTCCTGCCTTACTTAAAATGAATAAGAACACCTTATTTTGGGTGGCCCTTGCTGGTTTTTTTGGCAATTTCTTTCCTATGTTTCTCTTTCCTATAGCACAAACCAAAGTAAGTAGTTCTATGGCTGGGATTTTAGATTCACTTGTACCAGCATTTGTCCTCATTTTAGGTTTCTCTATTTTCGGAATAAAAAGTAAAGTCACACAAGTTGTAGGAGCACTTATTGGATTTCTAGGTGCTGCCACTTTAATGTATTTTTCAGAAACTAAAAGCGAAGATTCGCAAATAGGCTATACGCTTTTGGTTGTATTAGCAACTGCTTGCTATGCCATGGCAGGTTTAATTATAAAAGTGAAGCTGGAGCACGTACCCTCAAAACAATTATCTGGAGGTGTTTTTAGCTTTTGGATGATTCCTTCATTTTTAATTTTAATTAATTCGGGGTTTTTCAATACTTTTAAATCAAATCCAGAAACCTGGGAAGCTTTGGGATATTTAGGAATTCTTACTATTTTAGGAACAGCAATAGCCATCATTTTATATTATAAACTTATTAAAAATACGTCGCCTATATTTGCAAGTACAGTTACCTATTTAATGCCTTTAATTGCTGTTATTTGGGGATTACTGGATGGAGAAGAGTTTACCATTTGGTATCTTGTAGGTGGTATTTTAATATTTATTGGCATCTATCTCATTCGAGAAAAGAAAAAGAAACCTCAATTGGTACCGAGGTAACAAATAATTTAAAAAATAGTAGATATGACGGAGTTTTTCGTAACCTATAAATCGCAATTAATACATACTTTAATAGTTCTTGGAACTGTTGTTATTCTCTATTTTGCAACTAACATCTTGCATAAATGGCTGCGAAAGAAAGAAGAAAATATATTTTCCAACGCACCTATTAGACCGTTTAATATTATTAAACGCATCTTAAATATTTTGTGGTTGGTTTTAGGGCTAATTGCCTTAGGTCTAATTTATGTTGATAGCGACAAAAGTGGAGTTTTAATTAACAGCTTTAAATTAGCCTCTTATTTAGGAGTTGTAGCCATTATTACCATAATAGCCGCTACCATTTGTAATATGTGGTTTAAATATAAAATTCAAGAAAAAATAGCACTTCAATATGATCCAACTAGCTTTAAATTTTTACGTTATGTAGCTGTATTCACTATTTGTTTTGTTGGTTTTCTATTTGGACTATTGGCCTTTCCTTCTCTTAAAGGCGTTGCACAGACTGCTTTGGGAGGAGCTGGTATTATTGCTATAATCGCTGGAGTATCTTCACAAGAAGCCCTGTCTAATTTAGTTGGCGGTGTCTTTATCATTTCATTTAAACCATTTAGAATTGGTGATATTGTTAAGATAACCGACACTATGGTTGGAACGGTTACAGATATTACTTTGCGACATACGATTATTCGTAATTTTGAAAATAAAATGATCGTGATACCCAATGCCATCATGAACAAGGAAAAATTAATCAATTACAATTTAGGAGAACTAAAATGCTGCGAGCGTATTGAAATAGGCATTTCGTATGATAGCGATATCGATTTGGCGAAAAAAATTATGAGAGAAGAATGCGAAAATCACCCTCTTATATACGATAATAGAACAGACATGGATAGAAAAGATAACAAACCCATTGTAAGAACTGCGTTAACACAACTTAACGATTCTTCCATGACCATTAGGGCTTGGGCTTGGGCACGAAATTATTCAGATTCTTTTGCTTTGAGATGCGATGTTCTGGAAAGTGTTAAAAAACGCTTTGACAAGGAAGGCATTGAAATACCTTTCCCTTATAGAACGATTGTTATGAAGAAAGAGAAAACTACCGAAAAATAAAAATCACTAGTTTTATACCTAAATAAACCTTCTAAAGTTTTTTTAAAAAAATCGAGTTCCAGACAAAAATCATAGGGTAAAACGTTTCTGATTTTTAGCTTTAAGTAGCTATTAATCGAAGTAGGAATCTTAACCGATTGGTTCCTTTAAGAAAGACATTTACGGTAAAAAGTAGATGCCTTTTTAAATTATTTCCGCACTCAACCCAGCTTCCAATAACATGGAGCATCTTGGTTCCAGCTCTTTATAAGCCCCTGTTTTAACCGTACATTTTCCTTTATAGTGAACAATTATAGAGCATTGTTCAGCTTGTTCTGGGGTGTGATCGCAAACATAAACAAGTGTTTCAATAACATGATCGAAAGTATTAACCTCGTCGTTATACAATACAATCTCATTGTTTTTTTGCTCTAAAGTGTCAACACTTCCTTGTTCTTGTATTTTTTCTTTAGTACTCATCTTAAAAAATTTATCCTACTAATTTATGAATTTTAAAGCAACCCATTGGTTTTTCTCAATAGTATCAACGAGCTTTAAATGATATTTATTGCATTCCTCTTCGATGGCAGGAATATCGTCTTTATAAAAACCACTCAAAAACACGTCTCCATGAGTATTTAAGCATGTAATATAAGTTTTCAAATCATTTAGTAAAATATTTCTATTGATGTTGGCAATAATAACATCATATTTTCTATCTCCCAAGATACTGGCATCGCCTTCCAAAACGGTTATGTGCTTGCAATTATTGCGTTCCACATTTTCCAGACTGTTAATAAAACACCAATTATCATAATCGATAGCATCTATAGGTTTGGCCCCTTTCATTTCAGCTAGAATAGCTAAAACTCCAGTTCCACATCCCATGTCCAAAACAGATTTTCCTTCAAAATCATTCTTTAAAATATGATGGATCATCATGTGGGTGGTTTCGTGATGTCCAGTTCCAAAACTCATTTTTGGCTTAATAATTATATCGTATTTTGTATCTGGTTTCTCATGAAAAGGTGCTCTTACAGAACATTCACCTTCAACAATTATGGGATTGAAATTCTTTTCCCATTCTTGGTTCCAGTTTACTTGCTCTATTTCACTAAACGAATAATTTATTTGAAATTCAGTCGAACCCAAAATCTGGATATCTTCTAAAATAGCATCATTCCATTCTTCTTTCTGAATGTAAGCAGAAACTCCTTCTTCGGTTTCCACAAAGCTTTCAAAGCCTGCATAACCCAATTCGGCAATTAAAATTTCGGTTCCTGGTTGTAAAGGCGACACCTTAAAATCGTAACCAATATATATTGTATTTGACATATTTTATTTTATTACTCAGAAATTTACTTACAATTAAAAAGCGTTAACAATGGCATAAAAATCTTCAGCATTTAGCGCTGCTCCACCAATTAAACCACCATCTACATCTGGTTTTGAGAAAATTTCTTTGGCGTTGCTAGGTTTTACACTTCCTCCATATAAAATAGATATAGAATCCGCTACTTCCTTTCCGTATTCATTGGCCAAGGTTTTTCTAATAAAAGCGTGCATCTCTTGCGCTTGCTCCGGACTAGCTGTTTCGCCAGTTCCAATGGCCCAAACAGGTTCGTAAGCCATTACAATACTTTCAAAAGCATTTGCTTTTAAATGAAATAAGGCGTTTTTTATCTGGCTTTCAACAATTGTTTCGTGATTTCCAGCTTTTCTATCTTTTAACTCTTCTCCGAAACAAAAAATAACACGCAGCTTACTTTTCAAGGCCGAATCTACTTTTTTAGCAAGCAGTTCATCGGTTTCATTAAAATACGCACGACGTTCGCTATGTCCTAAAATAACCGTTTGTACCCCAATACTTTTTAGCATATCTGCACTTACTTCTCCAGTATAAGCTCCCGATTCTGCAAAGTGCATATTTTGAGCTATCACTTGAATCTCTAAACCTTTTAAAGCTTCAAAAGCTGACATAAGATTTGTAAAAGATGGTGCAATCATCACTTCTGCATTCGAAGTTTGATGTTGTTTCTTCAATTCGCTTATTAATGATTTTGTCTGTGCCAAATCATTATTCATTTTCCAATTTCCTGCAACAATATGTTTTCTCATTTCAAAGCCTGCGAAAGCAGGGATCTTTTAATTAATAATTCATTTCCTTAATATGCTCTGTTTTAAATCCTATAAGGCCATTAAAGCCTTCAGGAACAAAACTGAAGTTCTACGAAGGGCTTTTAAGAAAATCCTGTTTTTACAGGAATATTATTCCAACTTCACCTTTGGATCCAACCAAGCATAAATAATATCTACAAAAATATTGATTATTATAAAGAGTAGGGCAATAATTAACACAGAACCCATAATTACTGGTAAATCTAAGGTGTTTAATGCGTTTACAATTTCTTTCCCAAGGCCATTCCACCCAAAAATATATTCTACAAAAACAGCTCCAGCCAACATGGAAGCAAACCATCCCGAAATAGCTGTAACTACTGGATTTAATGCATTTTTAATAGCATGTTTTCTAATAATTTGAAACTCGCTTAAACCTTTGGCTCTGGCGGTTCTAATATAATCCTGATTAAAAACCTCCAAGAGCGAATTTCGCATAAGCTGAATAACAACAGCCAAAGGACGAATCCCTAAAACAATAGCTGGTAGGATTAAGTTTTTCCATTGAATGTGCATGGCTTCACCATAATCGTCCAACTCGTATAGACTTCCTGTCATTTCCAATTGGGTGTATTTATGAAGCACAAATCCAAACAACCAAGCAAATAAAATAGCACTAAAAAACGAAGGCACACTCATTCCAACGGTACTTACAATCTGGATGACTTTGTCCAACCAAGTATCTTTATACAAAGCTGAAACAATGCCTAGAATCAAGCCTATTAAAAGCGCAATACAAATGGCGCTTACAGCTAGAACAAACGTGTTTGGAAGTGTTTCAGCTAAAACATGACTGACTTTTTTACCTTGTTTGGTAAAGGATTCCCTTAAATAAGGAAACTTGAACACCGTTGTGGTGTTTCCTATAGAAAACAAAGAAACAGCCGTATATTTTCCTTCCCGTAAAAAGGAGTAATCCGTTTTTGTTTTTGAATGAAACGAGATGGGCGACAAATCGTTTAAATAGTAAAAATATTGTGTACTTATGGGTTTATCGAAACCATATTTCTGCTTAACAATTGCTAATTGCGTACTGTCCTCATTCTGCCCAAGCATCATTTGAGCAGAATCTCCAGGAAGCACATTAAATAAAAAGAATATTACGGTTACCACTCCAAATAAAGTGAGTAGGGCGTAAAGGATTTTATTTAATAAATAGCTAAACAGATTATTCTTTCTTTAAAATAATTTCAATTATCGAATCAAAATCTGTAACACCTTTTTCTCTAACT
Source organism: Xanthomarina sp. (assembly GCF_035306705.1). GTDB lineage: Bacteria > Bacteroidota > Bacteroidia > Flavobacteriales > Flavobacteriaceae > Xanthomarina. Next base: position 31,703 of record NZ_DATGNO010000154.1, read on the forward strand.
AAAGTTGTGTCTTTAATAACATTAACCGATTCTATCACATCCGGAGCAATGTTATCCACATAAGACTTTTCATATGGTTCGCCATCAACAAGATAAAGGATGCGTTCATCAACCACTTTTTCTTTTAAAGGTTCTGCTTTACGTGCTACTTCAGGTAAATCCATATCCTCTAAATCGTTCCAATGAACTTTTTGAATAACAGTTCCTTTTTCCAATTTTAAAATTCCAGGACTAGATCGAACAATGGTTTTTATAGCCTTTTCGTCGCAAAGGAAAAAATCGAAATGGAGTTTGTATTGCTCTTTCATATGCTGTTTTGCATCTTCACCAGAAGCTGTTAAGCCAATAACCGTATATCCCTTTCTAAGGGCTTCATCTGAAAAAGCTTTCAGTTTTACAACGCCATCTTTTTCTGCTTTATCTAGATTATACATGGCAATCATAATAAGATGGTCTTCATTTAAATAATATTCGGTAAAATCTTCATCCATAGTTTCAATGGAAAAATCTTTTACTGGAGGATCGTAACCTGCATCAATAATTTTTGTTTCAACTCCCACATATTCCCCATCAACTTCCGGGTAACTCCCATCGGTAACAAAGTCCTTTTCTTCACCATTCACATTAAAAGTCCAAGTAAAACGCTGAATAGGTTTTGGAGCGTCTTCTGGTATAATCATTCCTTTCATAATGTTTTTGCCCACAGCATACGCTCTAAAATCTATAGATGGCAAATGCATTAAAACATGGTAACCAAACCATAAACATGCAATAAAACTAAAGAGGGCAACCACTGTTAGTCCAAATGGTCTAAGTATGGGTTTGATGTATTTGACCCCAAAGAATAGAATTAAAATGAGGACGAGTAAAATAACATCTTTTGAAAAACTTTCCCAAGGAGTTAATGGTATGGCATCTCCAAAACAGCCGCAATCCTTAACTTTTTCGAAGTAAGCAGAGTAAAATGTTAGGAAGGTGAAAAACACAATCATTCCCAACAAACTCCAAACAGTAAATTTTGGTTTATATCCTATTAACAGGAAAATTCCTAGAATAACTTCAAAAATTACCACAAAAATGGCAATTGCTAAAGCATAAGGTTCTAAAAATGTGATGTTAAGTACATCTGCACTAAAATATTCCTCCAATTTATACGAAAACCCTAAAGGATCGTTGAGCTTTACAAATCCGGAGATAATAAATAAAACACCTACTAAAATTCTACTAATGTTAACTATGTATTTCATAACTCTATTTTGCATTCCTGCCAAGGCAAGAATCTATTTAATTATACTAATATTATTTTATTTCTATTTCGCTTAGACCAAACCTTCATTTTGTCTTCTCATTCCTCATTTTGTTTTAAGCTTTTGTTCTCTATTTTGATTCACTCAAGTGAATTAAAGCAAAAACCGCATAATTTACTATATCCTGATAATTTGCATCAATTCCTTCACTAACCAAAGTTTTTCCTTGATTGTCCTCAATTTGTTTAACACGCAATAACTTTTGAAGGATTAAATCGGTTAGACTGCTTACGCGCATATCTCGCCAAGCTTCACCATAATCATGGTTTTTGTCCATCATGAGTTGTTTGGCAATAGTTACTTTTTCATCATATAACTTGGTGGCTTCATCTAAGGATAAATCTGGTTGTTCTACAACGCCCATATCCAATTGGATTAAGGCCATAACGCAATAATTTATAATGCCAATAAATTCACTTTCTTGACCTTCGTTTACTTTTTGAACCTTATTTTGTTGCAACCCTCGAATACGTTGTGCTTTTATAAAAACCTGGTCGGTAAGCGATGGTAAACGCAAAATACGCCAAGCACTTCCATAATCTTTCATTTTTTTAATAAATAAATCCCGACATGTTTTTATAACTGCGTCGTATTGTTTTGAAGTGTCTTGCATGAATTAAAATGAATTTTGCGTAAATTTCGCTTAAATAGTTCAGAGTTCAAAGTTCTAAATTCAAAGTTTCGTTTCTTTGTCAAACTTTGATCACTGAATCTTAAATTTCAAACCTTTTTATGACCATAAATTGCAAAGGCAAACTTATAGATTTATCGACTCCAAAAGTTATGGGAATCCTAAATCTAACTCCCGATTCCTTTTATGATGGCGGAAAATATAAAAACGACAACGAAATTTTGTCGCAGGTTTATACCATGTTAAAACACGGAGCTGCTTTTATTGATATTGGCGCTTATAGTTCTCGTCCAGATGCCAAACACATTAATGAAGATGAAGAGCTACAACGTTTGCTTCCAATTATTTCTTTAATTTTGAAAGAATTTCCAGAGATATTAATTTCTATCGATACCTTTAGAAGTCAAGTAGCTAAACAAGGTCTTGAGGCTGGAGCTGCATTAATTAACGATATTTCAGCTGGAAAATTAGACGAAGAAATGCTGGAAACCGTGGCAAAACTTAAAGTTCCATATATTATGATGCATATGAAAGGAACGCCACAAACCATGCAACAACATACCAATTATGAAAATTTAATAAAAGAAATGTTATTTTATTTTTCTGAAAGAATTGCCCGAGCTCAAGCTCTTGGAATTATAGACATTATTATAGATCCAGGTTTTGGATTTGCAAAAACCAAAGAGCAGAGTTTTGAAATCCTAAATCATTTGGAGCTTTTTAAAATGCTTGATAAACCAATTCTATCTGGTGTTTCCAGAAAATCCATGATTTATAAAACGCTGGAAAATTCTCCAAAAGAAGCTTTAAACGGAACAACTGTTTTAAATACCGTAGCCTTGCAAAAAGGAGCTTCTATTTTACGGGTCCACGACGTTAAGGAGGCTGTGGAATGTGTAAAACTTATAGAACAATTAAAATATTAAAAATGAAATATTTTCAAATACTAGCGCTAATTTTTTTAGTTTCATGTGGTAATAAAAAAGTAGTACAACTTCCAGAGATAGACCATTCGGATATTTTCGAAATTTTAGATGTTTCTCCAGCTTATTTGTTTTACGATGAAACTAAAGAAGACAGCATCGAGCTTAATAGGAAATCATTAATTGGCACCACAAATTGGTTGGTAAATGTGGATAAACGTCTGACTTTAAAGCAAGCCATTCCAAAAATTGTCTATTTGCAAAACAAAAAACGCAATGCGGAAGTTCATAAAAACGAAGAAGCAAAAAACTATTATACCTGTCACAATACAAGTATTAACAACTTGGGTTTCATTGAATTTACCGACGTTTATTATATAGAAAAACAACCCATAGATTTTGATTTAAAGGCTAATAATTATAATATCGTTATTCGTTCTACTTCAAATATTGAGATGCATTCTGCAACAGAAGAAAACGCTTTAAAATCTTCAGAAACCACTTTATTACAGGATATAAATAAATTTGCTTCAAAAACTGATGAAGCTACAACGCTCCATTTGTTTTTCAGCCAAAACTTAAGCTTTCAAGATTATATTAGTTTAAAATCTCTTTTGAATAAGCTAACAGATAAAAATGTTGTTATTGCCAATGAAGAGTTCATTTTTAATTAAGATGAGTTCTATGGATATTTTATTTAAATTTACCAAAACCTCACACCTTTGAAAATTTTTGACGACCTATTAAAATTTACGGTTATAGATATTGCAGATGTTATACTTGTAGCACTCTTGCTCTATTATATTTACAAATTGGTAAAAGGAACCGTAGCCATAAACATCTTTATTGGAATAGTTATTATTTACTTTATTTATCTGCTAACCGAAGCTTTAGAGATGAAAATGCTAAGCAAGATTCTAGGCGGCTTTATGAGTGTTGGTTTAATTGCTTTGATTGTGGTTTTTCAACAGGAAATCAGGAAGTTTTTATTAATGGTTGGTTCTACAAATTTTAGCAAACGACGTAAGTTTCTAGGGAGATTTAATTTTCTAAAAACAGAAAGTGAATCGGAAACGGATGTCGAAAGCATTATGGCCGCCTGCAACAAAATGTCAGCCTCTAAAACAGGAGCTTTAATTGTTTTTGAATGCAACAACAATCTGGATTTTCTAGTAACAACCGGAGACGAGATGAATATTAAAATCACGCAACCAATTATTGAAAGTATTTTTTTTAAAAACAGTCCTTTACATGATGGTGCCATAATTGTTTCAGACAATATCGTAAAGGCCACACGTGTAATTCTGCCAATAAGCAACGATAAAAGCTTGCCACAACGTTTTGGTTTAAGACATAGAGCTGCGGTTGGAATTACCGAAAAAACCGATGCTTTAGCCCTTGTTGTAAGCGAAGAAACTGGACAGATTTCTTATTTTAAGGATGGTAAATTTATTATGTTTAAAGACACACTAGAATTAGTAGACTTGATTAAAAAAGATCTGGTTTAAAGTGAAGTCAAAAATCTGATAAGGTTTTATCCTTTAAAATTACCTGTGTAAAATAGAAGAGCGTTTAAATAAATTTAGGCAACTTCTTCTTTTAGAAATTGGACTTCGTATAGATTTCTATAATAACCATTTTCTTTTTTAAGTAGCTCTTTGTGCGTACCTACTTCCACAATTTCTCCAGCATCCATAACCATGATTTTGTCTGCTTTTTTAATGGTGGCCAGTCTATGGGCAATAATTATGGAGGTTCTTCCTTTGGTTATTTTATAGGTGGCATTTTGAATTAATTGTTCAGAATAAGAATCGACGGATGACGTAGCTTCATCTAAAACCAAAATACTTGGATTAGTAACATAAGCTCTTAAAAACGACAGTAATTGACGTTGCCCTGAAGATAACATGGCCCCACGTTCTTTTACATTATAATGATAGCCATTTGGCAAGCTCATAATAAAATCGTGAATTCCAATATCCTTTGCGGCTTGTTCCACATCTTCTTGCCTAATAGCAGGATTGTTTAAGGTGATATTATTTAAAATAGTATCGGCAAACAAAAACACATCTTGTAAAACAACAGCAATCTGCGTTCTTAACGAAGCCAGTTTAATGTCTTTGATATTAATGTTATCAATGCAGATTTCACCTTTGTTAATATCGTAAAACCTGTTTAGTAAATTAATTATGGTCGACTTCCCTGCTCCGGTTGCTCCAACAATAGCAACTGTTTCTCCAACTTCCACCTGAAACGAAACCCCTTTTAGAACTTCCTCGTCTTCTACATAACTAAAATACACCTCCTTAAACGAAATATCTCCTTTAAATGAAGTCACCTCCAAAGTACCATGATCATCGATTTGCGAAGTGGTTTCAAGCACTCTAAACACTCTTTTTGCAGCTACCATTCCCATTTGCAGGGCATTAAACTTATCGGCAATTTGACGAAGAGGTCTAAACAACATAGGAATCATCATAATAAAAGCCGTTAAATCCCCTAGTGAAGCTGTTTGTCCAATAACCACATTTAAACCCCCATACCAAGCAATAAGACCAATGGTAATTGAGGAGGACAATTCGGCTATTGGAAAGAAAATGGAGTTGTACCAAACGGTTTTTAACCAAGCCTTTTTATGGCGTTCATTTATTTCCTTAAATTTGTTGTATTCGGTAGCTTCTCTTGTAAACAGTTGAAGGATTTTCATTCCAGTAATACGTTCTTGTACAAAGGAATTTAAATTAGAAACTTCTGTTCTTACTTCTTCAAACGCACGTTTCATATATTTTTGAAACAAGCGGGTGGCATATAACACCAAAGGCAACATTAAAAATACAATCAGGCTTAATTCCCAATTCATATAAAGCATCACCAAAGAAACGACTAGCATGGTAAGTAAATCTCTAAAAATCATAAAGAATCCTTCACCAAAAACATCGGCAATACGCTCCATGTCCGTAACCGCTCTAGTAATTAATACTCCTACGGAAGAGTTGTCGAAGTATTTCATTCTAAACCGGATCATGTGGTCAAATAATTTGACACGAATGTCCTTAACCACACTCTGACCCAGAAATCCAGAATAGTATATAAAAAGTAATTGGCAAACAACTTCTGCTAATAAAAGTCCTGCCATAATATAAATATAAGGTAAAAAACCTTCAAATTTTTTAGTAACAATGTTCTGGTCTATCGCCTGTTGAAGAATATAAGGTCTAACAGCTCCAAAAATAGCCAATAGGACAACGGCAACCAGCACACCAACAAACACATGGTTATAAGGCTTAATAAACTTAAAAAGCTTTTTAAACAAGGTGATTTCAAGTATGGATTCTATTTTGCTCATGTTTACTTCCCAAAAATAGGAGTCAATTTTTTATTATTTTAATTTGATAGTTTCTGGATATTCAACCTCTGTAAGATACAAACCATGCGCCGGAACGGAAAAACCAGCCTCACTCCTATTTTTAGAAGCTAGAATGCTGTGCATATCTTCAACTTTCAGTTTTCCTAAACCTATATTTATTAAAGTTCCAACGATAGCCCGAACCATATTTCTTAAAAACCTATCTGCTTTTATACGAAACTGCAACTCGTTTTCCACGAATTCCCAATCGGCCGTCATAATATAACAATTATACGTATTTACATCTGTATTGCTTTTCGAAAAGCATTGAAAATCTTTATGACCCAATAGTAATTTCGTAGCCTCTTTCATCTTATTTAAATCCAAATCTGGCTTTACATAATAAGATTCATCATAAGTAAAAACATCCTTACTTAAAGCAATCCGATATAAATAAGCACGACTTACCGCATGAAATCTGGCATGAACATCTGGTTTGACTTCAAATATATCCTGAACGGAAATATCTTTGGGTAAAAATGAATTGAGTTTATAAATTAAATCAATTACTTCAAAAAAAACTTCCGTATCAAAATGCGCAAACATCTGCTTGGCATGTACCCCAGCATCTGTTCGTCCTGCTCCAACTATAGCTATAGATTGATTTAAAAGCGTGGACAAGGATTTTTCAACAACCTCTTGTACAGAAATGGCATTGGGCTGATTTTGCCAACCGTGATAATTTTTTCCGTTGTATGAAAGCTCTAAGAAATATCTCAAGGGATTATGCTATTTTTGTAAAAAACAAAGATAGAATTTAAATCTTTCTTGAAGTTTCAAATAAAAGTTAAATATAAAATTGATTCCGATGCTTCGGAACCAGTTTCATAGGAAATAATATGAAAAAAATCCTACTCCTTTCTGATACCCACAGCTATATAGATGATGCTATTTTAAAACACGTAAAACAAGCAGATGAAGTATGGCATGCTGGTGATATTGGCGATTTAAACGTAACCAATCAAATAAAAAAACTAAAACCTTTAAAAGCTGTTTTCGGGAATATAGATGGACACGATGCTAGAGCCGAATTTCCAGAAAACAACCGGTTTATTTGTGAAAATGTAGATGTTTGGATCACGCATATTGGAGGTTACCCTAATAGATATGATGTAAGAATTAGGGAAGCCCTGAAAAAAAATCCGCCAGATTTGTTTATCTGTGGTCATTCGCATATTCTAAAGGTCATGCCAGATAAAAAATTAAATTTATTGCACATGAATCCTGGAGCTGTTGGAAAATACGGTTTTCATAAAGTAAGAACCATGCTGCGCTTTGTAATTGATGGTAGTAATATAAAAGACCTAGAGGTTATTGAGTTTGAAAGTAGATAAAGGTTTTTAAAAACAACTCAAAAAAAAACCCAAGATCTTCACCTTGGGTTTACGCACTAATACAACTAAGATGTTAGGTTTATCTTAAACGATCTACAGATTTTACAAGATCTTCATCCTTCTTAATGGCCTTATTGGCTAGTGCCAACAACACGATAGAAATAATAGGAAGAAAAATCCCAATACCTTTCTCTGAAACTTCCGTTTCTCCAGATACATTTAGAGAGCGATACAAAAATAACCCTAGTAAAAAAAAATTTAATATGATGTTTAGTCGTCCCAATATAAATTGAGATTTCCTTTGTTTAAATCTAAAAATCGCAATAACGGACAAAACAGCCGACAACATGAACAGTGCAAAAACAGCAAGGTCATCTTTTGCGAAAATTTGTACATTTTCAGGTGTTGTCCATAATTCAAACACAAATATAAGTCCACCAGAAACTCCAGCAGCAAGTAAAAGATATATGGTTTGAATTCTTTGTAGCATTCTTAATTGTTATTTAAAGCAGCAAAAATAATGGTTTCTTTTTAATAAATTAACTAAATTAAATAAAATAAAGTTGTATAATTGCAATAACAAAGTACAACTACCACAGTTGTAAGTTGTTATTCTTCAGAATAAAATCTATTTTTTTCAGAAAAAATCAATTTTAATATTTAATACAAATATTCAATTCAACATCAATGTTTGAAATCTCACAGTTAAAAGAAATGAAGCTTCCTGAGTTGCAGGAAATGGCTAAAAAACTGAACGTGTCTAAATATCGTTCATTAAAAAAATTAGATTTGGTATATCAAATACTAGATCATCAAGCTGCCAACCCCCAGGCAGTAAAAGAAGTTGTTATGGAGGCACCAAAAAAGGAAATTCCTCAACAAAAAAAACAAAGAGAACGTATTGCTCGTCCTGCCCAAACTACTAATATAGTAGAAAGCGCACCTGCTCCAATTGTAAAGGAAACTTTAGATGCCAAAGCAGAGTCACCGAGAGCAGAAACTCCAAAAACAGAAGCTCCAAAGACAGAAGTTCAACAACCAAAACCGCAACAGGCAAAACCGCAACAACCTAAGCCTAGACAGCCAAAACCTCAGCAACCAAAACCTTCAAAACCTGTTCATAATACAGATAATGAACCTAAGGACACAGGTAATAGTGATAAAGAGGATCAAAATAACAATCCTAAAAGCGACAATCAGAATCGTCCTAAAAGAGATAACAAACATCAAAACCCGAATAAAAATCAAAGCTCTAGTGGTTCCAACGGAAACAAAGACACTAGAAACAGATACAGAGAGCCAGATTACGAGTTTGATGCCATTATAGAAAGTGAAGGTGTTTTAGACGTTATGCAAGATGGTTATGGGTTTTTACGCTCTTCGGATTATAATTATCTATCTTCTCCAGACGACATTTACGTTTCACAATCACAAATCCGTTTATTCGGCTTAAAGAAAGGCGATACCGTTTTAGGAAACGTAAGACCTCCAAAAGAAGGGGAAAAATATTTCCCTTTAATAAAAGTGATTAAAATTAACGGACTTAGTCCAGATGTTGTTAGAGATAGAGTTTCTTTTGAACATTTAACCCCGCTTTTTCCACAAGAAAAATTCAATTTAGCTGGTAAGCAAAGTACCATTTCCACACGAATCATGGATTTGTTTTCACCTATAGGAAAAGGGCAACGTGGTATGATTGTTTCTCAACCAAAAACAGGAAAAACCATGTTGCTTAAAGATGTGGCCAATGCTATTGCGGCCAACCATCCGGAAGTGTACCAAATGATTTTATTAATAGACGAACGTCCAGAAGAGGTAACCGACATGCAACGTAATGTACGTGGTGAAGTTATTGCCTCAACTTTCGATAAAGAAGCGCACGAACATGTTAAGATTGCAGATATTGTTTTAGAAAAAGCAAAAAGACTTGTGGAATGTGGGCATGACGTAGTTATCCTTTTAGATTCGATTACTCGTTTGGCCAGAGCCTATAATACTGTTCAACCTGCTTCAGGAAAAATATTAAGTGGTGGTGTAGATGCCAATGCACTTCATAAACCAAAACGTTTCTTTGGTGCTGCCAGAAATATTGAGAATGGTGGATCTTTAACGATTATTGCTACGGCCTTAACCGAAACAGGTTCTAAAATGGATGAAGTTATCTTTGAAGAATTTAAAGGAACAGGTAATATGGAGTTACAATTAGATAGAAAAATCTCTAATCGTAGAATCTTCCCAGCTATCGACTTAACATCATCAAGTACTCGTAGAGACGATATTTTATTGGATAGCAACACCATTCAAAGAATGTGGGTGATGAGAAAGTATCTTGCAGATATGAATCCTGTAGAAGCTATGGAGTTTATTAACGAGCGATTTAAAAAGACTAGAAACAATGAAGAGTTTTTAATTTCCATGAACGGATAATAACTCTTAACTTATATTGCAAAAAGAAAAGCCTTGATTTATTCAAGGCTTTTCTTTTTACTTGTATTTTAAAAAAGGGAACAAAAAAAACCTTCCAATTAATATTGAAAGGTTTCTATATAGAAATCTTGATATTCTTTTTTTATAAAGAAGCTACGTGCTTAGTTAATTTAGATTTTAAATTCGCTGCTTTATTGGCATGAATAATATTCTTCTTAGCTAACTTATCGATCATAGACATAATGTCTGGAAAAGCAGCTTGTGCTTCTTCCTTAGATTCCATCTCACGTAATTTCTTAATAGCACTACGAGTAGTTCTATGCTTGTATCTATTAGTTAAACGTTTTGACTCGTTACTTCTAATTCTCTTTAGTGCTGACTTATGATTTGCCATTGTATTATCTTTCTTTAATAAAAATTGTAGCCCGTAGGGGAATCGAACCCCTCTTACCAGGATGAAAACCTGGCGTCCTAGCCGATAGACGAACGGGCCATTTTGTTTTGAGTGTGCAAATATATATTATTATATTTAAACCTGCAATACATCATTTCAAAATAACTAACAATATTTCTATTGTTAACTTTCAAGAGAAAACAATTCTTGTTTTATATCTTTCAAGCGGCTGCAAAAATACAACTATTTTTAAATGTTGCAACACCTAATCCATATTTTTTTAAAATATTTTGAATTAATAGGCTTTTGCAAACAAAACTCTCCCTTTTGAAGGCTTTCCAGTATACACACAAGTGCCATTTTCATGGACTTGGTCCATAGGAATACATCTAATGGTTGCCTTGGTTAATTCTTTGATTTTAGTTTCGGTTTCTTCGGTTCCATCCCAATGTGCTGAAATAAACCCTCCTTTACTTTCTAAAATCTTTTCAAAATCCTCAAAAGTATCTACCAGAGTTATATGCGAATCTCTAAAATCCAATGCTTTCTTATATAAGGAAGTTTGAATTTCTGTCATTAAAGCTTCAACCGTAGATGTTAAATTATCTAAAGCAATCACCTCTTTGGTTAAGGTATCTCTTCTAGCCAGCTCTACCGTGCCGTTTTCCAAATCCTTTGGTCCAATAGCTATTCGCACCGGCACGCCTTGCAATTCGTGTTGCGCAAACTTGGCTCCTGGTCTTAAAGTAGTCCTGTCGTCGTATTTTACCGAAATATGTCTGGCCCTTAAGTCACTAATCATCAGCTTTGCTAATTTGGAGATCTCTTCAAACTGCTCTTCTGTTTTATAAATAGGCACTATAACTACTTGGTTTGGTGCTAGATTTGGAGGAAGCACCAAGCCTTTATCATCACTATGCGTCATAATTAAAGCCCCCATCAATCGGGTTGAAACTCCCCAAGACGTTGCCCAAACATACTCTTGTTTTCCTTCTTTAGAGGTAAACTTAACATCGAATGCCTTAGCGAAATTTTGTCCTAAAAAATGCGATGTTCCAGCCTGCAAGGCTTTTCCATCTTGCATTAAGGCTTCAATACAATAGGTGTCTACAGCGCCCGCAAATCGTTCGCTTTCGGTTTTTACGCCTTTAACTACTGGAATAGCCATAAAGTTTTCAGCAAAAGTTGCGTACACATTATTCATTAATTCAGCTTCTTGGATAGCTTCCTTCTTGGTGGCATGTGCCGTGTGCCCTTCTTGCCATAAAAATTCGGCCGTACGTAAAAACAAACGAGTTCTCATTTCCCAACGCACCACGTTGGCCCATTGGTTAATTAGCAAAGGCAAATCTCTATAAGACTGTATCCAACCTTTATAAGTGCTCCAAATAATGGCTTCACTAGTAGGTCTAACAATAAGTTCTTCTTCTAATTTTGCTTCAGGATCTACACGTAATTTCCCAGGATTATCTGGATCGCTTTGAAGTCTATAGTGTGTAACAATAGCACATTCTTTAGCAAAACCTTCGGCATTTTTTTCTTCGGCTTCAAACAAACTTCTAGGTATAAATATCGGGAAATAAGCATTTTGATGTCCTGTTTCCTTAAACATTCTATCCAGCTCTGCTTGCATTTTTTCCCAAATGGCGTAGCCATAAGGCTTAATAACCATACAACCTCTAACGGCCGAGTTTTCAGCAAGATCTGCTTTTACAACAAGTTCGTTATACCACTTAGAATAGTCTTCGGCTCTACTTGTAAGATTTTTACTCATATTCAGGGTTTTGGCACAAATATTGTGATTATGTTAAATATATATAATAGTTGCGCAAAACTAACTATTTTTGTTATGTTCAACAATAAAATTCAAGAGATATGCAAATTAATAAATCCTTTTTAACTAAAACACCGTTGATAGCCGTTTTTGGCTTGTTTGTTGTCTTGGCTTCTTGTGGATCGTCACAGTACGCCTCACAGGACAACGATGGTATTTATAGTTC
>NZ_DATGNO010000155.1:0-5397 GCF_035306705.1 Xanthomarina sp.
CCATCAGAAGCCATATCACTATCCATATCACCTCCAATAAAAGTCATTACCAACAGTACACTGAAGATTAGAGAACCAACAATAGCTATTATCCAATAGGTTTGTTCATAAGTCGTTAACTCGTTAAAAAGGTCTTGCATACTGTAAGGTTTTCAAATTCTTTGTGTTAAGAACATTTAAGTAAGCAAAATAATCATTTATTTTGAATAATAAAGCCTTCTTCACAGATTTACTCTTTTTTAAAACATCTCTATTCAGTTCTCTACTATAGTGTTTTTCCTATTGAAAAAGCTGAATTTAGCTTTTTCGTTTATTTTGCGAAAACACACTATATCTCCTTCAAAACTTGTTAAATATATCTATTTGTTCTATTTTATCCGCTTAAAAAACTAAAGAAAACAGATGTCGATAAAAGTTACTCGAAAAGATAATACTTCAAAATTTCTCGGGCTGGTCGTTAATAAAACGGTGTTCTTTTCTGCTATCGCAGTCATTATTTTAAGTGTTGGGTTTACCCTTATTTTTAAAGAACAAGCTGATTACTATTTTGGGATAGCGCAAACCTACGTTTCAGAACATGGCGGATGGATTTACACTTTAGCGGTGAACCTCTTCATTGTTTTTTGTCTCTACATGGCTTTTAGTAAGTTTGGATCTATACGAATAGGAGGACGGAAAGCTAAACCGGAATTTAGCCGTTGGGCATGGTTCGCCATGTTGTTTAGCGCTGGTGTAGGAAACGGTTTGGTCCTTTTTAGTATTGCTGATCCAGTAAGGGATTTTTTAAACCCACCCCGATTAGCAGGAGAAGACCCTGTAAATATTGCCCAAGAAGCCATCAACTTCTCTTTCTAACACCACGGAATTCATGGTTGGGCTATTTATTCTGTAGTTGGATTGTCATTGGCATATTTCACATTCAACAGAAAGATGCCTTTGACCTTGCGTTCAGCTTTCTACCCTATTCTTGGAAATAGAATTTACGGATGGATGGGTGATTTAATTGACATCATGGCAGTAATCACCACTCTTTTTGGGTTGGCAACAACTATAGGCTTTGGTGTTGGTCAAATTAACTCAGGCCTCACCCATGTATTTGGAATTCCAAGTACTCTGTTTTATCAAATGCTTATTATTCTTGCTGTTACACTTGTCGCCACATTATCTGCATTTACAGGATTGAATAAAGGAGTCCAGTTTTTAAGTAAATTGAACATTCGCGTTGCTTCTTCTATCTTTTTATTGGTGCTGATTTTAGGTCCTACGACTTATATTCTAAGTGCATACATTCAAAATATTGGAAGTTATCTAGTCAATTTTATTGATATGGCTACTTGGACAGAGTCTTTACGCGGTACCGATTGGCAAAAAACCAGAACCATAATGTATTGGGGTTGGTGGATTTCATGGTCACCTTTTGTGGGAACATTTATCGCTAGAATTTCAAAAGGAAGAACGGTTAAAGAATTTATTCTGGGCGTGTTAATTCTACCTTCTGTGGTTACTTTCTTATGGTTTAGTGCATTTGGAGGAATTACAATGCGTGATATCATCAATGGAGATACAGCGATGATTGCTGCTGTAGGAGACGATATTTCAACTGCCCTTTACGTGTTCTTTGATAAGTTTCCACTTTCAATGGTACTAAAAGTGCTTGGCCTGATCCTCATCAGTAGTTTTATTATTACATCTGCCGATTCTGGAGCTTTAGTCATTGACAGTATCACCTCTGGTGGGAAAATAAAAACACCAAAATACCAAAGGGTAATTTGGGCGGCTTCAACCGGAGTAGTGGCTGGAGTTTTAATGTATGGTGGAGGACTCAATGCCTTACAAACCGCCGTTACGATTTCAGGTCTCCCCTTTGCTATTTTACTGGTCGTCATGTGTTTCTCCTTATATTCTGGAATGAAAGAGGATTATAACAAAGCCGAACGGAAAGAGAAAATAATTGAACGAGAAGATTATAGAAAGAATATTCTTCAATTGGTGAATAAAGACAGAGAGGAAAAAAATCTCGAGAAAATTAATCCAAGCGATAAAAAAGGGATCCAGCCGATTGACGAGCAAAAATTAGACGATAAAACCGAAGAAAATGACTAGAAAGAAAAATTTAAAAACAGACTTAAGAATTATGGTGGCCATGGATTTATCGGAAATGGATGCCATTCTACTGAATTACGTCAGCTTTCTTAGTAAGGTTTGGGGAATGGAACATATCTACTTCATTCACAATATCAAACAATATAAACTAGACAGTTTACAAGACAGTTTTTTAGAGGAAGGAATTTCAATTGAAAATATCATTGACAAAGAACTCCAACGATCTATAGAAAAAAACTATTCAGGGACAATTCCGCATACCGTTTTACTTACCACGGATGATTATACAGAAAGTATTCTCACGCATTTGTCTAAGGAATATAAAATAGACATTCTACTCACTGGAAACAAAAACGAATTACAAGGAACCGGAGCGTTGAACCAAAAACTTGTGCGAATGATGGATGCGAATGTATTGTTGGTGCCGGAGAAAACAAGACATCAGCTTAAAAAAGTACTTATCCCAACAGATTTTAGTTCTGATTCAGCACAATCTTTCATTGAAACACAAACCTTAATTGCAAGTTCTCAAGGAGAAATAGAAGCCCTACACGTATACAATATCCCTTCTTTTTTCTTCCCTTATATCAATACAGAAAAAGCAATTGATAGAACGAAAAAGAACTTAAAAGAAAAGGTACAACAGTTCAAAAAAAGGTATAAACTTCCTGAAGAAATTCCTTTCAAATCCATCGATAGAAAAGATTTGTCGGTCGTTGAAGCCATTGAACTACATGCAGAAAAAGAAGATTTTGACATCATTGTCGTTTCTGCAAGGGGTACAAGTAAAATTGCTTCTTTATTTATCGGAAGTGTAACCAATGATTTATTGATTCGAAATAGAAATATGCCGCTGTTGGTTATTAATTAAAACGAGAGCTTTATAAAGGGACTTCGAGAGCCTCAGTCATCTTTATAAAGTACTCGAAGTCACGCTTTACTACTCACAATCTGCAATCCTACAATAGAAATAATTAAGGTCATTAGGAAAAACATTCGCCAGAAAGTAAGCGGTTCTTTAAACAGAAGTATTCCTCCTATAACGGTTCCAATTGCACCAATTGCACCCCAAACGGCATAAGCTGTTCCCACAGGAATTGCCTGCTCACCTCCCATTGCTTTAAACAGTAAATACATACTTATGCTCACGCAAATCGCAAAGGTAATCAGCCACATCCACAATTCTTTACCCGAAGATTGCTGCGCTTTTCCAAGGCTGATGGCAAAACCAGTTTCAAATAAACCTCCAATAATCAGTAAAATCCAATTGATGCTCATGTTGTTATTTGTTAATCGATATTGAGGAGCAAAAGGTAGTAAATTAAAACCTGCTGTTTTAATAAAAACTATTATTTGTATCTTGTAACACCTACTAATTAGGTAAACAGTCAAGAAAAATATATGAAAAATATCAAGCTTTTAATTCAAAAAGAAGAAGTCAACTTAAATCATTTTAAATACGCCATCGTTTACACAAAGAAACAACAGGGTAAAACAGCCTCTTGCACAAAGGAGACTGTTTTAAGAAGTATTACAGAGTTAGCGCCTATTGCAGAAAAAATTGTGATCATTTCAAATGATTCTTCGTTCGTTCCCAAAGGATTTGAAAATCGTTTGTTTAACGAACAAATTTTTGAAGAATACAATGTTTTTCATAGTACGCCGTACATCTATGAAATCGTTAATGGCAATTTAAGCAAGGGGGAAATACTTAACAATGATAAAGTCGAAGAATTGAAAGCGATTGGCTAAGTCTAAGTTTTTACATTTGATAAAAATTCTAAAAAAACACCTATTTCGGTTTCATTTCTGCTAAAAATCAAGATATTAACCCTGTTGGTCTAATAAAACACCAAAATCATAAAAAATCCATTAGATGAAAATAAAAAAAGTACTTGTTGCCAATAGAGGAGAAATCGCAATTCGAATATTTCGTTCATGCACAGAAATTGGATTAAGAACCGTAGGAATTTACACCTTTGAAGACCGTTATTCTTTGCACCGTTACAAAGCGGATGAAGCTTATCAAATCGGGGAAGATGATGATCCAATTAAACCCTACCTCGATATTGACAAAATTATCCAAGTAGCTAAAGAAAATAATATCGATGCGATTCACCCTGGATATGGATTTTTATCAGAAAATGCAGCTTTCGCTCAAGCATGTGAAGACAATGGAATCATTTTTATAGGACCTAGTGTTTCTGTTTTAAAATCTTTGGGAGATAAGGTCATGGCGAAAAAAGTAGCCACTGCTAATGGAATTCCAATTATTGAAAGCAATAAAAAAGACCTTACTTCTGTTGAAATTGCCATTGAAGAGGCGGAAAACATTGGTTATCCAGTAATGCTAAAAGCAGCTTCTGGTGGTGGTGGACGTGGAATGCGTGTTATTCACACCAAAGCGGATTTAAAACAAGCTTATCCTGAATCAAAACGAGAAGCGAAAAGTGCGTTTGGAGATGATACCGTATTTATTGAAAAATATGTTCAAAATCCAAAACACATCGAAATTCAAATTCTTGGTGATGAGCACGGAAACTTAGTGCACATGTACGAACGCGATTGTTCTGTACAACGCCGTTACCAAAAGGTAATTGAATTTGCTCCTTCTGTTCATTTGGCTGAGGAAGTAAAGGAAAATCTATATAAATATGCATTGGCTATCGGTAAAGCGGTGAATTACAGCAACGCTGGAACGGTAGAGTTTTTAGTGGATGAAGACCAAAGCATTTATTTTATAGAGGTAAATCCCCGTATTCAAGTGGAACATACGGTAACCGAAGTGGTAACGGGAATTGATATTGTAAAATCACAAATATTTATTGCAGGTGGCTATAAGTTAGCAGATGAACAAATAAAAATTTACAATCAAGAGGCCATTAAAGTCAATGGTTTCGCTGTTCAGTGTAGAATTACAACTGAAGATCCGAAAAATGATTTCAAACCCGACTACGGAACCATTACCACCTACAGAAGTGGAAGTGGATTCGGCATTCGTTTAGATGCAGGAAGTGTTTACCAAGGGGTGACAGTTTCTCCATTCTTTGATTCTATGCTGACGAAAATTACCGCCAACAGTAGAACTTTGGACGGAGCTTGTCGTAAAATGCGACGTGCTTTAGCAGAATTTAGAGTGCGTGGTGTAAAAACCAATATGGCGTTTTTAGACAACATTCTAAGTGATCCAACATTCCGCGAAGGAAAAGTAACGGTAAATTACATTGCCAATACTCCTGAACTTTTCAATATCAAAGAACCGCGAAATAGAGCTACTAAAATGCTTAATTTCTT
>NZ_DATGNO010000156.1:0-23460 GCF_035306705.1 Xanthomarina sp.
TCAGGTTTTGAAAACCATCCAGATTTTGAGATATAGGTTTTTTCTAAATTAACAACTTCTAATAAAGGGGATTTTGAATAAATATTTTTGTGAAAAGCTTTTCTGTCTTCACTTGAAACAAGAGTTCTATCTGTTGTTTCATTCATGAAATCCTTTATGGTTGGAAGTCTTTTCAATCTCACATCCAACGAAGGTTTCGAATTGATTAAAGCTTTTGTATATATATGTTCAGGATCTTTAAAAATTTGTTGCACAGGACCTTGTTCCACAATTTCTCCTTGATACATAACTAAAATCCGATCTGAAATTTCAGAAACCAAAGACAAATCGTGCGAAATAAAGATAATACTCATGTCTTCTTCAGCTTGCAACTGTTTTAAGAGCAAAATAATCTCTTTTTGAACGGTGACATCCAAAGCTGTGGTTGGCTCGTCTGCGATTAGTATTTTGGGTTTGCAAGCAATAGCCATAGCAATCATAACCCGTTGTTTTTGTCCACCAGAAATTTCGTGAGGATAAGCATTAAAAACCCGATTTGGATCTGGAAGTTTTACTTTTTTAAAAAGTTCCAAAGTTTCAGCTTTTGCCTCTTTTTTAGAGCATTTTGTATGCTGTAATAAAATTTCTTGAACTTGTTTTCCACAAGTCATGGACGGGTTTAAAGAACTCATAGGTTCTTGAAAAATCATGGCAATTTCGTTCCCTCTTATCTTCTGAAATTCTTTAGTAGCTACTTGGGTTAAATCTACATCTTCAAACAAAATACTTCCATGAGTAATTTTTGAAATATTTTTTGGAAGTAAACCAAGTATAGCAAGAGATGACACCGATTTTCCAGAGCCAGACTCCCCAACAATACCGAGGATTTCATTGGTATTTAGATGAAAGGAAATATCGCGGATTATTTCTTTCTCTATCTTATTAGACAAGAAAGAAATAGATAGGTTCTCTACGCGAAGTAAATAAGTATTTGGCATAGGTAAATGTAGCTATTTTGTATTTTTTAATTACGGTTTTCCCGTAATTATATTCAATAATGAATGTATTTAATCGAAAAACAAAAAAATATATTTTCATATTCGTAAAAAATATCTACATTCATGAGATTTTAATAATAATTAATCCAACAAATTCAATAATTCTCATGAAAAACACTATTACTTTACTAATAATGGGTTTTCTGCTAATTGGAAATAGTTTCGCCCAAGAGCGAAATTGTGCTTCCATGGAAAACCTAGAATACCGGCTGCAACAGGACCCAGGTCTTGCACAAAAAATGGCTCAAATTGAGTCTTACACACAGAACGTAGTTCAAAACATGGAACAGAACAGAATAGAAGGTTCTATCATAACAATTCCTGTGGTTGTACACGTTATTTACAGTAATTCGAACGAGAATATCAGCGACGCTCAAATCTTGTCGCAAATTCAAGTATTGAATGACGATTTCAGAAGAATGAATTCGGATGCAAATAACACTTGGTCTCAGGCTGCAGATACGCAAATTCAATTTTGTATGGCAAGCGTAGATCCTAACGGAAATCCAACCAATGGAATTACTAGAAAATCTTCTACAAAAACATCTTGGGGAACCAATGATGCTATGAAAAAATCCTCGCAAGGCGGTGTAAATCCTTGGGATGCTTCTCAATATTTAAACATGTGGGTTTGTAATATTGGAGGTGGAATTCTTGGCTATGCTCAATTTCCAGGAGGAAGTGCTGCTACTGATGGCGTTGTTATTGGTCCAAATTATTTTGGAAGTAAAAATGGCGGTTCAGGATTTTATTTAGCTTCACCTTTCAATTTAGGAAGAACAACAACCCATGAAGTAGGTCACTTTTTAAACCTTCGTCATATTTGGGGAGATGGTGGATGCTCTGTTGACGATTTTGTAAGCGACACACCAACATCTGATGCTGCAAATTACGGTTGTGCCACAGGACATGTGTCTTGTGGAACTACAGATATGGTTCAAAATTATATGGATTATAGCGATGATGCCTGTATGAATTTATATACCGTAGGACAAAAAAACAGAATGCGAGCCATTTTACTTCCTGGAGGTTCTAGAGCTAGCCTTGGAGCTTCAACAAAATGCAATGGTGGAGGAACTACTCCTACGTGTTCAGATGGCGTTCAAAACGGTGATGAAACAGGAGTTGACTGTGGTGGATCTTCTTGTGCACCTTGTCAGACATCTTGCACAGGCAATGAAGTAATTCTTTCCATTAAATTCGATAATTATCCAGCAGAAACTGCTTGGTCACTTAAAAACGCAAATGGAACAACAGTAGCTTCAGGTGGAACTTATGGATCTCAATCTGGTGGTTCTACTATATCAGAAACATTATGTTTGGCCGATGGATGCTATACCTTTACAATAACCGATACTTATGGAGATGGCATTTGCTGTTCTTATGGTAATGGAAACTATTCTGTAACTGGTTCAACTGGAGTATTGGTTTCAGGAAGTTCGTTTGGAGCTTCGGCAGCGACTAATTTCTGCGTAGGAAGTGCTCCAGTACCAACTTGTACAGATGGCATTCAAAATGGAGATGAAACAGGAATCGATTGTGGAGGTTCTTCATGTGCACCTTGCTCAACAGGAGGGACAGATTTACTTCATGAGGGTTATTTCGAGTCTGGCTGGGATGGATGGTCTGATGGTGGAAGCGATTGCGCGCGTTATTCGGGATCTCGTTCTTACGAAGGAAATTACTCCATTGAGTTAAGAGATAATTCTGGAACGGCTTCGGCAATGACGTCACCATCCTTTAATTTGTCAGCATACAACCAAGTGGAAGTAAAGTTTTATTTCTACGCATACAGTATGGAAACTAATGAGGATTTCTGGTTGCGTTTCTATAATGGTTCTAGTTGGACTACAGTTGCAAGTTATGCAAGTGGTGTTAATTTCAATAATAACACTTTCTATACAGCAACCGTTACGTTAGATGCTTCAAAATATAATTTTGCAAGCAACTCTCAATTTAGATTCCAGTGTGACGCCAGCAATAACAGCGATTATATTTATATAGATCAGGTTACTATTAGAGGTATTGGAACGGGTACTAGAGGATTAGGAAATTCTATTGAAGCCATTAGAACTCTAGATACAGCTGATGGTTTTGCTTCTGAAGAAGATTTCTTATTATATCCAAATCCTGTTAAAGGATCTGTATTGAATGTGAAATTGCCAGGAAACACTTCAGGAACTTTCAGAATTATTAATATGGTTGGTCAGGTTGTGCTTACCGGAAACTCCATTAAGGAAATAAACGTGAGCAGCTTAAAAACCGGCATGTACTTTATAGAAGTAAATGATGGTGAAGAAATTATGACTAAGAAATTTATTAAACAATAGTTGTAATTAATCTATTGAAACAAGAAGTCCAGAGTGAAAGCTCTGGACTTTTTTATTTTATTATTTGGGTGAAATAAAAAAAAACTTTGTTAGTTGGACTCTATGTTAAACTACACTACTTTATAGAAGCAGATAACTGAATAAGATCGATACACTCTTTATAAGTCTTTTCGAATGGAATTCCATTTTTAGGATCATATTCACTTAGTTTGATGTAAATATCTTTTCTCACATCCTGACAGGTATTCACATAAAAATCATGACCATCAATTTTCCCGAATTTTCTGTATGAAATTAATTCTTGTAAAGGATATACAATAAGATGATCTATTTTGTCTTTAATTTCTATGTCGCTACAATCTTCACAAATTGAGGTATATTGAGTGAGTTCGCCAATATATTTATGTAGTAGTTTATCTGTAAAAAGATGAGAGGCTTCGTGATATATTCTTGTTCTAAGATTGTTGTCCAGTTCTAAAATAGTATTTTGTATGGTTGGTTCTTTTGGATCCTCGCAAATATTTGCAACAATAACCGCTCTTTTCTTCGGATTGTATTTGTCGTAATATGTTACGGCTTTGTTGTTTGCATTGTTGGTAAGCTCAACAATAACAATGAGTTCCATTCCCTTTTCTTCAGATTGATAAAAGGTTGTAATGGTGTTAAAAAGTTGTTCTTTATCTAATTGTATTTGGACCTTTTCAACGGCTTTTTCATAAAACTCTTGATTGTCTGTGTAAAAGGATTTGAAATCCGTTTTATGATAAAAATCGATAAGAAGTGGTCTTATTGAATCCATTTCTTCTTTTGAAACGCCATAAGTTGGAAATTCTTTTGAATAAATAGGATCCATTTTAAAGTTTTCTAAAGTATCATACATGAAACCTATAGTTGGAAAATCAATTCCCATAGTTTCGTGATCATATATGTACTGAATTAACGGATGACTTTTATAAGGCTCGAAATAGGTGTTTATTCTGTTTAAATAGGCTGTTTTACAAGGAGCTAAATCTGGAGGTAAATCGTCTTGAACAGCAAGATTAAAAATTGTTCTAAAAAATTCGGTACGCTCGTCTACCTTAAAAATTATTTTGTTTTGCTCAAAACTAGAGGGGTTCTCAGTTTTAATTGTTCTTTTTTCTTTGCAAGAGAAAATAGTTATTATCAGGATTAAACTAGTAATGAATATGGATTTGCTCATGGTTTGTTTTAACTATACAGATTATTCCTTGTTAAGAATGTTACAGCTATTATTTAAGGTATAAAAAAACTGAATGGTTATATATGAACAATCTCATTCTCCTGAAGTAACTCTTCACCTCGAAGTCTTAAGAAAATTTGAGCCACTGCAATGGTGTCTTTTTCGCAATAAGTAGTACTTCTATCTATGGACTTTTATGTTGTAAAATAACCAAAAGTTTTTTCGGATCTTGTCTATTGTCCCAAAATGCGGAAATTATTATTTGCGTATTGGTTACTTTATAATATATGTTAAAGTGACCTAAAGAAGTCACTTTTATATCATTGAAATCAGTCGATTTGTTAATAAAGGGTTTTTTGGAAATTTGCTTGGTTTTATCAGAAACCAATCTCATAAGTTTCTTCGAATAAGCATTAGATTTATTTCGTTTTGCCCAATATTCCAAAACCCCAACGAATTGAAGATCTGCTGTTTTAGTCCAAACTACATTGCGTTGAGCCATTCTAGATTTCGTTTATCCATGGCTTCTTGAGAAATCAATTTTCCGGCTTTAATGTCTTCTTCACTCATTTCTAACATGGTTTTCTGTTCTTTCGTTAGTTCAATAATTTCTGAATCAGAGGTACTTGATGAAATTAGTGTACTAAGTGCTTCTAAAAAATCCTTGTTTTTAATGGACATAATTTTGTCTATTAATTCGTTTCTTAGGTTATTTACCGTTTTCATTTTATGTTTCTTTTTTAGCAATCTTACTATTTACTAAAGTACCATATTTTAATAGCCTTTCAAAATTCTAACTAATTTTAGCAGTTGTTTCTTAAAAAGGATTTTGTGGTAGGAATATAAATTAGTGACACGTCTCTAAATTACTTATTATATATGAACAATCTCATTCTCCTGAAGTAACTCATCACCTCGAAGTCTTAAGAAAATTTGAGCCACTGCAATGGTGTCTTTTTCGCAATAAACAATAATTCTGTCTATTTGGTTTTCTTCATAATACACTCTGTAAACTTCACTACCATCTATATCGTCTTTTGGCGAAGGAATGCCTAAAATATTGGTCAGTAATTTTAAAGACGTATAATGTTTGTAATCGCCAAATTTCCATAATTCTAAGGTGTCGAGATGAGGAACTTCCCAAGGTTTTTTTCCGAAGAGATTCAGTTTATATGGTAATTCTATGTTATGGATAATCATCCTTCTGGCTATATATGGAAAATCGAATTCCTTACCATTATGAGCACATAACAAATGTTTGGTCTGACTAAAATGTGAAACAAGCAGGTTTTTAAAATCTTTTAGAATCTTGGTTTCTTCCCCATAAAAGGAAGTCACTCTAAAGGCTCTAACATCTCCTTGATTTTTAAAATATCCGACAGAAATACAGACTATTTTTCCAAACTCTGCCCAAATTCCTGCTCTATCGTAGAATTCTTCAGCTGTAAATTCGTCTTTTCTTTGGTATTGGGTTTTATGCTCCCAAAGTTCCTGTTTGGTTTTATCTAAATCGGTAAAATGCTGATTTTCCGGAACGGTTTCAATGTCCAGAAAGAGGATGTTTTCGAGATTTAGTTTGTCAATCATCTCCTAAAATTTAAGACTTAGATAATAAAGTTACACATTGTTTTCCAAATATTCCAGCAATTCCTGCAGCAAGGCCTCCAATAATTCCGGTAACTAGAATTAAAAGATAGGCATTTCCGTTTAAAGGTAATAATACGGCCATCTTTTTAGCTAGAATAAAATCGTTGGCATTGCTTAACCAAAACGAATATCCCATCCAAAAAACAGTAATGGCCAAAAAAGGAATCACAAAAACCGAAGCCTGTTTCAAACTAAAAAACATACTTGTTGCGAAAGCTGCTACCATAATAGACCACCAAGGTAAAAATTGAGATAGAATAAGTGCAACAAGAATAGTTGCTATAAAATTGATAATATTTTTTGTCATGATTATGGAGTTAAAGTTTGTGTTGAAATAACACCTTCTGTATTATTTTGATCTTGAATAAAAAGGGCTTCAAAATATTCGCCAACAGCCCAACGGTCTATAAAATTATCATAATATTTACTTCCTGGATTTCCAGATTGTCCACCTGGATAAATACCTAGAGCTGTTGGAGGCGAGGTCATTTCTACAATCATTCTCCAAGAAGGGCCATGGTTGGTATCGGCTGCATTTACTGTATTTCTATCACCACCAATAGGTAAATTGAACCTTGAAAAAGCTGGTAAACCTTGTAATAAATGGCCAACATAAGTGCCTTTATAGGCTTGCCAATTATAATCGCCATGAATTTCTTTCCATGCGTTAAGTTCTTGGACGGTTTCTTTAAAAGTGATTAAAAACAGATCTTTAGCTGTTTCTTTTTCCGGTGTTGCAACAATATCCATAAAGTCGTCTTCTGGATGATTTTTAAGCATATAAATGGTTTGGTAAACAAAAGGCATCATATAGGCTATGTTTTCATTTTCAAATTCATCCCAAGTTAAAGGGTATAATTTCTTCCACCATAAATCCCAAACACTTGGCGCTGTTTTGTCAATATCACTATTATAATCCCAAGCTTTAATAAGTTTTAAAACGCCTTGCTCTTCTTTATTTAAATTGGAAACATCCATGTGTTCAAGCATGTATGGCAATAATTCGGAAGCTTTTAAATTGTAATTGTTGTTTAGAAGATCTTTAAAATCTTGAATATTGAATTTTTCTTTAGAGTTAAAGAAATCGTTAATCACTCTGTTTCTATAAGTTTCATAGCCATCGTTAAATACATAAAACGGATACGATTCATCTACAGGATGCTGATTGGCAGAACTGACAAAACCACGTTCTGGATTTTTTGAAAACGCATTGTATTCCTTAGGAATAAAACTTTGCCAGTCGTTATCTGGATTGCTGCCATCCATTAAGAATTTACCTTGCCCTTGCCATTTATTTGGAAATAATCCTTGAATCCAAATGGCAATATCTCCAGAAGTAGAAGCAAAAGCGAAATTTTGTGCAGGAGCTACCCAGTGTTGAAGAGCTGCCAAATAATCGTCGTAATTTTTAGATGAGTTTAAATCAATTAATGTTCTTTGATTATTGCCGCCAATATGTCCAATCCATTTCATGGCATAGCCTTCTTTTTGGCCATTTCCTTTAAAAGTATGATCGTAACTTACAGGTCCATGGTGGGTGTAAACTACAGAGTCTAAATAGGTTTCTTTCCCTCGAATTTTAATTTCTTCAACTCTTAAAGTAGCATCTTTCCAGACGTTATTATATTTGTATTGCGATCGGCTTTCATCTTTAAATTCAATTTTATACCAATCCATAACATCTCTTGTGGCATTAGTTTCTCCCCAAGCAATATCCGTATTAAAACCCGAAACCACACCCATAGCACCAGGAAGCGTGGCTCCGTAAGAGTTGTGTTCTGGAGTAGCCAATTGCATTACAAACCAAATGGAAGGCAAGTTGAGTCCTAAATGTGGGTCGTTGGCAAGAATAGCATTTCCTGAATAAGATTTTTCACCTGAAATAGCCCAATTATTACTTCCGTTATTAGCATGAGGTTTTTCCATGGTTTCCGAAATGGCATCCAATGGTAATTCGCTTAATGGCGTTTTAGTGATGGCCGTATCTATGTAACTCCAGTCTGTATCTTTTGGAATAATGGGATCGTTCACATCAAAAAAATCGGGATATAAAACATCGAATCTTTCTTCTCCTAATAATCTTAAAGCATTGGTGTATTCTAGATCGTGTTGTCGGCCACATAACATATCCGTCATATACATGAGCAAATAGGCTGTTTTATCTACAGACCATAATTCAGGTTTATAACCTAATAACTTGTACTCAATCGGATAATTTTTTGGATGTAAAGATTGAATGTAGCTGTTTACACCATCACTATAAGCTTTAAGGAATTCTAAAATCTCTGGATCGTCTGCTTCCATTTTTTTAATGGCATTTTCTGCGCCAAAACCCATGCCCTTTCTGCGTTGGGCTCTGTCGTAATCCAATGCTTTTTCTCCTATAATTTCTGAAAGTCTTCCAGAAGCGGCAAAGGTTTGAAAATCCATTTGCCAAAGTCGATGCTTAGCTGTAATGTACCCTTGAGCTCTATATAAATCGCTGTCATTTTGTGCGAAAATGTGTGGCACTAGTTCTTCGTCATAATGAATGGTAACTTTGGCTGAAAGTCCGTCCATTTGAACATTCCCAATGGTAGCTTCCGTTTTTTCATTTTGCCAAATCCCTTGTGCTGGATTTAGAAATTCGCCTAATGCCGGAACAGCTTCAAATTTGGTGTTTAAGACGAAAAAAATCCCGATTAGTAACACTAAAGATATTAGAAATTTGAGGTATTTCATTTATTGAGATGTATTGTGGTTTGTAGATTTGATAGCAGCGTGCTGCGATGCGTCTTGATTTTAAAACTAAAGATAGAATATTTTTATGGAATATGCGCTGTTGGAAATTTCAGACTTAAAACAAACTTTGTTGTTTATACGGGCTTTCGTGTTCCAGCAACCATTTTTTTCGATGCAACCCTCCAGCGTAACCTGTTAAACTTCCATCGCTTCCTATAACACGATGACAAGGAACAACAATCCATAGAGGGTTTTTACCATTGGCATTTGCTACGGCTCGAATGGCTTTAACATCACCAAGTTGTCTTGAAAGTTCTAGATAAGACCAGGTTTTTCCGTAGGGAATGGTTTTCAACTCTTCCCATACCTTCTTTTGAAAAGTGGTTCCTTCTGGATTTAATTGAATATCGAAATGGGTGCGTGTGCCTTCAAAATATTCTTGAAGTTGTTGCACGCAGTCTTCTAATTCTATGGGAATGACATCCGTAGTTTTTTCGTCGGAATTTAATATGATAATGGATGAAATTCCATTTTCATCTCCAGTTATTTTGGTGAAGCCTAGAGGCGTTTTTATAATGCAGTCTTCCATTAATCTTCGGGTTTAATAACGTCTATTAATCCAAGCCGCTTGGCTCTTGCTTCCCAACTACGTCTGGCTAAAAGTTGTAAGTCTGGAACATCATCACTTTCGTCCATGATTTCTAAACCCAAAAGAGTTTCAATAACATCTTCCATGGTTACTAAACCACTTACAGAACCGTATTCATCAACAATTAGAGCCATGTGGTTTTTGCTTTCAATCAACTGCTCGAATAAGCGGGGAATAGGCATGCTTCTATTAATAATAATGATATTTCTTTTAATTTCCGTAAGTAATTTATGTCCATTACCAAAAGCCATTTCCTTAAACACTTCGTCTTTTAAAACCAGCCCTGTAATATTATCTGGGTTATCGGTATAAACCGGAATTCTAGAGAATTTTATATTGGCATTATTTCTAAAAAAGGTTTCAATACTTTGGTTTTCATTTTCAATACTCATTACAGTTCGCGGGGTCATAACATCTTTGGCTAACACTTCTTTAAGGGTTAACATGTTTTTTATAACCTTACTTTCAGATTCTAGAAAAACACCTTCTTCTTCTGCAATGTTTGTCATGGCATGAAAATCTTCACGACTTAAAATACTTCTATGTCCATTGCCGCCAATAAGCTTGGTTGTAAGTCTTAAAAGCCATAAAATTCCTGTGTATTTTAGAGGGAAAATTAAAATATTAAGTGCTGGTGCAGTAAAGCCTACTAAAGATTTCCAATAGGAAGCACCAATAGTTTTTGGGATAATTTCTGATATTATCAATATAAGTAAAGTCATGATGGCCGAAACAATTCCAACGGTATTTATTCCAAAGACTTCTATTTTAAAAGGTAATTTTTCCGCTTCAATACCAACCATCATGGCGCCTAAAGTATGTGCAATGGTGTTAAGGGTAAGAATGGCTATTAAGGGCTCATCGACATCGTCCTTAAGCGCTTCTAGCTTATAAGCATAGTCTTTTCCTTCTTGTTTTTTAACACTAATAAAGGTTGGAGTAACGCTTAGCAATACGGCTTCCAAAATGGAGCATAAAAATGAAATGAAAATTGATATAGTGGCCCAAAGAATTAGTGTGCTCATTAATGAGTATTTTGTTTCTTGCTAATTTAAGAATATTATGGGAGTGTGACTATATGTCGGGAAAGGAATTTTAGCAAACTTGAGTTTCTATAATATATTTAAAATGTGGAAACTACTTAATAAAATTATAAGCAACATAAATTTCATTTAAGTCAAAATTGCATCTTGGTTTGTAGTATCTTGTGACAAAAGAATAAATAGTAAACTTCAAAATCGCGCTCCATTTGCTGGAATTTTAAGTAAATTTAAACCAAAAGGAATAGCTTAATAATAACTTATTAAAAATGTTTTTTCGGACTTAAATTGAAGAAATCAAATGTTGGCTATTTGATCAAATCGTCCTCAAATTAAATAAATATGAAAACGTATCATTTCCTATCTCAAATATCATTTTTAAAAAAATACTCTTATAAATTCCTCTTTGTAGCTTTTTTGGGCATTCATATACCCTTATTGGGGATAATATTCTATGCGTTATTCGCTACCTCAATTTCAACTACAACCTTTATTCTAATTACTTTAGGATTAACATTAGCTGCCACAGCATTGACTTTAAGAGTTCTAAATGCTCTTTTAATTCCAATAATTAAAGGGAAATCTGCATTGAAAGAATATGTGGAACACAATACAGTTCCAAATTTGCCAATTACTTATTCGGATGAGGTTGGTGAAATGTTGAGAAATATTCAATATACGATAGAATGTTTAGATGAAGTGGACCAGGAAAAACAAGATATTATTGAACTTATTTCACACGATTTAAGAACGCCAGTCCTACAATCTCTTGAGGTAATTAAGTTTTTAAACGAAGATGGTGATGATCCGAAAGAACGAGAAGAAAATTTAGAATTATTGACTGAGATTACCAATAAGCAGTTTAATTTTTTAGAAGGAATGTTGAAAATTTTAAAGACTAAACATATAGAAGTAGGTCTTAAGAATTTCGAGATTTTATCTATTTCAGAAATTATTCAAGAGATTATAAAGGATAACGAGAAACGTATTGAAGTTAAACAATTATCGGTGCTTAATAAAATTCCAGTAGATGTGAAGCTAAATGGACATGCACTAGGTATAAAACAGGTTTTTGAAAACCTATTGAATAATGCCATTAAGTTTTCTGAAAAGCATGGTGAAATTCATATATCAGGAAATTCAAATAATGGTAGGATAGAAATTATTGTTAAAGATAACGGGGTAGGTTTTAATGAACGAACCAAAGACAACCTGTTCAGTAAATTTGTACCAGGCCATTTAGGGACGGACGGGGAGCCAACTACGGGATTGGGACTGTATCTAACCAGAAAAATTGTAGAAAAACATGGAGGTGCCATACAAGCTTTTAGTGATGGTCAAGGTCTAGGAGCCAAATTTATGGTTTCTATTCCTGTATAATTTTCAAAAGTTAAAAGCAACTTTGGGGTTTTTAAATGTGTTTTGGATTTTGATTATTTATTAAACACCATAAAAGTAAAAGACCTCAAAGCTTTTAAGGGCATGAGGTCTTCTATTTTTTTATGATTGTTGAATTCTTTTTATTTGTTCAATAACTTCACCACGTCTTTTGCAAAATAACTAGCAATAATATCTGCTCCAGCGCGCTTCATGGCTGTAATTTGTTCCATCATAACGGCGTCGTGGTCTAACCATCCTTTTTGGGCTGCTGCTTTAAGCATGGCGTATTCTCCAGAAACTTGATAAACGGCAACAGGTACATCCACTTCGTTTTTAATGTCTCGAACAATATCCAAGTAACATAATCCTGGTTTTATCATTACGATATCTGCACCTTCATCGATATCCATTTCGGTTTCCCTAAGGGCTTCAAAGCGATTGGCAAAATCCATTTGATAGGTTTTTTTATCTTTTGGAATGTTTTTTAAATCTACTGGAGCTGAATCCAAGGCATCGCGAAAAGGTCCATAAAACGCTGAAGCATATTTTGCCGAATAACTCATGATTCCTGTGTTTAAAAATCCTTCGTCTTCAAAAGCCTCACGAATGCTTAGTATTCTACCATCCATCATATCGCTTGGTGCTACAAAATCGGCTCCTGCACGAGCATGAGACAGACTCATTTCTGTTAGTATATCGACACTTTCATCATTTAAAATCATGCCATTTGCTATAATTCCATCATGACCGTACATGGAATATGGATCCATGGCAACATCTGTCATAACTAACATATCCGGACAGGCATTTTTAACAGTTTTAATAGCGCGTTGCATCAAACCTTTTGGGTTTATAGCTTCTTTTCCGGCATTATCTTTTAAATTATCGGGAACTTTTACAAAAAGCAACACCGATTTTAATCCAAGTTTCCAAAGCTCTTTAACTTCTTTTTCAAGCAAGTCCAAGCTGTAACGATAGTAATTAGGCATGGAAGCAATTTCTTCTTTTACTCCTTTTCCTTCAACCACAAAAAGTGGAACTAAAAAATCGTTTGGAGAGATAATGGTTTCTCGAACTAAGCTTCTAATAGCTTCGTTTGTTCTTAATCTTCTATTTCTTTTTATTGGATACATATTTTATTGATTTTTGGCATAACCTAAGTAATACCATGTTTCATTTTCTTTTATAAAAGCCGATTTTTCATGAATAACCTCAATCTTTCCGTTTTCATAAAAATAAGCGTTAAACGTTACTGTTCCTTCTTTGTCGTTCTCTAAACCTTGAGTTGTTTCTAATACTTCTAGTTTTATCCATGCTACAGATTTTGCCCATTTTACTATCGCTTTTTTCCCTGAAGTTGGTCTGGTAGAACGGTGATGGGTTTGCATTAAATATTCACCATTAGCTAGTACAAATGCGCTATATCTAGAGCGCATAAGTTGTTCTACTGTTTCTGTTTTTCCTTTATTTAAATGAAAGATTTCACAGCACTCTTTATAGGTTTTGTTATTTCCGCAGTAACAATTCATATGACACCCAATCTATAGGGTTTTGTAATACGTTGATTAATTTTTCTTCTTCACTTCCTTTTTCTGGATGATGATCATAGACCCATTGCACATGTGGAGGCAGGCTCATTAAAATGCTTTCAATTCTTCCGTTTGTTTTAAGTCCGAAAAGAGTTCCTTTGTCATGAACCAAATTGAATTCTACATAACGTCCACGACGGATTTCTTGCCAAGTACGTTGCTCTGATGAATAGGATAGTTTTTTTCGTTTTTCAACAATAGGCACATAAGCTTCCAGAAAACTATCGCCTACTTCTGTTACAAAACGATACCAGTTTTCCATGG
Organism: Xanthomarina sp.; assembly: GCF_035306705.1. GTDB lineage: Bacteria > Bacteroidota > Bacteroidia > Flavobacteriales > Flavobacteriaceae > Xanthomarina. Next base: position 13,859 of record NZ_DATGNO010000156.1, read on the forward strand.
ACATAGCTTCTGTAGCTTTACAATAGTCGAAAAACAAACCACCTATTCCACGGCCTTCATTTCTGTGCGAATTATAAAAATATTCGTCGCAACGCTTTTTGTAAGTTGGGTAAAATTCATGATGATGCTTGTCGCAGGCTGTTTTACAGATTTGATGGAAATATTTGGCATCCTCTTCAAATAAATAATAAGGAGTTAAATCTTGTCCGCCACCAAACCAGCTATCCACAATATTTCCATCTGGATCGTACATTTCAAAATAACGCCAATTGGCATGAACTGTAGGAACCATTGGGTTTGTAGGATGTAAAACTAAGCTTAAGCCACAGGCAAAGAAATTGGCATCTTTAACACCAAAATGTTGACGCATGGTTTCAGGAAGTTCTCCATGGACTGCAGAAATATTGACGCCGCCTTTTTCGAAAACGTTTCCATTTTCTATAACACGAGTTCTTCCTCCACCGCCTTCAGGGCGTTCCCAAAGGTCTTCTTGAAATTTAGCCTTGCCATCTACAGCTTCGAGCTTTGAAGTTATGCTATCTTGTAAGTCTTGTATGTATTGATAAAATTTATCTTTCATTTTGGTATAATTGAATAAACCTGAATGATCTCAAAGAACCTACAGGTTATTTAATAATGCAATTCATAAAGTTCCATATCCAAATTGGATTTTCCTGAAACATATTCTTTTTCCAAAGTCTTGGTCCAAGTAAATCCGCAACGCTCGGCAACATTGATACTTCTTGAATTTGTTTTATGAATAATGATTTGCAATGTTTTTAAGCCTAATTTATTTTGAGCAAATTTAGATGTCGCTTTAATGCTTTGGGTAATCCAACCTTTACCAGAAAATGAGGCTCCAATGCAGTAAGCAAATTCACCTTGTTTTAACTGATAGTCTATGTTTTTTAAAATAATCAAACCAGCTACGGCATTTGTTTCTTTATCCTTAACGGCAAGAGTGAATTCCGTTCGATTTTTTAAAGCTTTGTTTTTATTGGATATATAGATTTTAGAATCTTTTTCAGATAGATTTTGCTCTAAGGTTCTGGGCAAATACTTTTGAAATTTCTTTCCATTTAAAATCATTAAAGCACTTAAACTTGAAGCGTCCTTGGGTTTGAGCGCTTCAAGTATAAATGTTTCTGTTGTAAAAGTCATTTTTTAAACTCGGTATTCTTTTACAGCATCAATAAATGCTTTGGCATTGTCTAGAGGAATGTTCGGTAAAATTCCATGCCCTAGATTTACGATATATTTATCTTTTCCAAAGTCGGTAATCATTTGATGTACCATTTTTTTAATTTCAGCAGGAGGAGAAAATAGTCTTGTAGGATCAAAATTCCCTTGTAGAGTAATATTTCCACCAGTTAAATAACGTGCGTTTTGAGGCGAACATGTCCAGTCGATTCCTAAAGCAGAGGCTCCAGATTTTGCCATAGTATCTAGGGCAAACCAACAACCTTTTCCAAAAGCGATTACTGGAGTTTCATCTTTTAAAGCATTAATAATTTGTTGAATATATTGCCAAGAAAACTCTTGATAATCTACAGGAGATAACATGCCTCCCCAAGAATCGAATATCTGAACCGCATTGACACCTGCTTTTACTTTTTCTTTTAAATAGGCAATGGTAGTATCGGTTATTTTTTGAAGTAATTGGTGTGCAGCTACAGGATTAGTAAAACAAAACTCTTTGGCTTTATCAAAATTCTTACTGCCTTGTCCTTGTACACAATAACATAAAATGGTCCATGGAGAACCAGCAAAACCAATTAAAGGAACTTCGTCATTCAATAATTCTTTGGTTGCTTTAATAGCTTGGTATACATAATCCAATGCTACGGTAACATCTGGAACAATAACGTTATCGACATCTTTTTGTGTACGGATTGGATTTGGTAAATAAGGACCAAAATTAGGTTTCATTTGTACCTCAATATTCATAGCCTGAGGAATTACTAAAATATCGCTAAATAAGATGGCAGCATCCATTCCATATCTACGGATGGGTTGCACCGTAATTTCACTAGCTAATTCTGGTTTTTGACAACGTGTAAAGAAATCGTATTTTTCTTTTATTGCCATAAATTCAGGTAAATAACGTCCTGCTTGACGCATCATCCAAACTGGTGGGCGCTCAACTGTTTCACCTTTTAATGCTCTTAAAAATAAATCGTTTTTTATGCTCATGTTGTTTTTCATTCCTGCAAAATCAGGATTTTTTTAATTGTACTTTAATTTTTGTGTCAAAGCAAAACAAATGTGTTTTCTATGACTTATTTATATTTACAAGGTTCTTGAAGCCTTGAAGAAAATTTAGTTATAATGTTCGTTTACCAATTCTATCACACTTTCAACCGTTGGAATTTTGGCTACGCGAACATCTTTAAAATGTTTTCTAGCTTCTAAAGCTGTAGAATCTCCAATACAAAAGGCAATGCCATTTGCATGGTTTTTCTTTATAAAACTTTGAACAGTTGACGGGCTGTAAAACATAACCCCTTCAATATCCTTTGCTACTTCAATAGCATCATATTTTGTTTGGTAAGCCTCTATTTCGTTAATTTTAATGTTGTTTTCAGTTAAAATATCCGGAATATAATCCAATCTTAAATCGCTACAGAAATAGGTTACTTCTCTTTCTTTTAAATTTTCGGCTAAAAAATTGGCCAAATCCTTTCCATAATTTTCTGCGTGTACTACTTTTCCAATACGTCTTTCTACCAAGCGTTTGGTACGACGGCCCACACAATAGATGTTTTCAAAATTTAAATCTTCTTTAGGACAGTTGGTTAAAATGGCATCTACCGTATTTTGACTGGTAATAATTACGTTTTTCATGGGTGCTTTTAAAACAGCAGCCGAAATCCTATTCAAATTTATTTTAACAGCATCGTTACTGGTTGCAACTAAGTCGTTGTTTAGAAGTTGCATTTGTCCTTCGGTTAAAGACTTTGTAGAATAGATGTTAATTTTTTTGTTTTGGGTTTTAATGCCATTCATGATAACTTTCCCGCCTCTTTCTATCACATAATCTGAGCAGTATTTGGCAATGTTTTGGTGATTGCCCACTTTTTCGGTTCGGGTAACTTCAATTTTTTTCTCACCATTCGGACTTAATAAAACACCTTTAAATATAACTTCTTCATCCTTAATATAGGCTAAAGCACCAATTGGCGCCGAGCAACCTCCTTCAAGAAGGTTTAGGAATTTACGTTCAATAGTGGTGCAAATCTCTGTTTCTTCGTGGTTAAGTTCTGCACAAATAGCTAGAAGTTCTTCATCTTCTTCTAAAGCGGTTATTACAATAGCACCTTGTGCAGGAGCTGGAATCATCCAGTCTAAATTTTCAATGTTTTCAGGTTTAATATTAAGTCGTCCTAAACCTGCAGCAGCAAAAATAGCTCCATTCCAATCTTCGTTATCTTTAAGTTTTTGAAGTCTTAATTGAACATTCCCTCTTAAACCAACAACTGTATGGGTTGGGAACCTATTGAGCCATTGTGCACGACGACGCAAACTTCCGGTAGCTACGATGGCATCTTTTTGTGCCAAAAACTCTTCGTTGTTTTTAAATACTAAAGTATCTTTAATGTTGCCTCGTTTTAATACAGCGGCTTGAACAATGCCAATTGGTAAGATAGTTGGAACATCTTTAAAGGAATGGACCGCTATGTCGATATCTCCATTTAGCATGGCTATATCTAGGGTTTTGGTGAAAATGCCTGTTATCCCTAGTTCGTAAAGGGGTCTGTCTAAAACTAAATCGCCAGTAGATCTTACTGGAACGAGTTCTGTTTTATGTCCTAAATGTTCTAATTGTTGTTGTACTGTTTTGGCTTGCCATAGCGCTAATTGGCTATCGCGTGTTCCTATTCTAATTATTTTAGACATGGTTTGTAGTGGCTTCTAATTGAAAAACCTTTTTTATTAGTTCTAGGCTTTCGTCTATGGTACTTGCGTCATCCTTTAAGTGATGCGCAAAATGATTGGTAATTTTTTGTATGATATTATTGCTGATTAATTCGGCTTGTTCCTCATTAAAACCAGGTAGCTTTTTACGTTGGGTATCTAGTTCAGCAATTTTGAAATCATTTAATTTTAATTTTAAGGCTTTAATGGTTGGTGCAAATTTTCTAGTTTCTAACCAACTATTGAATTCCGTTTCAACCTCTGTAATAATTTGTTTTGCCTGAGGAATTTGCTCCTTACGTTTCTCTAGGGTTTCATCTGTAATTTGAGATAAATCGTCTAAATGTATAAGGGTAACATGTTCTAATTCTGTTACGTTGATATTCACGTTTTTTGGAATAGATAAATCTAAAATTAATAAAGGTTTTTTAGACTGTAACAGGTGTTTGTCAACCGTTGGGTTTTGTGCTCCCGTGGCGACGATTAACACATCCGACTGATTTATTTCTTCTTGTAAATTGGCATAATCCTTAACCAAAACGTTGAATCTACCAGCAACTTCCTCTGCTTTATTCTTAGTTCTGTTTATTAAGGTAATATGTTCGTTTTTTGTGTGTTTTACTAGGTTTTCGCAGGTGTTTCTACCAATTTTTCCAGTACCAAAAAGCAAGATATTTTTGTTGCTAACATTTGGCACATGGTTCATGATATATCGTACCGAAGCGAAAGAAACAGAAGTTGCTCCAGACGAGATGTTGGTTTCAGTTTTAATACGTTTACTAGCTTGTATTACAGCATTAATTAAACGTTCTAAGAAGGCATTTAATAGTTGTTCTTTTTTAGAGAGTCTAGCACTTTTTCTAAGTTGACTGATAATTTCGAAATCACCAAGAATTTGGCTGTCTAATCCAGAACCAACCTTAAACATATGTGATACGGCCTCTTTACCTTTGTAAATATAAGCCACATCTTGAAACTCTTCTATAGTGCCTTTGGTGTTTTCACAAAGCAATTTAATAAGTTGATATGGATGTTCTGCAAATCCGTACAATTCGGTTCTGTTGCAGGTAGAAGTTACAATTAAACTTTCTAATCCAGTTTCCTTAGCTTGTTTTAATAAGTTAGTTTTAGCTTGTTCGTCTAAACTAAAATGACCTCTAATTTCGGCATCTGCTTTCTTATAGCTTAAGCCAATGGCGTAAAAATAGGTAGATTTTGATGTATTCATGTATTCCATACCCGATTGGGAAAATTTTCGAAACAAATGTATATTTATGTTTAGACAAAAAGTAACGCTCAAAGAACTATAAGTGTCGTTACGGGTTTTTTAACTTAATTTTTTTATATAATATGATAAATGTCATACTTTTGCATGCGTATCAATGCTTTTAGACGGTTTAGTTTAGAATGAATCTAAATAGAAAAAGATGAGTCCAAGTTTTATTAGTGAAAAAAATATCGCTCGAGGTTCTTTCGAGGAATTGGAAATTGAGAAGGATTTTTATGTTTTAACTTATCGCAACGAAAGTGGTGTTTTTGAAGCCCTTGAACGTGAGATAGATAGTAGTTTTATTCAATTTCACTATTGTGTAAAAGGTTCTAGCAAATTTGTTTTTAATGAAGGGAGGTATGCCCTTGACATTCAGGACGAAAACTCGCTATTACTTTACAATCCACAACGCGACCTACCTATTCATTTAGTGGTCGACCCACATTCTTGGTTGGTTTCTGTATTGATCTCCATTAAAAAATTTCATAGTTTATTTTCACAGGAAGCAGATTATATCACATTTTTGAGTGAAGATAATAAGGATAAAAAATATTATAAGGATGGAAAGATTTCTCCGTCTATGGCTATTGTTTTAAATCAGCTGATAAATTTCAACTTAAATTCTTCCATTAAAGGATTATACTTTAAAGGAAAAGCTTACGAATTATTAAGTTTGTATTTTAATAGAAGTGAAGATGCCAATATTGAGCAATGTCCATTTTTGGTAGATGAAACCAATGTGATTAAAATTAGAAAAGCCAAGGACATCATTATAGCCAGAATGGCTGAGCCTCCTACTTTACAAGAGCTGGCAGATGAAATTCAGTTAAGTTTAAGAAAGTTAAAAGAAGGTTTTAAAGAAATTTATGGCGATTCTGTGTTTAGTTTTTTATTCGATTATAAAATGGAAGTCTCAAGAAAATTATTGGAAACCGGAAACCTTAATGTCAATGAGGTAGGCTTAAAAGTAGGTTACAGCACCTCAAGCCATTTTATTTCGGCCTTTAAAAAGAAATATGGAACTACTCCAAAAAAATATATAATGTCGGTATCTTCGCAGACTTAATATAGTAATTTTTAAAAAATGGAATTTCCGTTTTTTCTGTTCCCCAACAGCTAAGCAAAATAGAAAATATGAAAGGCATATTATTAGTAAATCTAGGATCACCAGAAAGTCCAACCGCAAAAGATGTAAAACCATATTTAGATGAGTTTTTAATGGACGAACGTGTTATAGACGTTCCTTACTGGGCAAGAGTTCTTATAGTTAGAGGAATTATATTAAATACAAGACCAAAAGCATCTGCTGCAGCTTACCAAAAAATTTGGTGGGAAGAAGGCTCTCCGTTAATTGTTATTTCAGAAAAATTACAAGAAAAAGTGCAGGAACAACTAGAAAATTATCCGGTTGCCTTAGCCATGCGCTATGGAAGTATGACCATAAAGAAAGGTTTGCAGGAGTTGGTAGGTAAAGGTGTGGACGAGGTTTTGTTATTTCCGCTGTATCCGCAATTTGCCATGGCAACAACCGAAACTATTACGGTGCTTGCCGAAAAGTTGAGAAAAGAACACTTCCCAAATATAAAAATTACAGATTTTCCTGCATTTTATAACGATCCTGATTATATTGATGTGTTGAGCGATAGTATTTCAAAGAATTTAGAAGGAAAATCAATCGAGCATTTATTGTTCTCTTATCATGGCGTTCCAGAACGACATATTTTTAAGAGAGATGTTACCAAATCGCATTGTAAAATAGATAAAAGTTGTTGTATTACGCCATCCAGCGCACATGAGTATTGCTACAGGCATCAATGTTTAGAAGTAACCAGATTGGTTGCTAAAAAGTTGGACTTAAAACCTGGTGCGTATTCCAGTAGTTTTCAATCAAGACTAGGTTTCGATCCATGGTTACAACCACCAACAGATAGAACCATAGAGCGTTTAGGAAAACAAGGTATTAAAAGTATGGCTGTTGTTACTCCAGCTTTTGTTAGCGATTGCTTAGAAACTTTAGAAGAGATTGCAATGGAAGGTCAGGAGATTTTCCACGAAATAGGTGGTAAAGATTTCACAACAATCCCTTGTTTAAACTACGACGAGCCTTGGGTAAATCTCTTATCAAAATGGATTAAAAGTTGGGCAGAACCTAGTATTGCAGAACGAGTTTAATGGCAAAAACATCTTCACAAGATTTAGGCACACAACCCATAGGCAAACTGTTAATTAAGCAGGCAGTTCCAGCTTCTATTGGAATTTTGGTCATGTCGCTAAACATTCTTGTGGATACTATTTTTGTAGGAAACTGGATTGGCCCCACGGCTATTGCTGCTATTAATGTGGTTTTACCTGTTTCTTTTTTTATTGCTGCATTAGGAATGGCTATTGGAATTGGAGGTTCTTCTATTATTTCAAGAGCTCTTGGAGGAGATAAAACCGAAAAGGCCTTTAAAACCTTTGGAAACCAAATAACTTTAACGTTATTATTTACAATTACCATGGTTGGTTTTGGCTTGTATTATGTCGATTCCATCATCCCAGCTTTTGGTGGTAAAGGAGCTATTTTTGAACCTGCTAAAATCTATTATGTGATTGTGCTTTATGGTGTGCCATTTTTAGGCCTCTGTATGATGGGTAATACCGTAATTAGAGCAGAAGGAAAACCTAAATTTGCAATGTATGCCATGATGATTCCTTCTGTTGGGAATTTAGTCTTGGACTACGTGTTTATCAATTTACTGGATTACGGCATGGCAGGTGCTGCATGGGCTTCAACGATATCTTATGTATTGTGTTTTGGTTTTGTTTTGTGGTTTTTTGTCTCTAAGAATTCAGAGTTAAGGATTAAACTCTCGGATTTTATACTTCATAAAAAAGTGGTTTCAGAAATTGGATCATTAGGTGTTGTTACGCTTTCTAGACAAGCGGTTGTAAGTATTACTTACTTGTTTATGAACAACATTCTTTACGATTTAGGAGGAGAAACATCTGTTACTGCTTATGCTATTGTAGGAAGAATGCTCATGTTTGCTTTATTCCCTGTTTTTGGAATTACTCAAGCATTCTTACCAATTGCCGGCTTTAATTATGGCGCCTCACAATTTTCAAGAGTGAGAGAAGTTATAAATACAGCCTTAAAATACGCCATTATTTTAGCCAGTATTATTTTTGTACTGCTCATGGTTTTTCCTGAAAGTATTACGAGATTATTTACGCAAGATCCAGACGTGCTAAAAGAAACCCCAAGTGCTATGAGATGGGTTTTTGCAGCAACACCTATTATTGCGTTTCAATTAATTGGAGCGGCCTATTTTCAAGCCATAGGTAAAGCTGTTCCTGCATTATTTTTAACTTTAACCAGACAGGGATTCTTTTTTATTCCTTTAATTTTAATTTTACCATATTTTTATGGCGAATTAGGCGTGTGGATGTCCTTTCCAATTTCGGATGTCTTGTCAACTATTGTTACTGCCTATTTCCTGAACAAGGAAGTTAAATCGACTTTAATCGTTGCACCAGAAGAAAAACAATAAGTACCTTTAAACCGTGGAATATTACAACTACATAAAATCGCTTCATCTTATATTTGTTATTACCTGGTTTGCGGGTTTATTTTATATTCCTAGACTTTTTGTGTATCAAATTGAAGCTTCGCATAAACCTTCACCTGAAAAGGAAATCCTTGGAAAACAACTCAAGCTTATGGCAAAAAGGCTATGGCATATTATTACTTGGCCTTCAGCTATTTTGGCAAGTATTTTTGCTGTTTGGTTATTGATTTTACAACCATATTGGTTGGAACAACCTTGGATGCACGTGAAACTAACTTTTGTTTTACTTCTGTATATCTACCATTATAAAACACATCTTTATTACAAACAATTACAACAGGATGTAGTTAAAAAGTCGTCCAATTTTATGAGGCTTTGGAACGAAGGAGCCACATTTATTCTTTTTGCAGTGGTGTTTTTGGTTATTCTAAAAAGTGCCATCAATTGGATTTTTGGGGTAGTTGGAATTTTTGTTTTGGGCATTTTATTGATGTTAGGATTTAAAATCTACAAGAACATTCGGGCTAAAAATCCGGATGCCTAACCGTTAAATTTCAAATTTGCAATTTTATTAATTCCAGACACTTAAAACCCCGGTAGGATTTAAATTTAGGTGCTGTTAAACTTCAATTGGTTTGATTATTGTTACATTTATCACAGCTCAATTTTAACCATGTATTTAGGAAGATTTTCATTACGAGTTCGCATATTTATAGCCATGATTCTATTGGTTTTGTTGGCATCTATTTTAATTGCCTCAGTGGCCATCTATCAATACAACGAAGAGGCTAGAGATTACCACAATGAAAGGCTAGAGCGTAAAGAAGAAAATATCAAGGAAAGTATTAATTACGCTATTAGAAAAA
>NZ_DATGNO010000157.1:0-3933 GCF_035306705.1 Xanthomarina sp.
AAAACAAATTGGCAGGTTGTAAGCTTTGGCAAAATTTTTGACTAATATTGCATAATAATAAGAAGTAGAACCTATTAAATTATAGATTATGGCATTAGATATAACAGATGCAACGTTTGAAGAAACTGTATTAAAAAGTGATGTACCAGTAATGGTAGATTTTTGGGCAGCTTGGTGTGGACCATGTAGAATGGTTGGACCAATCATTGAAGAAATAAGCAAAGAATACGAAGGTAAAGCTGTTGTAGGAAAAGTAGATGTAGATGCAAACCAAGAATTTGCAGCTAAATACGGCGTGCGTAACATTCCAACCGTTTTGGTTTTTCAAAATGGAGAAGTAGTAGGTCGTCAAGTTGGTGTTGCACAGAAAAGTGTTTATACTGAAGCTATCGACGCGCTTTTATAAGATTATTTTTTATAAAACATATCAAAGGCTTGCTTTAACAGCAAGCCTTTTTTTTATGCCTCATCTTAAAATTAAATTTGGTTTTATCTGGAATATGTAATACTTTGTTATATAGTGTTTTACATGAAAAGATTGATGGCCTGTTAACCTTTTTTTATAAAACTCATTAAGTAGTATAACATAAAACATAATTATTATGAAATTAAAATTTTTAAGAACCCTGTCCCTGGCATTTTTAGGCCTAATTGTTTTTTCATGCAGTAGTGATGACGACTCTAATGAAAGTAGTCCTACCGTTAATGAGTTGTTCAAGGTGCAACATGCCACTTTGATTAGCAATGACTTCCCAGAAGCCTCTAGCGATGCAGGTTTGGAGGTCTATAACATGAATAGTCATGTAATTCCTGGTGGAACCTCGTATGCAACGATTCAAACGAGTACCAGAGCTCAAAAACTTTTTATAGGTGCTGTTGATAGGCACGGATACTTCGAGCTTGTGCCAGAGAATACTTCCGATTTAAATCAGAGTTTCATTTTAAAAATAAATCAATTAAACCATCAAGACCATTTTACCGTTCGTATGGCTTATTTAGATGAAAACAATCGTGTGAGTCAGACGGTGTATGCCGATGTTTTGGTTATCAATGTTGGTACGGGTGCTTTACAAGTTAGCCTGTCGTTTGACAATGATAAGGATGTGGACTTACACTTAATTGAACCAAACGGAAGTCATATTTATTACGGGAATGAAACTAGTAATAATGGTGGGTTTTTAGACTTAGATTCTAATCCGGCTTGTACTATTGATGGGGTTAATAATGAAAACATAACCTATCCAGACGACGCTACCATAGAACCTGGTATATATTATGTATATGTAGATATGTATGAGAATTGCGATCCGACTACTGCTACAAATTTTGTCGTGTCTGTTCATTTAAACGGGGAAGAAATTCCGACTTCTACACAAAACCCATATAATGGTAATTTCCCTATAGGCTTCCCAAGTAATTCTGGAGGTTCAGATATTGCAGATGATATCGCTCCTGTTTTTTCTTTTGAAATCACGGAAGAAGACTCTAGGCTCATGCAAAATCAAAGAAGACTTCAGTCGAAGCCTTTGTCGCCATCGGCTAGAATCAAATTAGAGAAATCTCTAAACAGATAAGTAATTCGCTAGTTGACATTAAAAAGGCAAACGCAATCAAATGGATTGCGTTTGCCTTTTTTTAATTTATAAGATAGCTAAAACTTAGAGAGTTCTTTAAAACTCCATGAAGCTCCATAAGCTTTATTTATCTTTTGTAAGTAAGTTTGATGTCGAATTCGGTGTTAGGTGGAAACCCGTCCTCAATAGTGACACTGTTATGATCTCCTGTTATTACCAAGGTGGTTTCCGTTAAAGTTTCAATGGTAAATTCTTGTGTTTGTCCCATACTGTTTTCAACCAAGTACAGTTTGTTTCCTTCACGACTCCAAGTTCCTTCAGTTGCCATAGGGGTGTTCATTTCTTGCTCTGTAGTTGAAGGAACGCCGTTTATGATCGTGGTCAGGTCCATCATAAATGGAGCACTATTTCCTGTTGTGGTATTGTCTTGATAAAAAGTTATATCGTTTCCTGTCATGGTATCAGCCACACCATTAAAAGTTATGGTGAGTTCATCACCAGCAAAAATACCATTCATAATAAAGTTGTCAGCATTCCAGCTTCCTACAATGCTTGCTTCTTGTGGGTTGCCATTACCCGAGTTACCTCCGTCAGGGCTTCCGTCGTCATCACTGGAACATGATACAAGACCAAGAACAAATAGACTGAGGAACAAATAATTAGTGATTTTCATAGGTTTAAATTTTAAAATTATTTTTAAATGTAATAATAATTTTTTAAACCTAGTTGTTAGAGCAAAATTTTATAATATAGATTTTATTATTTAGAAGTTATTTGGGGCTTACATGCTGGTTTTTATTAAAGTAGCTGCTGTTTTAGTTGTGTATAAAACAGGTAAAACCATGTGAATCTTTTAATGTAAAATACATCAAGTAGTTTAATATTATAAATAATTAAAATGAAAACTAAATGTTTTAAAAGTGCTATTCTTGCTCTAACAAGCTTATTCGTTTTTTCTTGTAGTAGTGATGATTCTTATGCCGGAGACCTTTCCTTCGATTTTATCCAAACAGAAGAATAGTGCCACTGGTTTAAATAAGCATATTCCAAAAGAAAAGATAAAAGGTTTGCATTAACGGCAAACCTTTTTTAGTTTAGACACGTATGGATTTACAATTAGAACTTAATAAAACTGGAGGTTTTAAAAACCTAGACTTACTTGCCAAGCAGGTCGTTGAAGGCTTTATTGCTGGTATGCATAAAAGTCCGTTTCACGGGTTCTCAGCAGAATTTGCCGAGCATAAAATCTATAATCAAGGCGAAAGTACCAAACATATCGATTGGAAGCTCTATGCTAAAACTGATAAGTTGTATACCAAGCGTTATGATGAAGAAACCAATCTGCGCTGTCATTTAATTATCGACAATAGCAGTTCCATGCATTATCCGGAACTAAAATCCTTTTCAATTGATAGCTTAAATAAAATTGCTTTTACAGCTTTAGCCTCAGCCTCATTAATGCACATATTAAAAAAACAACGCGACGCAGTCGGATTGAGTGTGTATAGCGATTCGTATGATTTTTATTCGCCAGAAAAGGGTAGTGAAAGACATCACCACATGTTGTTACATCAATTAAGTGCCTTGGTAGAATCTAAACCGGAACAAAGACAAACCGATACCTATACGTATTTACATCAAATAGCTGAAAATATAAAAAGGCGGTCTTTGATTTTCTTTTTTACAGATATGTTGCAAACCGAGGTAGCAGAAGAAAAACTGTTTGATGCCCTACGTCATTTAAAATACAACAAGCATGAGGTGGTGTTGTTTCATGTGTTTGATAAGAAAAAGGAATTAGACTTCGATTTTGACAATGTACCCAAGCGTTTTGTTGATGTAGAGACGGGAGAGCACATAAATTTATATGCGGACAACATAAAAGACACCTATCAAAAGGCGGTTAGTGATTATTTTGAAGCGATTAAACTTAAATGTGGGCAATACAAAATAAAATATGTAGAAGCCGATGTTAATAATAAATTTGATAATATCCTGACAACCTATATGATAGCTCGTAAAAATTTTATTTAAAGAAAAAAAAGTAAAAAATTTGCAAAAAATGTTTGAGATATTAAAAAAGGCTCTTATATTTGCAGCCGCTTGAGGGATTAAAGTCTACGGAGTTTGATTCTGAAAAGCAGTGCAAAAAGCAACGGTCTGGTAGTTCAGTTGGTTAGAATGTCGCCCTGTCACGGCGAAGGTCGCGGGTTCGAGTCCCGTCCAGACCGCTTAAATTGCTAAAGCTCCAAGAAATTGGAGCTTTTTTTTGGCAATAAAATTTAGTTGTGTTGTTTGACGGATGTAGTAGTCTGTCAATGGTTTAAGTAGTTAAACCGATGGAAAGCTTTCCTTTTTT
>NZ_DATGNO010000158.1:0-11553 GCF_035306705.1 Xanthomarina sp.
GTTTTTTAATAAAACGAACATTATTTGCGAAGTTGAAAAAACGGCTTTTAAGTTACAGGAACGTGCTTTAAGTATTTTTAAAATTATGGGAATGAATATGCGTTATATGAATCCAGAAGCGCACGATAAACACATTGCTTATGTGTCTCATTTATCGCATATTAGTTCGTTTATGTTGGGGAAAACAGTTATGGAAAAAGAAAAGAACGAACGAGATATTTTCGATTTGGCAGGAAGCGGATTTGCTTCAACCGTCCGATTGGCAAAAAGCTCGCCACAGATGTGGACACCCATTTTTAAACAAAATAAAGCAAATGTTATCGATACTTTAAACGAGTATATAAATAATTTATCTCAATTTAAAGACGCAATGGAATTAGACGATTATGAATATATTTTTAACGATATGGAAAACACCAATCGTATCAAACAGATTTTAAACGGAATACAATAAATAAAAACTCGAATTTCAAAAACTATATTCCAAAATAGTATTAATTTTAATATGAAATTGGAATTTAGCCTGTCCTTTGACAGACAAGAAACTTGATTTTTACCTGGCTTTCAGCAAGACAGGAAATTTAAAAATATTATGAAAAACAAAAAAGAACTAAGAAACTGGTTAAATGCTTTTAATTTAAAGCATCCTTTAGTGATAGCTGGACCTTGCAGTGCCGAAACTGAAGAACAAGTTTTAACTATTGCCCATCAATTAAAAAATAGCGACACGACTGTTATGCGCGCCGGAATTTGGAAACCACGAACCCGACCAGGAAATTTTGAAGGTGTGGGTGCTTTAGGTTTAAAGTGGTTGCAAAAGGCCAAAGAGGAAACCGGGTTGTTAATTGCTACCGAAGTAGCCAATGCCAACCATGTGGATTTAGCTTTGGAACATGATGTGGATGTGCTTTGGATTGGTGCAAGAACTACGGTAAGCCCGTTTATAGTTCAGGAAATTGCCGAAGCTTTAAAAGGAACCGATAAAATTGTCTTGGTTAAAAATCCGGTAAATCCAGATTTATCACTTTGGTTAGGAGCGGTGGAAAGATTTCATACTTCTGGAATCGATAAATTAGGGGTTATCCATCGTGGATTTTCAACTTATGAAAAAACCAGATATAGAAACAATCCAGAATGGCAAATTCCAATCGATTTACAAAATCGATTTCCCGATTTACCGCTTATTTTAGATCCTTCGCACATTGCCGGTCGAAGGGATATTATTTTCGATTTATGCCAAACTGCTCTCGATTTAAACTACGATGGTTTGATGGTAGAAACCCATAATAATCCGGATAAAGCTTGGAGCGATGCTTCGCAGCAAATTACCCCAGAGACCCTTATTCAGTACACAAAAGACTTGCGTATTAGAAAAGAGGTTGGCGAAGCTGCCGAATTTAAAAATAAAATAAACACCCTGCGTACACAAATAGATGTTATAGATCATCAGTTAATAGATATGCTTGGGAAACGAATGAAAATTGCAGATGATATAGGCGCTCTAAAAAAATCGCATAATGTGGCTGTCCTGCAAACTAAACGATGGAACGAGATTCTGGGTAAAATGATTCTGCAAGGAGAAGAAAGAAATTTAAGCGAAGAGTTTATTTTACGCATGTTTAAGGCCATTCATCAGGAATCGATCAATCATCAAGAAAAGATTATTAAAGAGTAATTCATATGGATCTGTCAGCCTTTAATCCTGAAGTTTCATTACTGGCAGATCTAAATGAAAAGTCTTTTTTAAGGGATTAATTTTTCCTTATTAATTAATATTGCATCTTTGTAATAATGACAGGAATAGTATATAAATCCACAGGAAGTTGGTACACTGTAAAAACAGATTTCGGTACCATTTATCCATGTCGGATAAAAGGAAAATTTAGAATAAAGGGCATTAAAAGCACCAATCCCATTGCCGTTGGAGATCGGGTGGATTTCGATTTGGACGAAGACAACAACGAAAATCCAATAGGAATGATTACCCATATTCACGATCGGAAAAACTACATCGTTAGAAAATCGGTTAATTTATCAAAGCAAACACATATTATTGCATCCAATATCGATCAGGTTTTTTTGCTGATTACTATTGATAATCCTCCGACTTTCACAACGTTTATCGACCGGTTTTTAGTAACTGCCGAAGCGTATTCCATAAAAACGGTTTTACTTTTTAATAAAATTGACACCTATAGTGAAGAAACGCTGGACGAAGTGAGGTTTCTAGCTCATGTTTATCGAAAAATAGGGTATGAATGTATTGGGATTTCAGCAACCACAGGAAAAAACATTGACAAAGTAAAAGCTTTGATGCAGGATAAAGTAAGCATGTTTACTGGACATTCTGGAGTAGGAAAATCGACTTTAGTCAATGCTATTGAACCTGAATTGAATTTAAAAACCAAGGAAATATCCATGCAGCACAGTCAAGGTCAACATACCACCACATTTGCTGAAATGTTCGACTTGAGCTTTGGTGCAAAAATTATAGATACTCCAGGAATTAAAGGTTTTGGTGTGGTTGATATGGATAAAGCTGAAGTAGGCGATTATTTTCCAGAATTTTTTAAACTAAAACAAGATTGTAGGTTCAATAACTGCATTCATGTGGACGAACCCAATTGTGCCGTAAAAGAAGCTTTGGATAAAGACGAAATAGCTTTTTCAAGATATAGAAGTTATCTCCAAATTCTTGAAGGAGAAGATGAACATTATAGAACAGATAACTGGGATCAGGAACCAGAATAAATAGAGTTCCTTCTTTCGTTGGAAGCCATACAAACCGAGCATCATAAATAATTATATGCCAATTACATCTGTCCTCTAAAACATCAATAAAAACCAGATGAAAGCAGTTATTCAAAGAGTTTCAAAAGCACATGTAACCATTAATGGAAAGCAAGTGGCATCCATCTCTCATGGCCTACTTATTTTATTGGGAATTATAGACGAAGATAGTTATGAAGACATTTCATGGTTATCCAATAAAATAGCCAACCTGCGGATTTTTAATGATGAAAATGGCGTGATGAACCAATCCTTAATAGATCAAAATGGAGAGGCTATTGTTGTCAGTCAGTTTACACTTCATGCAAACACAAAAAAGGGAAACAGACCTAGTTATATTAAAGCAGCCAAACCTGATGTTGCCATTCCATTATACGAAGCTTTTGTAAAAGATTTAGAAACGGTTCTAGGAAAACCGGTACAAACGGGAGAATTTGGTGCAGACATGAAAGTAGAACTTTTAAACGATGGGCCTGTAACCATCATAATTGATACTAAAAACAAGGAATAGGTGAATTAATTATGTTTAAAGCTTTGTTTCGATTTAAATAATTTTATTTTTGAGATAAAGAAGCGAAAATACCTACATGCAAAAACTACTACTTTTACTACTTTCCTCCCTATTTTATTTCCAGATATCAGCTCAGGATGATAATTTACTCTTTGTAAAATCCATTCCAATAGAACTTAGGATAAAAGCGAATGCCGTTGTACGGCTTAATAAAGTTCACATAGATATTGTTAGCTACAACAAATTTATATATACCAATAAAAGAATTGTAACAGTCCTTAATAAGGAAGGTGATTATAAAGTTAATACCTATCAACATTATGGTCAGAATGTAAAAATACAAGGTATGGAAGCTCGTGTATATAATTCTGATGGAAAGGAAATCAAGAAATTCAGGAAAAACGATTTCAAAGATGTTAGTGCTGTTCCTGGTGGGACTTTATACTCGGATAGTCGGGTAAAATACCTAGACTACACTGCCATAAGTTATCCATATACCATTGTTTTTGAAACTGAAGTTGTGTACAATTCTACTGCTTTTATGCCAAGTTGGTTTCCTATTGAAGGGTTTTATATAAGTACAGAAAATTCAGAATATAAAATCACGAATACATCTGGAGTTCTTGTAAAACTAAAAACATCAAATTTTGAAAATTATAACATTCATAAAATAAGTGACTTTAACTATCGAGCAGAAAGTATACCAGCCGTAGAGTGGGAAGCTTTTAGCCCAGAGTTTAAAACTTTTATGCCAATTTTAAAAACCGCTTTGACCGAGTTTGAGATGGAAGGTGTAAAAGGCATCAATACCAATTGGGAAGACTTTGGTTTGTGGATGAATAACAGCCTAATAAACGGAACACAAGAATTGCCCGAATCTGTTAAAAACACCATCAAACAACTTACCGAAAATGCCGATTCTAACATGGAAAAAGCCAAGATTGTGTACCAATATATGCAAAATAAAACCCGTTATATAAGTGTGCAAGTTGGTATTGGAGGCTGGAAACCCATGATGGCAGAAGATGTGGATAGATTGGCCTATGGAGATTGTAAAGCATTAACCAATTACACACAAGCCTTATTAAAAGAAGTGGGAGTAGCTTCTTATTATACCATTATCTATGGAGATAATAAGTTAATGGATATAGATAAAGATTTTTCTGCAACCCAAGGAAATCATGCTATTTTATGTTTGCCAAATAATGACGATTATATCTGGTTGGAATGCACAAGCAAGACGAGTCCGTTTGGTTATAATGCCAATTTTACGGATGATAGAGAAGCTTTGATTATTACTCCAAAAGGAGGTGAAATTGTCCGTACCAAAGCATATCATGCCGACGAAAACACTCAAAACATAGAAGCTGATATCTTTTTAGATGAAAAAGGAACTGTTTTAGGAACGATTAACATTCAGTCGAAAGGAGCGCAATATGGCAATCACGAAGGGATACAAAATACCACTTTGAAAGAACAGGAATTATATTATAAAAGCAATTTTTGGAGCGATTTAAACAATCTTGAAATTCTAAAAATGAATTTCAACAACAATAAAGAAAGTATTGTTTTTACTGAAGATGTTCATGTGAAAATTCTTAATTATGCGTCTAAAGCAGGGAATCGCTTATTGTTTCAACCTAATGTATTTAATAAATTATCAATATCGCCTCCAAGATATACGGATAGAAAATTGCCATTTGTTATTGAAAGAGGATTTACAGATGTTGATAACTACGAAATTAAATTTTCTTCAACCTTGCATGTGGAAGCCTTGAAAGAACCAGTATCTATTCAAAGCAAATTTGGTTCATATATTTTAAGTGTCACCGCAACTAACAATATTATAAGCTATAAACGTGAATTGATACTTAATAAAGGTTCGTATTCCAAAGAAGATTATCAAGAGTTTAGAGACTTTTGTTTAAGTATTAAAAAACACGATACCTCCAAAATCATATTTAACTCAAAAACCTAACCTACCCAACCTATGAAATTTGTTTTTTTATTAATAAGTGTATTCACTTTACAAATTGCAACTGCTCAAGATTATAAATTCGGAAAAGTAAGTAAAGAAGAATTACAAGAAAGTCAGCATCCTTTCGAAAAAGATGCCCATGCAGCTGTTTTATATAGAAGCCAAAAAATCTATTTTAATTTCGAGCAGGATAAGGGCTTTGTTCAGTATAATGAAATACACGAGCGTATTAAAATATACAATAAAGAAGGCTATGACCAAGCCACAAAAACAATTAGATTGTATGATGAAAGTCATGATAAAAAAGATGCCCTAGCAGGTTTTAGAGCCAATACCTATAACTTAAATAATGGTAAGATTGAAGAAACCAAACTTAAAAAAGATGGAATTTTTGAAGAAAAAACAAATTATTATTGGAGGCAGACAAAATTCACCATGCCTAATATTACCGATGGCTCTATTATAGAGTTTAGATATACAATTATTTCACCACGATTAGAAATAGGGGATGTGTCTTTTCAAGAATTAATACCGATTAATAAATTAGATTTTATAGTAACAACACCAGAGTATTTTAAGTATAAAACTCTGTCAAATTCCAAAGCTAGCTATTATCCTAAATTAAGTGAAACATATTTTTCTAAAAGAGTAACATTTTCTTATAGAAAACTTCCGGAACCAGGAATGTATGGATCCTCTAAATCGGAATTAGTAACATTTGATAAAGATGTTCGATTTGATGTTATAGAGTCTAATTCCATAAATATTCCATCCTTAAAAGATGAAATATATGTCGATAATTTAAATAATTATCAAGCCAAGTTATCCATGGAAATACAATCCATTCAATTGCCTAATTCGCCTTATGAGAACTTATCTACTTCATGGGAAAAGGTAACTAATACCATTTATAATAGCAGCGATTTTGGCGAGCAATTAAAGAAGTCGGGTTATTTTGGAAATGATCTAGGTCTTGCTATTGCAGGTGCCACAGAGCCAAATGAAAAAATTTACAATATTTTCAATTTTGTAAAGTCTAAAGTAAAATGGAATGGTATTCATGGTTACTATACAAATTTAGGTGTTAGACAAGCTTATAAACAAGGAGTAGGAAATGTGGGAGATATCAATTTAATTTTAACGGCCATGCTACGTGAATCTGGGCTGGAAGCAAACCCGGTTTTAATAAGTACAAAAGATAATGGCATTCCATTATTCCCTACAAGAAGTGGTTTTAACTATGTTGTTTGTGCTGTCAATTTAGATCAAGGCATGGTACTTTTAGATGCATCGGATAGCTATTCTAGTTTGAATGTTTTGCCCATAAAAGCATTAAATTGGCAAGGACGTTTAATTCGTAATGATGGAAGTTCAAATTGGGTGAATTTATCTGTTCAAGAAGCTTCAAAGGAAATTGTTTCTTTAAATATTAAATTAAATTCAGATTTATCGGCCACAGGAAAAGTTAGAAATCAATTTATAGATTATAGTGCTTTAAATTACAGAAACACCTATGGAAATCATTCAAATGATGATTTAATAAAAGATATTGAATCTAAAGACGGAAATTTAGAGGTTTCCAATATTGAAGTTGAAGGTATGAATGTTCCCATAAAACCTGTACTTTTAACTTATGAATATCAGTTAGATGATGCTTTGGAAGAAATTGGAGGAAGCTATTATTTTTCACCTTTGTTGTTTTTAAAGATAAAAGAAACACCTTTTAAACTTCAAACCAGAAAATATCCGATAGACTTAAATTATCCAACCTCCAGAAAATATATGATAAACATCATGTTGCCAGATGGTTTTGAGATAGAATCTTTACCAGAAAATCAAAAATTACAATATAATAGCACGGAAGGAGAGTTTACATATTTAATAAAAGAAAATGGTTCGATGATTCAGGTAATAATCACATTAGATTTAAATAACACACTTATATTACCAGACAATTATCAAGAATTTAAAAAGTTTTTCGAGTTATTAGTAGGCAAACAAACAGAAAAAGTTGCACTTAAAAGAGTATAACAATGGACATAAAAAATTCACAACAACTAGTAGATACTTGGATTAAAGAACATGGAGTTCGGTATTTTAACGAATTAACCAACATGGCTCAGCTAACTGAAGAAGTAGGCGAAGTAGCTAGAATTATAGCCAGACGTTATGGTGAACAAAGCGAAAAGGAAAGCGACAAAGACAAAGATTTAGGCGAAGAATTAGCCGATGTTGTTTTTGTGGTTTTGTGTCTAGCCAACCAAACAGGAATTGATTTACAATCGGCTTTCGATAAAAAAATGGACAAGAAAACCAAGCGCGATCACGATAGACATCACAACAACGAGAAGTTGAAATAGGCTATGAATATTGTACTTCAAAAATTATCTATCCCCAATCATCCGTCTAAAATCAATATCACGGGTTCCAAAAGTGAATCTAACAGGCTGTTGTTATTGCAGGCTTTATTTTCAAATATCGAGATAGATAACCTTTCAAATTCTGATGATTCGATTGTTATGTCCGAAGCCTTAACCACAACTTCCAACATGATCGATATCCATCATGCAGGAACTGCTATGCGCTTTTTAACAGCTTACTTTGCCACGCAAAATGGGAGGGAAGTAGTTCTAACTGGCTCAGAGAGAATGAAAGAGCGTCCAATAAAAATTTTGGTCGATGCGCTTCAAAGCCTTGGAGCAGATATTTCCTATTTGGAGTCCGAAGGTTTTCCACCATTAAAAATAAAAGGAAAAACTTTATCTCAAAACAAGACTTGCCTAAAAGCCAGCGTTAGCAGTCAGTATATTTCGGCGTTACTCCTTATTGCGCCCAGACTGGAAAACGGCCTAGAACTTACCTTAGAAGGAGAAATAACATCTGTTCCTTATATCAATATGACCTTGAGTTTGTTAAATGAAGTTGGTATTGAAACCTCTTTTAAGAAACAGGTTATAAAAGTCGCGAAGCAATCAAAAGTCAACAATCAAAAGCTGGTAATCGAATCCGATTGGTCATCTGCGTCTTATTTTTATAGTATTGTGGCTTTAAGTCCTGTTGGGACAGAAATCAGTTTATCTTCATATAAAAAAAATTCGTTGCAAGGAGATTCTGTTCTGGCAGAAATTTATAAACAGTTTGGAGTTGAAACTAGATTTAATACCAATGAAATTGTACTTCATAAATCAGAAATAGTTAGTGGTCAGTCTTCCGTCAAATTAAACTTGGCAAATACTCCCGACATTGCTCAAACCATAACGGTAACTTGTTTGGGTTTAGGTTTGGAATGTGAGCTTACTGGGCTTCATACTTTAAAAATTAAAGAAACCGATAGACTATTAGCTCTTAAAACAGAAATTGAAAAATTAGGAGGAGATATTTCCATTTCCAACGATAGTTTGTGGTTAAAACCATTAAATACCATAAAAAGCCATATTCGCATTGATACGTATAACGATCATAGAATGGCCTTGGCTTTTGCACCTCTAGCACTAAAAACTTCAATAGTTATCAACGATGCCGAGGTGGTTTCAAAATCGTATCCAAGCTTTTGGGAGGACCTAAAAAGCATTGGTTTTGAAATAACAAAATAATAAGTAGCTAAATACTTGACAACGCCTACTTTCAGGTCGTATATTTGCATCTTTCCAAAATAATAGATTTCCACAAAAACACGTGGGTTATTTATATAAAGTGAAAACGCTAAAAACAGACTACATATGAAATTATCACATTTTAATTTTGATCTTCCAGAAGAATTATTAGCAGAATATCCAGCTGAAAATAGGGATGAATCGCGTTTAATGGTTTTAGATAGAGAGAAACAAACTATCGAACACAAATTGTTTAAAGATTTAATCAACTATTTTGATAAGGATGATGTTATGATTCTTAATAATACGAAAGTATTTCCTGCTAGGCTTTTTGGTAACAAAGAGAAAACAGGCGCAAGAATTGAAGTGTTTTTATTAAGAGAATTAAACGAAGAACAACGTCTTTGGGATGTACTTGTAGATCCAGCTAGAAAAATAAGAATTGGAAATAAATTATACTTTGGCGAAGAAGAATCTTTGGTTGCCGAAGTCATTGATAACACCACCTCAAGAGGAAGAACCTTACGTTTTTTATACGATGGTTCTTATAGAGATTTTCGCGTAAAGCTTAAGGAATTAGGCGAAACTCCGCTTCCAAAATATATTAAAAGAGAAGTAGAACCAGAAGACGAAGAGCGTTACCAAACCATTTTTGCTAAAAACGAAGGTGCCGTTGCAGCACCAACAGCTGGTTTGCATTTTTCTAAACACCTTTTAAAACGTTTGGAAATTAAAGGAATTAATTTTGCTGAAGTTACATTACATGTTGGTTTAGGTACTTTTAATCCCGTAGAAGTAGAAGATTTATCCAAACACAAAATGGACAGCGAAGAAATTATTATTAAAAAAGACGCTGCAGATATTATAAATACAGGTATTAAAAATAGAAAACGTGTGTGTGCTGTTGGAACAACTGCTATGCGTGCTATTGAAAGCTCAGTATCTTCAAACGGAACTTTAAACGAGTTTGATGGATGGTCCAATAAATTTATTTTCCCTCCATACGATTTTAGTATTGCAAACTGTATGATTACCAACTTCCATACACCAAAATCGACTTTATTAATGATGGCTTCGGCTTTTGGAGGTCACGATTTTATAAAAAAGGCGTATGAAGTAGCCATTAAGGAAAAATATAATTTCTATAGCTATGGCGATGCCATGTTAATTATCTAATTAGAATTACATACTAATAAAAAGCCTTGTTTATACAGGGCTTTTTTGTTTTTATTACCTGCTATTAAGTCAAGAAATATTAAATTTATAAGATGATTTAATTTGGATTATTTTTAGGATGCGAGTTTTCTGTTCATCCTAACATTCAAAAATCACAATTCAAAAAATCGAAAATCGAAAATCCTTTACGTACTTTTGCAAAACAATGACAACATCAAAAAAAGACATACGAGCCCTAACAAAAGAGCAACTTAGAGATTTCTTTGTTAAAGAAGGAGATCAGGCCTTTCGTGGAAATCAGGTATATGAATGGTTATGGAGCAAAGGTGCCCATAGCTTTGAGGATATGACCAATGTTTCCATAGAAACGCGACAAATGCTCGAAGATAACTTTGTTATTAATCACATTCGCGTAGATAACATGCAGAAAAGTAGTGATGGCACTATTAAAAATGCGGTTCGTTTGCATGATGGATTG
This sequence comes from Xanthomarina sp., assembly GCF_035306705.1. GTDB lineage: Bacteria > Bacteroidota > Bacteroidia > Flavobacteriales > Flavobacteriaceae > Xanthomarina. The sequence continues at coordinate 10,527 of NZ_DATGNO010000158.1, forward strand.
ATTGTGGAATCAGTTTTAATTCCTACAAAAACCAGAACTACAGCCTGTGTTTCTAGCCAAGTTGGTTGCAGTTTGGATTGCAGATTTTGTGCCACTTCTAGATTAAAACGCATGCGAAATTTGAATCCTGATGAAATCTTTGATCAGGTAGTGGCTATCGATAAAGAAAGCAGACTATATCACAACAGACCTTTAAGTAATATTGTGTTTATGGGCATGGGAGAACCCCTCATGAATTACAACAACGTGTTAAAAGCCATTGATAAAATTACTTCAGATGAAGGTTTGGGTATGTCGCCAAAACGTATTGTAGTTTCTACTTCCGGCGTGCCAAAAATGATTAAAAAAATGGCCGACGACGAAGTGAAATTCAAATTAGCCGTCTCACTTCATTCGGCAATCGATGAGGTACGTACATCCATCATGCCATTTAATGAAACGTTTCCTTTAGCCGATTTACGTGAGGCTTTAGAATATTGGTATGCAAAAACTAAAAACAGAATTACTTATGAATATGTAGTTTGGAAAGACATTAACGATAAAAAGAAAGATGTTGAAGCCTTAATAGAATTTTGCAAATTTGCACCAAGTAAGGTCAACTTAATAGAATACAACCCCATAGATGATGGCGAATTTCAACAAGCCAATGCTGAAGCCATTGATATGTATGTTTCCATGCTAGAAGCCAATCATATTACAGTAACCGTTAGACGCTCTCGTGGAAAAGATATTGACGCTGCTTGTGGCCAATTGGCGAATAAAAGTTAAAAAAGAAACCTTGTATTCTAAAAATAGAAAAGCCCCAATTTTTAAATTGGGGCTTTTTTTAAATAAAGTCTAATACGTTTAAACTTATTTTTTTAGAACTTTTAAAGTTTCTGTTTTCCCTTCAGCAGAGATTTTAACTAAGTACATCCCTTGCTGTAATGCAGATATATCAATAGAGTTGTTCTGCAACCTTAAGCCATTAACTTGAAGTACGTTTTGTCCCAATTGGTTATATACATCTATCTGATTAATATTCAAT
>NZ_DATGNO010000159.1:0-13491 GCF_035306705.1 Xanthomarina sp.
ACCAAGGTCAATTTCTTCTTCACATTTTGGTAAGTTAGTTCCTATATGTGTGATTTTTCCATTCTCAACTATCATTTCGGTTGCGGTATCGTTGCGATAAATTTTCGCATTAAAGAACTTTTTTTTCATTATAGATTTATTTTATATTAATACTAGATATTACATTTTAGGTAGCTATTCGTGTTCCTAATGCAAGATTAACTTCAATTAGTAAACTTTGGACAGCTTCTGATAAGTTAGTACTTAAATTTTGATATTCTCCTGATATCGGTCAGTTTACCAGTAATTCCTAAAAGAAACTAACGTCATCGATAGCTTGAAACAGGATAGAAATAATAGATTTCCATCCTGTTTTATTTAATGACTATCCAGTGTTAAATAGTACACTAAAATAGCTTTCTATTTTCTATTTTCTATTGAATGTTGGATAAGGAATGTATTCAATTTCATCCCCTTCAATTTTATCGAATGATTGTGAGATCCATTTCTGTTTGGCTTCTTCAATGCGTTCTTTGCTTGATGAAACAAAGTTCCAATCAATAAATCGCTCTTCGGGAAAAGGCTCCCCACCAAAAATATAAATGGTACTGTTTTCTTGAATTGTAAATTCGCAAAGTGTGCTGTCTTTGGCCACTAATAATTGTTTGGGATCATAAACATTCCCATCACTTTCAATGGCGCCATGAAGAATATACAAGCCAGATTCTCCATAAAGCTCGTCACCAATATTAACAGTCTGTCTTGTTTTGCTTTTTATTTCAAGCATAAAGAGTTTACTAAATACTGGAACGGGTGATTTTCTGCCAAAGGCTTCACCTGCCACGAGTTTAAATTGCAGGTCTCCTTCTGTCCAACTTGGAATTTCTTTCTCCTCAATATGAGAAAACTGTGGTTCCATTAGCTCCAAATCCTTTGGCAACGCCACCCAAATTTGCAAACCGTGCATATATAATTGGGAATGCCGTAAATATTCGGGAGTGCGTTCAGAATGAACAATTCCTTTTCCTGCGGTCATCCAGTTGACTGCACCTGGCTTTATTTCCACTTCGTTTCCGAGAGTGTCGCGGTGCATAATGCTACCCTCAAATAGAAAAGTTAGGGTTGAAAGTCCAATATGTGGATGAGGTAGTACATCAAAATTCTCTCGCTCACTTAATTTAACAGGACCCATATGATCTATGTAAATAAATGGTCCAACCATTCTTTTTTGACGGAACGGCAATAAACGCCCCACCATAAATTTCCCGATGTTGGCGGCTCTTTCTTCTATTATTAGTTTGATGTTTGACATAATGAAAATCTATTAAAAGTTATTTTTTTATATTGAAATCGTAAGTGCTTACTGTGAGATCATTTATTGATAAAGATAATCTTGTTAGTGTTTTGATTTACTCTGGATTTGTTTTCTCGAATATACAATTATCAATTGAAAATTTATTCAGAATATATGTCAACAAAACAAATATACTTTTCATTCGGTAATAGATTTATTAGAAAGCGTTAGGCTTACCAATAAACCAATGCTCAATAGAATGGTGCCGGCCATATAGGTTCTGGGACCAATCATCTCTGGGGAATTTGCATAAAAATCACGAATAAAAGCCGCAAGCTGCGGACCAACAATACCGCCTATGGACCATGCTGTAAGAATAACACCGTAAATAATAGGCATCAACTTTGCATGAAAAACATCTAATATATAAGATGGCATGGCTCCAAAACCACCACCGTAACAGAGCAGTACGTAGCATACCAAAACACCAAAAATCCATGGGTTGCTGGTAAACATCATAAGGATAAAAACCAAGATCTGAGAACTCAAAATCAATCGAAATACCTGAATTCGACCAATTTTATCCGATATCCCGCCCCATAAGAAACGTCCAACGCCATTAAATAATGAACTGATGGCAATTAGACTGCCACCAGCCACTGCTAGGGCTTCGGTGCTCATGGTGGCATCTTGTATTCTAAGTAAATCCTGAATCATGGGCGACTGCAAGCCAATAAACATGATTCCTGCCGAAATATTAAGGAAGAAAATAAGCCACATGCCCAAGAACTTTGTGGAGAGCAGACTTTTTTTGACCGTTAAACGATCTTCGTGACCTTGTGTAGTGATATTTTTTACTGGAGGGGAATAGCCTTCTGGAACAAATCCTACCGGTGGATTTTTCATGCTTAAGCCAGCGGGAATACCAATGGCCATTAGCGCTATAGCGATGTAGAAAAACACCAGAACCATATTGCCATCAGTAAAGTTTATCAATAGGGGTGCAATAAGCTTTGACATTGCCAGCGCACCCAAGCCAAAACCCATAACAACCATTCCGGTGATAAATCCTTTTTTGTCGGGGAACCATTTTGAGGCGGTTGCCACCGGAGCGACATAGCCTAATCCCAAACCGATTCCGCCTATTATTCCAAACCCTATATAAAAAAGAGATAAACTATTAATATACATGGCGTATGCACTAATCAAATAACCTATACCATAAAGCAACGCTCCAATGGATGCTAACTTGCGAGGACCATATTTTGGAAGTATCATCCCCCCAACAGCAGCGGATAAACCAAGAAAAAGAATGGCCAAACTAAAGATCCACATGGTTTGGACATTGCTCCACCCATACTCAGCCATGATTGGCTTTTGGAAAAAACTCCATGCATAAACGGTTCCCAACACGAGCTGAAGAAGCGTTCCCATAATTGCGATAAACCACCGACTTGTATTTGCTTTATTCATGAGATCAAGGACTTATTTCTACAATTAGTTTTAGGTTTCAATCTGCATGAATGTGCTATGTTGGCGGCTCTTTTTTCTATTATTAGTTTGATATTTAATATAATGGATTTTTTAATAGTATGGTGAATTAATGTTTAAGATGATGGTTTTACTGGCTTCCAAATTACAGGTAATTGCCAATGATATCTCACCGATAATAATCGGAATAAAACTATAGTTACAAGACAAATAACTTCAACTGGCATTTTGGGTACCCCTATCTTTAATAAAAGGAAAAAAATAACGCCTCCTAAAATACATGTTGTTGCATAAATTTCTTTTTGAAAAATAAGTGGAATGTTGCTTAAGGAAATATCTCTAATAACGCCACCAAAACATGCTGTAATTGTGCCCAATGCAATACAAGCTGCAGGATGTAAATCAAGGTCAATCCCTACTTGAATCCCAACTACGGTAAAGAACCCGAGTCCTATGGAATCGAAAAACAACAAAACGTTGTGATAGTTTTTTATCACCGTTGTAAATAATAAGCCTGCTATGGTGCTGAGCAGTACAATTATTGCTGAACTTGGGTCAAATATCCATTTAACGGGTAATTCGCCAATTAAAATATCGCGCAAAGTACCTCCGCCTAAAGCGGTTATAAAAGCAATTATGAAAATCCCGAAAACATCCAGTTTTTTTTCCATTGCGGCAAATGTACCAGCAATACTAAAAGCTGCAGTACCTACAATTTCAATAAGTTTCAGAGATTCCATTACTCAGTTAGTTTTTGAGTTAAGCAGAACAATATACGGATTTGCTAATACATCAAAACTTTTCCGCTCACTTAATTTAACTGTATCCAAATAGTCTATATAAATGAAAGATTCTACCATTTTTTTTTGAAAGAGCAGAAAAAAACGACGCCATCATAAATTTATCTATGATGGCGGGCCTTTTTTATATTGTCAGTTTGATGAAAACTGTAAAAATTTAATTTATCGTTTTTCCAACTGTCGTTGTAATTTACTTTCTACAGATGTCAGCAATGCATGGAAATCATCTCCATATTCTGAAGCGAATGGGTCATTACCCGGAATGCCTAGACGGATGCTAACCTGCTTTTGTAGTGTCTTTTTATCTTTTTTATCTTCTAAATAGACATCTGCCCATTCAATTCTGTCGTAATGCCTACTAAGACGGGTAATACATTTACGGATGGTATCCTTAACATCGTCTCCGATAGTGATATCTACCGCTTCAACATTAATTTTTATTCCTGTAATATCTTCGTTGTATTTCATTGTTTTATTTTTTAAATGTATTTTAGTTTAATTATTAGCGATTGATATCAACCAGTATTTTTACTTCTGAAGGGTCTTTGGTTAATGCTTCAAAGCCTTTTTCTACGATTTCGTCCAGAGATATTACGCTCGTGATTAGTTTTTCCACAGGCAATCTTCCGCTATTGATTAAAGCGATAACCTCAGGGAAAATGTTTCGATATCCAATGATTCCTTTTATTGTTAACTCTCGCATGGCTTGGTCTAATGCATCATGCTCTACTTTATTCATAAAAAGAGCAACCAAAACTGCCGTTCCACCATTACGAAGGCTGTTAATACCTGTGTCAAAAGAAGCCTGAACGCCTGCAGCATCAATAAATACATCAACTCCATTACCTGTTATCTTCTTTATTTTTTCAGGAATATCTTTGTCTTTTGCATTAAACGTGTGGGTCGCTCCAATTTCTTTTGCTTTTTTTAATCTATTCTCTGAGATGTCTGTAATAAAAATCTGGGAAGCTCCAGAAGCTAGCGCAACTTGAGCCGTAAGCAAACCAATAGGGCCAGCTCCACCTATCAATACAGTGTCTCCCATTTTCATGCCACTTTGTTGTAAACCGTATGCAGCAACAGCCGCAGGCTCCACAATAGCACCTTGTTCAAAAGTCATGGTATCTGGCATTTTATGCACCATATAATCTTCAACTATGGCGTATTTGGCAAATCCGCCGTTGGATGTTAAGCCTACAAACCCAAGAGGTTCTGAAAGATTATATTCTCCCGATACTATAAAAGGACTCTCTGGATTTCTAAAAATTGGCTCTACCGTTACGCGATCTCCTTTTTTAATGTTTTTTACGTTTTTCCCAACTTCTTCAACCACACCAGAAAATTCGTGTCCAAGGGTTGTAGTTCCTTGGTGCCCGTTAAGTATGTATGGTTTATCTACTGGAATTAGTTGTGGACCGTTAGAGTATTCGTGCAAATCTGACCCACAGATACCAGTGAATTTTACTGCAATTTTTACTTGATTGTCGTTAGGAGAGGGAACTGATGTTTCTTCTACTCTTATATCTTTCGCTGCGTACCAGCGAGCTGCTTTCATCGTCTTCATAATTTTATTTTAAAAGGTTTATAAATAGCGGAATGTTAGTTTGTTATTGTAGACTTCATCCTACATTAAGATAGGTAATAAAATCGACATCTAAAAAGAATCGACCGTTAAAGCTTCTATATCCCAACCAGCTAATTTTGCTCCAGCCTGATAACTACTTTCCAGGAAATCTAAAATCAGTTGTTTAGGATTTTCACTCGTTCTTATGTCTTTATATAGCAATAAAGCCATTGGACTGCCATTGGCATCTACCCATTTAGCATTTTTAGGAAGTAGCGGTTCTTTATCTATGTTTTCTGGAGAAGGGTAGGTATAGGAATAAAATGCTGGTTCCTTAATATTGTCATCTCCAAACCAAAATCCAAAACTTATCATTTCATGTGAATAGGCCTCCAGTTCCACTTGAGATGTTGTGTCCATCTTTGGACCTCTTTTGCCTGAAAATCGGGAAACCACCAAATCGAAGTGATGCCAATAAATATGTGCTGGACAAGTTTTGCTATAAGACCTGCCACTAAATTCTTTTAAGACCATATCCACTTGAACTAGAATATTCCAAGCTTTTTGGACGGCTTCCTTGTCATAGGAATTATGCATAGTGGACTGGTTAAACGGAATTTTATCAGACATGTCAAATGGTTCTGCTATAATGTCAAATTTTATAGTTAGGTCTTCAAGTATATTATTTAATTTTCTATAAAAATCTGCTACTGAAAGTCCATCTTTCAAAGCAAAAGAACGATGCGCTCCTTTACTTGTAAAAACGTTTAGATTGTGATTAATGAAATCAAAGGACACCTCAAAAGTAAAATCTTTGTTAGGTATGGCACCTGTGGCAATTCCACTACTAGTTACAAATAAAGTAACGTGCCACCAGTGATTACCTTTAGGCATTAAAGACAAGCGTAGTTTACCCACTATTTGTAAATAACGATGAAGTGTTTCCTTGGTTTTTATCCACTCAATTAATGGAAGATCCGGAAATAAGGATTGATTGCTCATAGTTTTATCTTTTTTCTTTTATTCATTACTACCATCTTATTCGAGTGTGTATTATTTAATACGCAATGCGCCTGAAGGACATTTTGAAACCTGATCAATAAGTTCTTCCGTAGTTGCATTGTTAGGTTTTATCCAAGGTCTGTCTTTTGGATTGTAAACCTTGGGCAATGTTTTTACACATATTCCGGAATGAATACATTTTTTAGGTGTCCATAAAATGGTTATTTCTCCGTTTGAATATTCGTTTGTTTCCATAATTGAATCTTTTGGTATTTTATTTCACAACCTTCCACATAGAACCATTTTTGGTAGTATGTTTCTCTAAATTTCCTTTTGAAACGAGTTCATTTAATACTTTTTCACTTTCGTTTCTTGGGGTTCCTGAAAGTTCAGAATACTCTTTAGCGGTAAGTGTAGGGTATATTGAAAAGAGGGTTTCCCAGTTTTTACTGTATTCACTTTTTGGAGCATTCGGATTCAGTTTTAGAATGGCCATTTCGTAAAAAGCATAAGGTCTGGTACCATAAACGATTTCCTTATTTCCTGCATCATCTACCACGAAAATAGTTGGAAATCCTCTTACGCCCAGTTCTCTTCCTAGCTTTAAATCCTCTTCAAACAATTGTTTTGCCTTACCTTCAAAATCGGTTTTTAATTGGGCAACATTAAGGCCAGCAGTTTCAGCTGCAGTAGCTAAATGCTCCCATTTAGCGATATTTTTCTTGTGAAGAAAAACCATTTCTTTCATCTCACGAAGAAATAACAATGCTTTTTCGTTGTCTTGCATTTGTGCAGCCTTAAATGCGATGGATGGGGGATAAGAGGAGTCTAAAGGATCTTCTAACCAAAGATCTCCATCAATAGGCATATCGTAGTGAACGCTCACTTCATCCCAATGTGAAGCTACGTCTGAAGGTTTGCCAATGCCGCCACTGTTGTAATTCCAATCAGGTAATAAGCCGCCCATTCTATATTCTACCTCAACAGCATCGCCATATTCCAATTTTAGTTTACGCAATTGCGGTTCTATGCCCCAACACGACGAGCAAATAGGGTCTGTGTAGTAAATTAGCTTTACAGATTTCTTAGTTGATTGCACATTGTTGTTGGTTGCAGTATCAGTTGCTTCACTCGTTGTTTCACACATGCCGGTTTCTATGTCGCATAAAAGCGGATTGGTTTTTATTGTTTCGTTGTTCATAATTTATGTTTTTATTATATAATAGTTTCTTTCAATTTCTACCAACTTAGTTTCCAATTTAATTCATTTGTAAACTCTTATCTGTTGATTATTACAAAGATACGAAAAATAAGTGTATATTTGATACTTATTTCCTTTTAGGAAGTACTTTCCAAAAGGAAACTACCTAGTAGACTTTTGACATTAATTTAGGATGTTATATAAAAAATGAAAACAATGAAAAAGAAAGCAGTAATAAACGATACTCCAGTTTGTCAAGTTAGAATGCAAGCTATCAGCGATACCATGAGTATTTTATCTGGAAAATGGAAATTCCATATCCTGGGAACGCTTATAGAAGGTACCAAATTGGGATTTATGGACCTGTTAAGAGAAATTGACGGCATTGGCAGTAAAATGCTTTCCAAAGAACTTCAAGACTTAGAGATGAATCATTTAATTAGTCGAACAGTAATGGATACAAAACCCATCACTGTTGAATATGCGATTACTGAATACGGTGCAACGCTTTCACCATTAATTAATGAATTGGCCCAGTGGGGGATTGACTATCGGAATTCGATTCACCGCTAGAAATAGGATTGAACATTACTACTTTAACGAACCAAGTTTTTCTTGTGGATATAGATGTTAGAAGTCATGCTAATCACCACTAACAACTATATTATCTATTAGTTCAAAATGTTACTGCGCTAAATATCCACCATCTGCAGGGTAATATGAACCCGTAACAAACGATGATTTTGAAGAAGCAAGCCATAGTATTAATTCTGCTATTTCTTCTGATTCTCCTAACCTTCCGATAGGGTGTAAACTTACTAGCCCTTGCATTGTTTCGTCGTCAAGAGTGTTCGTTAACAACGGAGTTTTGACATAGCCTGGTCCGATAGAATTTATGCGAATATTTTGGTCTGCATACTCCAATGCTGCTGCTTTTGTTAAGCCTACCACACCGTGTTTTGCTGCCACATAGGCTGGCGACCCTTTTGTACCCGCTTGTCCCAGAATAGAGGCTACGTTAACGATAGACCCGCCTTTCTTCAGCATGGCTGGAATCTGGTAACGGAGTCCATAAAACACACCTGATAAGTTGATATCAATTACCTTTTGCCAGCCATCTAATGGGTATTCACCAGTCATGGCAATTGGGCCTCCAATACCGGCATTGTTTACCGCTATGTCCAATGCACCATATTTCTTCAAAGTATCGTCAACAAGGGATTGATGACCTTCAGCTTTAGAGGAATCGGATAGAATAAAGAATGCCTCTCCTCCTGCTTTAACTATTTCGTTTACAACTGATTTTCCATTTTTTTCATCGATGTCTGAAACGACAACTTTTGCACCTTCTTTTGCAAATAAGATTGCTGCTGCGCGTCCGATGCCAGAACCTGCGCCCGTAATAATGGCTACTTTATTTTCTAAAACTTTCATTTTTATATAATTTAATTGTTTACTTCTTCCGAAGTTGCAAACTCCTCCATTTTTGTGATCAAATCGTTTTCAACGGTATAAATCTGAACCCATTTTTGTTTCAGTTCCCTTCCTGAACGTTTCACACGTTGATGTTCTTGACCTAAAACAACCACCATATTTCCATCAAGTATATATTGCTGGATATCAAACGTGATCATTTCGGTTCTTTCAAAAATGTTGGTAAAGAATTTTCTTACGCCTTCCTTCTTTTCAAATTTTCCTTTAGGAATAATATGTGTGCCATGATATTCCCATTTGGTATCTTCCGAAACGGTTTCAACTAATTTCTCCACATCCCCACTACTAAATGCGGAGAACATTTTTTCTACTACTGATTTTGCTGGGTTTTTCATGTTTTATTGTTTTGTAAACTGTAAGTGAACAACGATGTTTACGTCTTTTCCAACTCCAGCAGCGGCTGGGTCAAAATTAATATTATAATCAAATCTATTGATGGTTGTTTCGGCCTTCATACCTAATTTTTCACCTTGTTGACTCTTGGCTGTTCCACCGTAGTTCACATTAAAAACCACGTCTTTTGTAACATCTTTTATAGTTAATTTACCGTATAATAAATATTCGTTAGGTTTAGTTGTAGCTGACATTTTAGTACTTTTAAAAGTCATTTCAGGGTATTTTTCTACTCCAAAAAAATCATCACTTCTCAAGTGATTATCTCGATCTTCCACATTCGTATTGATGCTTTTTACTTGAATTGTGAAATCGAAATTGGCATCGTTAAGTGCTTCTCCATTGGTAGTTAAGTTTCCTGTGTAATCCAGAAATTTTCCATTTACAATACTAATTCCAGAATGTGATATATTGAAATTTAACGAAGAGTGGTAAGGATCTACCTTCCATTGTGTTTGTGCAAATGAGCTTACCGTAAGAAATAGTACGGCAACTAATGACATAAAATTTTTCATTGATTTTTAATTTTTTAATGTTAATAATGAATTTAATAGTTCAATAGAATACGCAGATAGATATCGCCTTTAAACTGGGATATTGGTGTTGCCTATAATATTTAAAATAGACGATTACTTCACATGTGTATTTACCCATGTTTCAAAGGCTCCTAAGAAGTTTTTTAGAAAGTCTTTGGTAGAGTCGTTTGTTAGCTTTCCGTTAGCATCAAAAAGGTCGGCAGCTCCACCAATGTAAGCCTCTGGCTGTGCCATAGTAGGTACATTTACAAAAGTTAGCGACTGTCTTAAATGATGGTTGGCCCCAAAACCGCTGATGGCACCAATAGAGACACTAACAATAGCTGCTGGTTTTCCGTTCCAAGAATTTTTTCCATATGGGCGGGAACCAACGTCAATAGCATTTTTTAAAACACCTGGTACTGAGCGATTGTATTCAGGGGTTAGAAATAAAATTCCATCGACCGCACTAATTTTTTCCTTTAATGCTACCCATTCTTTTGGGGGATTTGCTTCCAGGTCTTCATTAAACATTGGAAGGCCAGCTATGTTTAATAGTTCCATAGATAAAGATTCTGGAGCCATTGCTATTAATGCTTTAGCTGTTTTTAGATTAAAGGATTCTTTACGAAGACTTCCTACGATAACTGCAATTTTGTGTTTTTTCATATGTACTTGATTTTGAATTTATTTTATTGAAATTTGAACTAGTTCCTGTTCTAATTTTAAAAGTAGATTTTTGAAATATTAATAATGCTATTTACGTGAGTAAAGCATAGAGCCACGTGTTTCTTCGTTTGGGTCGAAACAGATTGTTAGATCTGATATATATTACGCCTACTTTTTAAGATGCAATTAATATACGATTATTTAATCGCTATTGCAATGGTTTGAAGGTATATAACGAATTGCGCTTCACTTAAACCTATAAGAATAATAAAAAGAATGATCGGTCAGTACCTGGTAGTAAATTTTACACTGTACACTTGTAATTTGTAAGCAGTAATGGGTCCTAAACAATACGTTTTTGCCGCAACCCAAGCAGCTCTGTTTGGTAGAGTTTTCAATTTGCCCCGAAAACCCACACCAAAAAAAGGGGCTGGTACTCGCCCCGATCATTCCGCCTTGCGGCTTAATCTTTTAACATGGTAAGCCAATTAATTTCTTGGATCTTACTGTCAATTTCTCTAAATGCTCTTCCTGTTTGGTCCATTTCAATTTGTAACTTTTTAATATCAATGGTTGTTTTCAGGTCTGTTTCACCGCTATTGTTTATTTGAGCAGCGTATCTAATATTTCTCAATTTTTCCGAAAGCATTTTTAAGGAATCCCTTTTTGCAAGTGCTTCCATTAGCATTCCTTCTCCTTCCAAAGAAGTTTCATTATTGGTTTTATTTATTCTAACGATAATTGATTCTAAATCTTCTATTGCTTTTCTTAATTGAGCCAATAATTTATTAGGATCCTCTTGTGGAAGCTTATCATCTGAAACAATTAAAACGGGTCTGATTCTGTTTTGAAGATGTTCTATTTTCTTCAATAAATCTGCTCTTAACAATAACCCTTCTGCAAGCTTCATTTTTTTATTTTCTTCTGACATGTATTCGTTTAAAAAAGTTGCTATTTATTACCTCGGACATTTAGATATTGGATTGCCATCTGGTCTTGGCGCCCATTTATCATAAGGTGTCATGTCGAAGCTATTGACTTCGTCCATTGATAGACCCAACGCTTTTGCAACACCTTGTCCATATTCTGGGTCGGCTTTGAAACAGTTTCTGATATGGCGAATCTGAATGAATTTTTCTGCACCACCCACTTGAGCCGCTGTATTATTGAATAATAAGTTTTCTTTTCCATCTGCTTTAATGATGCGGAACAAATCGCCAGGCTGAGTGAAGTAATCTTCATCATCGTCCCTGAAATTGTGGGCATAAGCATCACCATGTAATTCTAAAGGTGGTTCTTGTGTTTCTGGTTGTTCCTGCCATAAGCCATAGCTGTTAGGATTATAATGTTTGGTGCCACCATAGTTGCCATCTACACGCATCGCTCCATCTCTATGGTTTGTGTTATATGGACAAGTAGGTTTGTTTACAGGAATTTGATAATGATTAACACCCAATCTATAACGTTGTGCATCTCCATAAGAGAACAATCGCCCTTGAAGCATTTTATCTGGAGAAAATCCAATTCCGGGAACAATATTCAATGGATTGAAAGCCGCTTGCTCCACATCCTGGAAGTAGTTTTCTGGGTTTCTGTTTAGTTCAAACTCTCCAACAGGAATAAGTGGAAAATCTTTTTTAGACCAAACCTTGGTTAAATCGAAAGGGTGGAAGCGGTATGTTTTTGCCTGTTCTTCAGTCATAATCTGAATAAACATTTTCCATTTTGGGAAATCTTTTCCTTCAATAGCATCAAAAAGATCTCTCTGTGATGATTCCCTGTCCATGCCAACTATTTTAGCTGCTTCTTCATCGGATAGGTTTTCGATACCTTGTTGACTTACAAAATGAAACTTTACCCAATGTCTTATATTCTCTTTGTTGATAAAACTAAAGGTGTGACTTCCAAATCCATGCATATGTCGGTAGCCTTTTGGAATGCCACGATCACTCATTGTAATGGTAACTTGGTGTAAGGATTCAGGAAGCAATGTCCAGAAGTCCCAATTGTTATTGGCACTTCTTAAGTTAGTTTTAGGGTCGCGTTTTACGGCACGATTCAAATCTGGAAATTTCATCGGATCGCGAAAGAAAAATACCGGTGTATTATTTCCAACTAAATCCCAGATACCTTCATCGGTATAAAATTTCAGAGCAAAACCTCTAATATCTCTTTCGGTATCAGCGGCGCCTCTTTCTCCAGCAACGGTGGAAAATCGACTAAACATCTCTGTCTTTTTTCCCACTTTACTAAAAATATTGGCCTTGGTGTATTTAGAAATATCGTGAGTAACCGTAAAAGTCCCAAAAGCTCCTGAGCCTTTTGCATGCATTCTTCTTTCAGGAATGACTTCTCTGTCAAAGTTTGCCATTTTTTCAAGAAACCAAGCATCCTGCATTAACATCGGTCCACGTGGACCTGCAGTTTGTACGTTCTGATTATCCGAAACTGGTGCTCCGGTCTGTCTTGTAAGTTTAGGGTTTTTATCTTCCATTGGTTTTCGTTTTTAAATTAGTTATTCAGCGATTCAAGTTACAATATTTTTGCTACATGTGCGAGGACTTTAAAAGCATTTAACAGCAGTTTAACCGTAAGCAACAATTAGATTTTATCTTAATAGTGAAGGAAATGTTATCATTCGAAAAAAAAGAAAGCATTTGCCAGTTCTCATGTTTTACCTAAACATTTGTGATAAAATGTACTAATCTTCATGGAACTATCTCTGCTTTTATTTGGGAAGCCAATGGAACAATTTATTTGCTATGCGAAATGTAATTCATGCTAAAAATGAAACGCTTAATAATTTGCTATAAACTAATGCCGTGTGGAATTCATAACATCGAATTTATATTGAATGCTTAAATTAACGTTACAATTTTAGAATGGATTTTTGTTAACGAGCGATTATTTACTAAAAATAACTTGATGGAGTCTTGGGTTGATAATTCAAAATAACATATAGAAACTAATGTAAATAAACCTGATTGGGGTGAAGTTTAGAATTCCCTTTGAACAACACGTTTAGGCTGTAAGTTTTCGTTTATGATAATCTCGAAATCTAGAACTCCTATAACCAACTCTTCTTCGGT
>NZ_DATGNO010000160.1:0-6666 GCF_035306705.1 Xanthomarina sp.
TAATTACAATTTAATATTGAAACATTTAGTTCTTTGTACATATGCTTAACAGAAGACACATTAGAATAAAAGTCATGCAAACTATTTATTCCTTTAAAGGAGGAGAAAGCGATAGTTTTGATAAAGAACAAAGATTCTTAACTCATAGTTTAGACAATATATACAACCTGTATTTATTATTGATTTCTTTACTTATTGAGATTCAGAAAAAAGCCGAAGACCACGCAGAAAAAACCAGTAACAAACTTTTAGCTACAGTCCAAGACAAGAATTTTAATAAAAAGCTAGTTAACAACGAGGTGCTTTTAATGTTAAAAAACAATGTGTTGCTTTTAGACGAACTCGAACTAAGAAAAATAACCAATTGGGAACAGGATTCTGAATATGTAGATATTATTTTCCGTAAAATTTTAGCCAGCGATCTGTATGAACAATATATGCAGACCAAAACGTCAAGCTTTAAGGAAGATAAAGAATTTGTTACAGATGTTTTTACAGATATTATAGCGCCAAACAACAAGCTTTACGATTATTTAGAAGATAAAAACTTAACGTGGATAGACGATTTACCAGTTGTAAACACCGTTATTTTAAAACTTCTACGAAAAGTAAAACAGCAATCCTCATCTAAGCATTTCTTGCCAAAATTATATAAAGATGTAGAAGATAAAGAATACGCCATAAATTTATTCAAGAAAACACTTTTAAATCAATCTAAACTCTCAACAGTTATTCAAGAAAAAACTCAAAATTGGGATGCTGAAAGAATAGCGAGCTTAGACACCGTGTTATTGAAAATGGCTATTTGCGAGATTCAAAAATTCCCTTCTATTCCCGTAAAAGTTACCATAAATGAGTATCTGGAAATAGCAAAAGAATACTCTACACCTAAAAGTAGTATCTTTATAAATGGTATTTTAGATAAGCTTATTAAAGAATATCAAGAAAGCGATACTTTAAATAAAACAGGAAGAGGGTTGATGTAGTTAGAAATTATTATTACTTTTACAAATTAAATAAAAAATATATTAAAATGAAAAAAGCAATTTTAGGGCTTTCAGCTCTATGTTTAATAGCATTTTCATCTTGTAAAGAAGATGCTTCTAAAAAAATTAATGAAGAAAACGTAGCAGTAGCTGCAGAAAGAGACGCAAATTCTTCAAAATTCCCTGTTATTACATTTGATAAATCGGAACACGATTTTGGTGAAATTGAAGCCAGAGAGAATGTTGAAACTGTTTTTAATTACACAAATACTGGAGAATCTCCTTTAGTAATTACAGATATTAAAAGTTCTTGTGGATGTACAGTTCCTCAAGATTGGAGCAAACAACCTTTAAACCCAGGAGAATCTGGACATTTTACTGTAAAGTTTAATGGAACAGGAGCTAACAAAGTATCTAAAACAGTTACAGTTACAGCTAACACAGAATCTGGAACTGAAACAGTTAAAATATCTGCATTTGTTAAGCCAGATCCAAACAAGCCAGTTACTCCAGCTCAAGCTCAAACACCAATTAGTGGAGCAATGGGAGCACCAGCAGTAGTGAAATCTAGTACACAACCAGGACACGAAGGTCATAACCACGATTAATTAAATGGGAGAAGGAATTGGTGGTTTTTTGCCGTTTATTTTAATGTTTGCAGTTGTGTATTTTTTTATGATTGCACCTCAAATGAAACGTCAAAAACAAGAAAAAAAATTCGCTGCCGAATTAAAACGTGGCGATAAAATAATTACCAAAAGTGGCATGCACGGAAAGGTAGTAGAATTAAACGATGCGGATGGAAGCTGTGTAATTGAAACATTAGCAGGTAAAATTAAATTCGATAAATCGGCTATTTCATTAGAAATGAGTAAAAAACTAAATGTTTCTGTTGAGGCTAAAAAGTAATTTACTTTAAATGATATTTATAAAAAAAGTCACTCAAATTCTGGGTGACTTTTTTAGTTTTATAATGTCTTGTTTTTTTATTTTCGTTTAATTATCACCTTCTATTCTAAGCAGCTTAGCGCATTTTCTAGCTGTAATTCAAACCAACTCCTTTTAAAATCCTTGGTTTTATCTTTTCCAACCTAGATAATTTGTTTCTTCCCGTTTAGCTGTGGCTATATATTTACAGTATTCACAATGTCTTCCTGGTGTAATTATTTTAAAGGCGCCAAGAAAAGCCGAATCAGCTTTTAGTTCCTTTTGTAACTCTTTGGGTATAACTACCGTTTTTCCTTTTCTTTCAGGGTTTAGCTCTTTGCCTAATTTCTGATTTTCTATGGCTTCTTTTATATAGCTTAAAACAACATTCTCATCAATATCCTCAAGTGACTCAAAACGCATTTGTCTTAAAGCTTTGGTGGTTTCTTGGGCTTTTTCTAACAGCTTGCTTTCATCTTTTAAAAAGACACCATTAAAAAACCATAGACTAAAATGGTTTTTGAAAGCGCCAATCCCAACCAGTTTTTTACCGTTTAGCTCATACACGGGAGAATGCCATTTAATTGTTTCTTCTAATTGGGTAGAATTTATTATCTGTCTTAATACTTCAAGCGCTGCTTTGAAGTGGGAATTACTCTCAATATACTCATCAATAGAGTCTATTTTTTTCATAATGATCAATAATTTTCATAAAAGTACATTTTTTATTTATTCTATTTTACACAGCTTGAGCTTATTACAAAACACTATTTAAATTTAGTCTAAATAAGCTTTGCAGATACGTTTATGGGTTTTATATTTGCCTTCAATTTATAATCAATATAAATAAATTTATATAATTCTCATGTATAGAAAACTAAGTTTACTCCTCTTAATGACAGTTCAAATGTCATTCTCACAATCACAAATTACAGGTCTTATTCAAAGTCATAATAACGAAGAAATTTCTTTCTCGAATGTCATACTTAAAGGGACCACTTATGGAACTACAGCCGATGAAAAAGGCTATTTTGAATTTAAAAATCTCCCAACAGGAGACTATATTGTAAAAGTGTTTTCGATTGGTTATTTGTCCAATAGTAAAACGGTTCATTTATTAGAAAATGAAACCATAGCTCTTAATTTCAAATTGGAAAGTGATTCTTATTTAGATGAAATTGAAATTTTTGGAAACCGGTATAAACATCCCGATAAAATTGAAGCTATTACCAGATTGCCTTTGGCACCTTATGAACAAATTCAGAGTATTTCCATTATTTCTGAAAAATTAATAACACAGCAGGGAAATTTAACCATCTCTGATGCTACTAAAAACGTTCCAGGTGTTTATACATTTGCTACTTATGGAAATAAGCGTGAAAGTATGTCTTCACGTGGTTTTAGAGGAATTCCTATCTTAAAAAATGGGGTTCGTGTGCACTCAGATTTTAGAGGTGTGGGAATCTTGACCGATATGCAAGGAGTAGATAATATCCAAGTTCTAAAAGGTTCAGCTTCCATTACCCAAGGTGTTGCAACCGATTTAGGAAGTCCAGGAGGAATTATAAATATTGTAACCAAGACCCCGAAATATCATTTTGGTGGAAATGCTTATGTCCGTGGTGGAAGTTTCGGTCAAGTTCGAACGGCATTTGATGTGTATGGTCCTCTAACCGAAAAGGAGAATGTAGCTTTTAGAATTAATGGCGCCATAGAACGAGCAGATGGTTATAGATCTGGAATTTCTTCAGATAGATTTTATTTTAACCCATCTTTGGAATGGCGTGTGGACAATAAAACAACCTTAACGCTCGAGATGGATTATTTTGATGATAATAGAACTCCAGATGTAGGTACAGTAAACCTTGCCGAAAACGACATAAATGCCATTTACGATTTGCCTTACGATCAATTTCTAGGTTTTAAGAATGACAAGGCGTTAACCAAAAACACGACCTATTCGGTAAGATTTAATCGTGAATTAACCGATAAACTAAATTTAGTTGGAGCCTTTTATAAATCCAATCTAGATCTAAACGACAAAGGTGCCAGTCTTGGTAACGCTATCGAAGATGAATTTGATAATCCTATTTATAACCAACGTAACCGAGGTTATGCCATTTCCGAACGTCATGATAATAACAGTGTGTTACAATTTGATTTAGTAGGACAAGATATTGAGACAGGAAGTATTTCTCACACGTTTCAAGTAGGATTCGATTACAGAACCTCGTCTTTTGAAACTAAGAACCAAAGTATTTCGACTGTTGATACTATTAACGTATTTACCAATAATACAAGGAATTTACCAAACAATATAAATTATGGCAATGCTACATTGGTGGGGGCAAAATCTAGTGCTATCGGTTTTGTAGTTCAAGATGTTGTAACTTTTAATAAATGGTTGAAAGCATTTTTAGGCCTTCGTTATAGTAAAACACAAACTGAAGCCGAAACGGAAACAGTTAAAAGTAATGCGTTCAATCCATTGGGGGGAATAATTATAACTCCAATAAAAAACATCAATGTGTTTGCATCTTACACCAATAGTTCGTACCCAAGAACAGCCACGCGTTTGGATATCAATGGAAACGAATTAGGAAACGAGCGTTACGATCAGTTTGAAGCAGGAATAAAAACCAATTGGCTAAATAGTCGTTTACGATTTAATTTCACCTTTTTCAAAATTAATAATACAGATATTAACTTGCCGGTTTACGATGAAAACTGGGTAGCTACAGGCTATTTTCAAAAAGGAGGAAACGACGAAAGAAAAGGAGTTGAAGTGGAACTTAGTGGTCGAGTTCTTGAAAACCTGGAACTTATTACCGGATATTCATATATAGATGCACAATATAAAGAACACACCTCTTATGTATATGGTTCGGCACCTTTAAACACGCCTAAACACACCTTTAACGCCTATGTTAATTATGGTTTTAATAGTCTTTTAGATGGTTTAACTGTTGGAGCAGGAGTTTATTTTACAGGTGAAAGACCAATAAACGATTGGAGTTCTGGACCTATAACCCATGAAGGAATTGTACCAAACCAAAAGCCTTTTATTGTGGATGCCTACACCCAAGTGAACATGCAGGCAGCTTATAAATTTAATAAACATTGGGATTTTAGAGTCTTACTAAATAATGTGTTTAACGAAATTGGTTACAACTCGTACAGAACAAAATATATTAACCAAACAGATCCAAGAAATTTTGCAGGTGTTTTGTCTTACACTTTTTAAATACTAATAAATAAGTGCTTTAAAGTACGGTCTGATTTAGGCTGTACTTTAAGTGTTTAAAGCTTTTATATGAATAAAAAGAATAATTATAGCTTAAGGAAACTCATAAACGATATTCATTTATGGCTAGGTTTAACTAGTGGTATAATTTTGTTTATAGTATGTTTTACAGGTACCATTTTAGTTTTTGAACATGAGATTAAAGACTTTTTTGCCAAAGAACTAAGAGTTGAGGCTACTCAAGAAAAACAAACAATTGAAACTCTAGTTGAAACACTTAAAAATTCCAACAATGGAATTGTTGCTAGTTTAACAATACCAAACCAAGACTCAGAACCATATGTGTTTAACGTTAAAAAGGATATTAAAGAACGTCGAGGAGAAGAAATACTTGTAAATCCTTATAATCAAGAAACTTTAAAGGTGGAAAAAACCAGTGTCGATATCTTTATGTTAACCATGTTTAAACTTCACAGATGGTTATTAATGGACACAGGAGTAGGAAGACCAATAGTAGGGGTTGCTACCATTATTTTTTTACTTCTTTCTATATCTGGAATTGTGCTTTGGTTTCCAAAAAAGATGTCATGGAGAAATATAAACCAAGGATTAAAAATCAAAACCAAAGCTAAATGGAAACGTATTAATCACGATTTGCATAATACTTTGGGTTTCTATGCTTGTGTGTTTCTACTTGTTATGGCAATTACAGGTTTGTGTTGGTCTTTTGATGGTTATAGAGAAGGTTTGGGACATGTTATAGGCGCCAAAATATTTGATAGATCTACACCACAATTTGATATTGATGGGGAAACCAAAACTTCAAATATGTCTATAGACGAAGTTATTAAAATAGCCAATGAAACTTTAGATTATAAAGGCAATCTCTCCGTATCGTTTCCCTCTGAAGAAAATGCTTATTATAGTTTCAGAAAATATAATGAAGAGAATTGGTCTCCTGTAACTGCCGATAAGTTGTATATATCAACCTTTGGAGAAGTATTAAAAGTAGAACGATTTGCCGATAAGCCTATGAATCAAAAAATAGCTGCTTTAATTAAACCCATGCATACAGGCGATATTTTTGGTGTCTTTTCAAAAATAATCTATTTTTTAGCTTGTTTAATTGCAACTAGTTTGCCAGTAACAGGAACCATTATTTGGATAAATAAAATGAAGAAAAAGAAAAAAATAAAGAACTAAAAGTATCATCGGAATATTAAAAACAAAAAAAGCCTAAATTTTAAATTCAGACTTTTTTTTGACTTATTAATTATTTAAAATCATTAATGTCCGATAAAAGATAAAATCAAGTGACCTCATCTTTTATCTGTTTGATTATCAGTTATTTAATTTTAATTTATTATAATTTTTCAAAAACAGGCTACCAATTAAAAGATAATTGTTCTTGCTCTGCTTTGTCAATAATCCAGTCTTTTTCCGGATTTTCTAGAAATCTCATCAAATTAATGTAATTGAAAAGATGGATTTTACAGAAGCTGACCAAAT
>NZ_DATGNO010000161.1:0-6761 GCF_035306705.1 Xanthomarina sp.
TAGAATAACTACAATCATTAAAACTCCAATTGCGATAGATAGTTGCTGCTGGATTCCAAATAGATATAGACCTTTCCCAACAAGACCAAATACAAGTCCTATAATGCTGTAAGCCAGTAATCGTCCAAAATGATAGGTGGAAATTTGAACTACTTTTTTTGCCGAATGGCTTCTGTCCACTGGCAACATAAAAGCAATAGGTCCACACATACCAACACAGTGAAAACTTCCTAATAAACCTAATACAAGGGCAGACCAAAGCATGATGTAAGTGGTGTTTTAAAACGGGTTATTTTAGTGCCGAGAGTAGCATTAATACATAATCTCCTTTTTATATAAATAAGCAGCATCTTTGTATTTCCAATCCACTTTTAAGTTCCATCTGCCATCTAGCAAACGGTCGGATGGGATAAGCATAACGTTATCTGAAATTGAAATAGGCATTTCGAAATCAAGTTTTTTATTGGACGTTCGGTATAAAAACACACTTCCAGTTATGGCTTGTGAATCTAAATCTTCTGGAAAAGATAATAACAGACCATCTTCTGTTTTTGTCCAAGTAATATTTTCATCCAGTTCTCTAGATTTTTCTTCACGGTCAATTTCACCTTGAAAAGTTAATTCGGCTTTGTAATATTCTTCGACAACTAAATCATGATCGTATGCACTGTCTGTATTTACTTTAATTATAAAATACATAATAAAGCTAATAAACCCTATCATGGCAATTACGAGACCTGTTCCCCAATTTATTTTCATATCTAATATCCTGCAAAAGCAGAAATTTTATTTAATTAATACTTAGTTATATTAAAACAGTTTTCTGAATTTAATAATAACTTCTTGGTGCTAAAAAGTTAACGGTTGTTGTTTCAATTAATTCGTTGCCACTATAAACTTCAATGGTCAATTTGTTTTTATCGCTTTCCAATTCTTTTTTATCTATTTCGATAAACAAAGTACCTTGTGCCATCCCTTGTTCTGGGACATTAAAAGTATCGGAATTTGAAACCAGCTTAATTTCACCTTTATATTTTTTTAGTTTGAAGCTAATACTATCAACCGATTTAGTGGTTTTGTTAATTAGTTTGTAAGTAAATACATTACTAATAATATCACCTTCCTTATGTTCGTAAAGTTGCCCAGGCAATCTTAAAATACGTGCTTCAACATCGTTTCTTAATGACATCATACCAAAAAGAACACCTGTTAAAATAACAAGAACAGCAATATAACCTTTCATTCTTGCGGTTACTTTAAACTTTTCTTTCTTTTCTATTTCGTCTTCACTTGCATATCTAATCAAACCTTTAGGTAGGTTAATGCTTTCCATAATATGATCGCATTCATCAATACAAGCTGTACAGTTTACACATTCTAATTGTGTGCCGTTTCTAATATCTATTCCCGTAGGACAAACATGGACACATTGAAAACAATCTATACAGTCTCCGTGCCCTAAAGCCTCGCGATCCTCATCTTTTCTAAATTTCTTTCTACCGTTTTCGCCTTCGCCACGTTTGTGATCGTAGGCTACTATTATGGATTTATTGTCTAAAAGAACCCCTTGTAATCTACCATAAGGGCAAGCAATGATACATACTTGCTCTCTAAACCAAGAAAAAACAAAATAGAATATGGCCGTAAAGATAATTAATGGAAAAAGCGTTTCTGTATGTTGTAAAGGTCCTTCTTTAACGTATTGAATAAGTTTGTCGCTACCAATTAAATATGCTAAAAAGACATTAGCAATAAGAAATGAAATAATTATGAAGATAAACCATTTTAAACTGCGCTTTCTTATTTTTTCAGCATTCCATGGTTGATTGTCCAGTCTTCTTTGTTTATTTCTATCGCCATCAATCCAATATTCTATTCTTCGGAAAACCATTTCCATAAAAATAGTTTGGGGACAGATCCAACCACAGAAAATTCTACCAAAACTAACAGTAAACAAGGCTATGAAAATAACCCCAATAATCATGGAAATTACAAATAAGTGAAAATCTTGAGGCCAAAAAGGAAGTCCGAAGATATTAAAGCGTCGCTCTATAATGTTGAACAGTAAAAACTGATTTCCATTTATTTTAATAAAGGGTGCAGCAATTAAAAAGAGCAAAAGAACATAACTAACTATCTTACGATATTCGTAAAATCTTCCACTTGGCTTTTTTGGATATACCCAAGCACGTTTTCCATCTTCAGTTAACGTACCTAAGGTGTCTCTAAATGATTCATTTTCTGGGGTTTCCATGGCTTTATGTTAAAGAGTCAAGAATTAAGACCTTTGGTTGGAAGATGTGGCCTTAATTCTTGATTCTAATGATGTAATTTAATTTATTCTTTCCAGATATCTCCTTCTGCCTCTTTTGGCTTTTCAGGAGTGGTACCTTGAAATTGCAATACATAACTTGATATTTGGGCAATTTCTAAAGGTTTTAAACTTTGTTTCCAAGCAATCATCCCTTTTCCAGTTCTACCTCCTTCAGAGATGGTTTTAAATATATGCTTTATACCTCCACCTAAAATCCAATGTTCATCGGTTAGGTTTGGCCCAATACCTCCACCGCCATCAGACTGGTGACAAGCCACACAATTGATTTCGTATAGAGCTTTTCCATTGCTTAAATCGGCAGGGCTGGTAAGCACTTCAACCGTATTGAAATCAACTAAGTTTTTAGCTGTTTTTTTATACGCTTCTATGGCTACTTGAGCTTCGGCGTATTCTGTTTCTAACTCATCGTATTGGTTGTAACCATCCAACACTTCAAATCGTATTAAATAAATAACAGCAAAAATTATGGACGCATAAAACCCGTATAACCACCAAGGTGGAAGATCGTTGTCTAGTTCCCTAATGCCGTCGTAACTATGATCTAAAATAATTTCATGTTCTTTGGCCATAGGTTTTGAACCTAGAGATTTTTTATAAATAGATTTTATTTTATTAACCCATTTGGACGTTTTTGGTTCCGTTGCATCGTATTTAGCTTTTCCTTCCTCATCTAAACTTTGATAAAGAATGTTCCCCAAAGAGTTTACAATTGCTTCTATTGCAACCAATACAAAAAGAACAAAGGCCAAAAACAAGAGTACCATTGGATACTCTACAAATGCAGGTAGTTTTCCTGAATTAACAAAGTACTCTACTAGTCCGAAAATAATAAAGAATATAACGGGTACCCTTACCCATGATGGCATTGATTGTCTCATAATGTTTGGTCTTTTTGGTTATCTAATGGCATGTCGCTTACTTCGTTGATATAGTCTTTTTTGGCTGTAAAAACCCACCAAAACAATCCTACGAAGAACGTGAAAAATATCAGTAAGGAAATGATAGGGAAAATTTCAATTCCCTCTATACTATCCATATAATTTTTTGCAAATTTTAACATGATTTCTTAGTTTATAGTACTTGATGTTTCGTCTAAATCCTCTACTTTAATATCTGTTCCTAATCGTTGTAAATAAGCAATTACAGCTACAATTTCACGATTGCGCATTTCAACAAAATCTTCGCCTCCAGCTTGTTTGTCGGCTTCATACGTTTCAGCAAAATCTGGATCGGAATATAAGTTTTTCTCAATTTGCGTTCCTTGATCCAACATATGTTGATGTGCGTTGGCAATGTATTCTTCAGTATATGGAACACCTAATTTTACCATGGTTTTTAACTTGGTTTCTGTATGCGACTTATCCAACTCGTTTTTAATCAACCATTGGTATGCAGGCATTATAGAACCCGAAGATGTGCTTTGTGGATCGTACATGTGGTTTAAGTGCCAGCTGTCTGAATACTTTCCACCGATACGATGTAAATCTGGACCGGTACGTTTACTTCCCCAAAGGAATGGATGATCATACACATATTCTCCAGCTTTCGAGTATTCTCCATAACGTTCTACCTCACTTCTAAACGGACGAACCATTTGCGAGTGACATCCAACACAACCTTCACGAATATAAATGTCTCTACCTTCTAGCTCTAATGGAGTATATGGTTTAACACTACTTATGGTTGGAATATTGGATTTTACCATAATGGTTGGTACAATTTGAACAATTCCACCAATTAAGATAGCAATAGTTGCAAAAATTGTAAGTTTAATAGGTTTACGCTCTAACCACGTGTGCCATCCTTCGCCAGCAACACGTCTTTTAGATACGTTTTGTAAGGCTGGAGCTTCGGCTAATTCATCGGTTACCGGAACACCTTGTTTAATAGTCATAATAACGTTGTAAACCAACACCAACATTCCTGTTAAATATAAGGTTCCACCTATAGCTCTCATCCAATACATTGGCATGATTTCGGTAACGGTTTCTAAAAAGTTACCATATACTAAAGTACCATCTGGATTAAATTGTTTCCACATACTTGCTTGGGTAAATCCAGCAACGTAAAGTGGTAAAGCGTACATAATAATACCTAAAGTACCAATCCAGAAATGGAAGTTTGCCAAACCAATGGAATATAATTTTGATTTCACCAATCTTGGTATTAACCAATAGATCATACCAAAGGCTAAGAATCCATTCCAAGCCAATGCTCCAACATGCACGTGCGCAATAATCCAGTCTGTAAAGTGACCAATGGCATTTACGTTTTTAAGAGATAACATCGGGCCTTCAAAAGTGGCCATTCCGTAACCGGTTATAGCTACAACCATGAATTTTAAAACGGGATCCGTACGTACTTTGTCCCATGCTCCACGAAGTGTTAATAATCCGTTGATCATCCCTCCCCAAGAAGGCATTAACAACATAATAGAAAAGGCAACACCTAAGTTTTGAGCCCATTCTGGTAAAGCAGAATATAACAAGTGGTGAGGTCCTGCCCAGATGTAAATAAATATTAAGGACCAAAAGTGAATAATAGATAATCTATAAGAATATACAGGTCTGTTTGCCGCTTTAGGTACAAAGTAATACATAAGTCCTAAAAACGGTGTGGTCAAGAAAAACGCTACGGCATTATGACCATACCACCATTGAACCAAGGCGTCTTGAACTCCTGCATAAACAGAATAACTTTTAAAACCACTTACTGGAAGTGCTAAACTATTAAAGATATGAAGTACTGCAACCGTAACAAAAGTAGCCAAGTAAAACCAAAGAGCTACGTATAAATGGCGTTGTCTTCTTTTTATCATGGTACCAATTAAGTTAATACCAAAAGCTACCCAAACTATGGCAATAGCAATATCTATAGGCCATTCTAGTTCGGCGTATTCTTTAGAAGAAGAAAAACCCAATGGAAGTGTAATTGCTGCTGCTACAATAATAAGCTGCCAACCCCAAAAGTTTAATTTACTTAAAGCATCGCTATACATTCTAGCTTTAAGTAAACGTTGCGTAGAGTAGTAAACCCCAGCAAAAATAGCATTTCCTACAAAGGCAAAAATAACTGCGTTAGTGTGCAAAGGTCTTAAACGGCCAAAACTTAACCAGGAAATTCCGTCGGTTAAATTTGGGAATAAAAACATAAATGCTAGTAGCAAACCTACAATCATTCCTACAACTCCCCAGAGTATTGTGGCGTAAAGGAAATTTCTAACGATTTTGTTATCGTAATAAAATTGTTGTACTTCCATAATGGTTTAATTAGTCTTTTTTGGTTTCTTTATTTGTTGATTTTGTTTGTTCTTTTACTAATTCATCTTCAAAGAGCATTCGTACCGAAGGTGTATAGCTGTCGTCGAATTGCCCACTTCTAACTGCCATAATAAAAATTATAAAAAAGAAAACAGCAACCAATATGCTGATACTTAATAATATATAAATAGCACTCATACCTACCTGAAGTTGTGGTTCAAAATTACTTTTGTAACCGATTTTAAAATATGATTTTTATCATATTTGATTATTTGTATTCATTCTAATCTTCGTCCCAATAAGTTTGTTGCAATAGTAGTAAAAACTACAATACTAATAGAACTCAATGGCATTAAAATAGCAGCAATTACTGGAGCCAACTGACCGGTAACTGCAAAATATAATCCAATAACGTTATAAAAAAAGGATAAAGCAAAACTCCATTTAATTATTTTTATAGCTCCTTTCGAGGCTTTAATATACTTGAATAATTGATCGAATTTAGAAGCATCCAAAATGGCGTCGCAAGCTGGGGAAAACACATTCACATTTTCTGATACCGAAATACCTACATTGCTTTGTGCCAATGCTCCAGCGTCGTTAAGGCCGTCTCCGATCATTAATACTTTTGCTCCTTCGGATTGATGATATTTTATATACTCCAACTTGTCATCTGGTTTTTGGTTAAAAATCAGCTTGGTCTTCGAAGGTAGTAATTTTTTTAGATTTTCTTGCTCTCCTTCGTTATCTCCAGATAAAATTACCAAATCGTAATCTTTTTTCAAAGTGTTAAATAGTTTGGAAAGACCCTTTCTGTAATTGTTGTGAAAAGTATATTTTCCTTTATAGATATTGTTACTACTAATATGAACAGAAGTTGTTAAAACATTGGTGTCTGTTGTGTTTCCAACAAAAACCGCAGATCCAACTTTCATGTTGTTATTGTTATGTGAAGCTTCAATTCCCTTCCCAACATGTTCTTCAAAATAATTTAAAGATACTATATCATGTTCGTCTAAAATATCATATAAAGATCTGCTTAATGGGTGATTTGAACCACGAAGCGTATTCTTCAAGAGCATTTCTTCCTTAGTTGACAAAGTATCACCTTGATATGTAGCATGACTTTTTTGATTGGTAGTTATAGTTCCTGTTTTATCGAAAAT
>NZ_DATGNO010000162.1:0-2051 GCF_035306705.1 Xanthomarina sp.
GTTTGGGTTTTGGTATTTTTCATTTCACCCGATGATCCACAACTTGCTAAAAAAGTTGCAAATATTAAAATAACTATATGTTTCATAATTGTTATTTATGCTTAATTTTTGAATTCTGATTAATTTATTTTAAAAGTGAAAGCCTTGTAATTTTACCGTTAAAGTGTTGGAACCATTTGACTACTTTCTACGCCATTGGTAATGGCAAATTTGATGCCAACTATAGGTAATCACTCATTTTGCAATCCTGTTACATAGGTCCTTTATTATCCATCTATAAACTCGATATGATGATTAAATGATTTTCAGGACTACAATATTTCAACTTACATCAAAATTAAGATTACTTTTTCTATTAAACATATAGGTTCACAATGCATTAACACTTTCCTGGATAGTTGTTATTATTTACTATAGAGGGGTGAGGTGTTAAAGTGTATATACACTTAGAGAATAAAAGCACCTTTATGTAAGGTGTTTTGCAATTATAGATGCCGGAATGACTGATTTAATAAGGCCAGCGTTATATCAAGCCTCTCATAAAATAGAGAACCTTACATCTATTTTTATTGAAAATGAGCGTTATGATGTTGTTGGGCCAATTTGCGAAACTTCTGATTGTTTTGGTAAAGATTTAGTTTTACCTAAAACCGTGAGAGGTGATCTTATTACTATAAAATCTTGTGGAGCTTATGGTGAAGTTATGGCATCTCAATATAATTTGAGGGTACTTCCTAGTTCAATTTATTGGGGTTAGTGGCTCTATATTATTTTATAGTTTTAGTTAGTGTTTTTATAATTAGTAGGGAGCAGGTTTTTGGAAGTATTATAAATAGGTTCATGCTTTAACTGTCTAGATGTAATTATGTTTGTGGGCAAATCATTGTTTTATTTAAACGAAAAAACCACGCAATCAGTACGATTTGCGTGGTTTTGCTTAGAATTGGTATTCTAAAAAGTGACCTCGACAGGATTTAGACCCAATCGGCAAACGCTTGATATTGTTGAGGTTTACAGATTTGCTTTTACAAATGGTAACCGAATAGCAGACACTTTGAATGAACGTGTTTGGTTTTAAATGACTTTCAAACCTTTCTACTAAAATACAAAAAACAAGGATTCAAACCTATATAAATTTGATGAAATACTATTAATAGTCTCTAAAATTTTAGATTTATCTGTTTTGCTTTTTTAGCGATTAATTCTTTGAATTCTTCTTTTTTATCATTGCTTAAGAAACTGTTATTAATTAGTTGCTCCCATTCTGTCATTCCGGTTTCTATACGCTTCCAGATATTTTGGATGGCCTTTTTAGGAATACCACTTCCTTCTATGGCTCCATCAAAATCTGAACGACTTATACGATTCTTTTTTCCATTGATATTGAGTGCTAGTTCTTCGGGATCATCAACAAGTAGTTGTGCCGCTATCATATCATATACAGGTGTTAAACTATAGTTCCCTGGTGCCTCGGCAATCAAAGAGAAGTTTTTTAAATGCATATCATTGTTCCCTATTAGAAACGAAACTATTACCTGTTCATAAAAGCGTATAATATCAATTAAGGGATTATAACCGTAGGTCTTTATGCCCTTGGCAATTTGCTCATAAGATCCTCTATATTTATGTTCTGTCAATCGTTCTGTAAATTGACAAGCGTCTTCCATAGCCAGCTTACTGCCATCTGCTTTGCGATCTATTCGTCGTGTTAGGTAAGCGAGTTCGCCATCTTTCAGAGGGATTAATAAAAAAGGCACGGTATCTACACCGCAGGCTTTGGCAAGATGCATGGATAAAGCTTCTATTTGTGGCATTTCAGGATGCAGGGCAAATGGAGGCTTTAAAATAAACCGTCCATTTAAAGCACCAACAATGGTTAGGCGCTTATCATTAATCGCTTCATTATTATAGCCTAAAGATAGCTTTGGCTGTACACCAGTAACGATTAACCGTTGTGCTACGTTTTCCTTGGCCAGCTTGTCTATTTCCGACATGCCGTATTCCAATTGCAAAACCGGCTCGTTGTCTTGCCAAAATTCTTTAAGGCAAGC
>NZ_DATGNO010000163.1:0-3513 GCF_035306705.1 Xanthomarina sp.
CAGGTGTCATGGTCGCCTTCGGCTGGATAAATCCAATAATTTGTTTTTGGAATTTGTAGTTCTTCAGGAGAACCTTCTAGTCCAATATATAAACTAACATGTGCAACCGAAGGTTTTACTTTTTTCAAATGCTTATGTAGCTTATGTTTTTTTACAATACTTGAAGGTAATAATTTGTTATAGGTAGTAATAATACCAGCACTACTTACTATGTTTTTAGCTAGAAATTTCTTGCCGTCTGTCATCTTTACACCAATGGCCTTATTTTTTTCTATAATAATATTTTCAACTTCGGCACTAATTAAAATGGTGCCTCCAGCCGATTCTATAACTGGGTCTATGGTTTTAACAATTTGCGAAGAGCCTCCAATAGGAAAGTTTCCACCGCCAAAATAATGTCTGGCAACAGATGCATGCATGGAAAAACTACTTTGTTTAGGAGGTAATCCATAATCGCCATATTGCCCCGTAAGGACTTTTATTAATTTCTCATTATCTGTCAACGCTCGTAGTGCTTGGTAAGTGGTTTTATCCGAAAATTCGTGAAATGGCTTCTTTAAAAATTTACCAATCAAAGCATTCCAAAATGGAGAAATAGCTTTGCTCATATAAAAATTCTTACTTGTTTTAATAGCTTTAAAGACCAAATCGACGTAGTTGTTTATGGCTTGTTCTTCTTCGGGGAAATAAGCAATCATTTGTTCTTTAAAGTTTTTAACACCTTTTACAAAATCGTATTGTTCTTCTCCAATGATTATTCGGTCGTAAACATCCCCCATATCGGCCCACTTCAATTCACCATTACTTACGTAATCGAACAGTTTTTTTATCATGCTGTTTTCTCTTTGGACTTCACCTATATAATGTATGCCCACATCCCATTCATAGCCTTTACGTTTAAAAACATGTGTAAAACCGCCGGCGGTATAATGTCGTTCTAACACCAAAATTTTCTGACCTTCTTTAGCTAAAATCGCTGCAGTTGCAAGTCCGCCCATTCCAGATCCAATAACTATAGTATCGTAAGTGTGTTGTAAAATTAATTTTTGCTTGTAAGATTGAATCATGGAGTATATTTTCAACCAAAATACAAAATTAGAGCAACTTATTTTTTTAAAATTTAGTAGCTTGTTTTATTGGTAAGGAAACAAAAAGGCAAGCAATTTTGTAGAAAAAGATGAGTTAGCATATTAAATAACTCCTTTATAATGGAGTGCTTTCTTTATTAAGCTGTTCTCTTTTAGCCAAACGTGTAGCAATAATGCTAACTATGAATATTTGTACCGCATGAAAAACCATTAAAGGAAGCAAAATAAAGCCTATAGACATCGTACTTGGAAATAAAATTTCAGCAAAAACAGTACCGTGTACTAGCGATTTTTTAGTTCCGCAAAATTGTGCAGTTATCCGATCTTCAGTATTAAAATGAAGTTTTTTAGAGATAAAACCAGTAATGAAATACACCACATAAAATAGAGCAACTACCATGGTGAAAAGCAGGAGTAAATCGCTAATGCTTACCGAACTAAAAATATCTTCATCAAAAGATTCGGCAAAGCTTTTATAAATAATAAGTAAAATAATAGTTTTATCGAACAGCGTCAGTTGGTTTTTATATTTTATGGCGAACTTGCCCCAATATTTTTGTAAAAGCATTCCTATAATTACAGGAATTAAGATCTGGATAATGAGAGAAATATAAATGGACTCTATATTAAAATCGCCGGTGGTATGTTGTAAAAAGAGGCCTATCCAAAGAGGTGTTATTATAATACCCATTAAACCAGAAATACTGGCATTAAATATGGCTGCTGGAATATTGCCTTTTGCTATAGAAACCATAACCACCGATGAGGATACGGTCGACGGCAATGCTGCTAAAAACAAAAAGGAAAGCCATAATGTTTGCGACTCTTCGGTGAGTATTAAAGGTTTAAAAGCAATGATAATAAGTGGGAAAATTAAAAAGGTGGTCAATTGCACAACTAGGTGCAGTTTCCAGTTTTTTAAACCGCTTTTAATTTTATCGGGACTTAATTTTAAACCGTAAAAAAAGAATATTAACGAAATGCCAATAGTTCCAATTAAATCAAAGGGGACAGCACTTTGTTTACTGCCCAAATTAGGGTAGAGGTAAGCGATAAGTATGACAATAATGATGGCAATAACAAACCTGTCAACCTTTATTTTCATAGCTAAGCTTCTACATTAAAGAACACCTTATAGTAGTGCATTTTTTTTTCATCGTCGTAACCACGTTCTAGGTATTCGCTGGAAGCTTCGGGCGCATCGATATCCAGTTTTATTTGAATGTTGGTGTCGAGTTTAATTTCGGTTTTAATTTTTTTCTTTTCCTTTTTTACAACGGCTTCAGCCACATCAAATTGGTTTCTAATAACTAGATCTTTTTCGCTTTCGAAGTTCTTTTTATAATCGTCGAATAAAGTTTTGTGTTTGTCTTCCTCGAAGATTTCATCTTTAAAACGTTCCACATTGATGGTTTCATTTTCTTTAAAAAAATCGATGGTCCTAGCTAAAAAGGTATTTTGTTCTTGATTGCCATAGGAAATTTTTAAAATGTCTTCTGAAAAATCCTTACACAGCTCAATATATTGTTGGGTGTGGTTATTGGCATCATCGGCATACTTAATGTTTAAAAAATGATTGGTCCAATATTGTGCATCGTAATTGTTATTGTCTGCACTTAAAATAATTGGGCCTTCGGCATCTGTTTGATTTAAAATTAAACACCCTTTATCTACTTTTTTAGAACTAATCCCTTTTTGAACCAACACGTCGTAACTGTTGTTTTCTAAATAGGTTTGAAAGAAATTAACTTTGTTTTCAATTTTAAAAATGCCCAGCGCATTGGTGGTAATTTCATTGAATTCGATGCCTTCAAACATCACAATTAAAACATCACCAGTTTTTATTTGTGCCGAATTGGATTGTTCGAACAAATGTTTTACAATGTGTTTTGAGGTTTCAATAAAGGCATCATCTTCGTTAAACATTTGAGAACTATAGGTGTTTATTTCGTTTAATGAAATATCGGCATGGTGATTAAAACGGTAAGATTGTACTACAGAGCCAAAAGGTCTTAATAAAAACGGTAACATCAGCTCATAACTAGCTTCGTCGAAATGGACTTCTTTTTCAGAAAAGGCATTTTTAGTATTGTTGTGCTTGTTACCCACTTTGTGGATAATACATTTTGAGATGGAAGCGTTTTTTCTAGAGATCATGGTTTGGATATTGAGATTGCAATACTAATCATTTCACAATAAAAAGGCATAAAAAAACCGAAGCTTTTAACTTGGGTTTTTAATCAATTATTTATTCTTCTAAACCAAAATGTTTCATAGCTTCCTCATAAGACATTTTAGTACTATCTAATTTGTTTTGGCCAATACGATTACTAGGGATTAAAACATATTTAAAGGTATAGTCAGGGTTATTTTCTATTTGACTAACGGTAGAATGTTCAGCATTAAGATACACATAACTCTCTAT